>NZ_WWJT01000791.1 GCF_009865385.1 Streptomyces sp. SID486 | reverse complement strand
CGAGAGCCGTGCGGTCCGGCGTACCGGCCGCGACGGGCTCCGGATACGGTGGAGATGACCGGCCGGTGCCGGGTCCGCGCCCACGGGACAGGGAGGACGTGGTGGCAAGCCCCGAGGAGCCCCGCGTACGCCTGCCGCGGCTGAAGCTCGACGAGCTGCTGGAGGAGCTGCAGGCCCGGATCGACGCCGCCCGGGGCACGCAGGAACGCGTGCGCAGCCTGCTGGACGCCATCCTCTCCGTCGGCCGGGAACTGGACCTGGAGCAGGCGCTGCGCTCCATCGTGGAAGCCGCCGCCGTGCTCGTGGACGCCGAGTACGCGGCCCTCGGCGTCATCGGGCCGGACGGCACGCGGTTGTCCGCCTTCCACACGGTGGGCGTCACGGAGGACGAGATCGCCACCGTCGGCCCCTACCCGGAAGGACACGGCATCCTCGGCGAGTTGATCCGGCACCCGCAGCCGCTCCGGATGGCGAGGATCTCCGGCCACCCGGCCTCGTACGGCTTCCCGCCGGGCCACCCGCCCATGAACAGCTTCCTCGGCGTTCCGATCCGGGTGCGCGACCAGGTCTTCGGCAACCTGTACCTGACGGAGAAACGCGGCGGCGCGGAGTTCGACGAGGAGGACGAGTCGGTGCTCTCCACACTGGCCGTGGCCGCCGGCGTGGCCATCGACAACGCCCGCCTGTACGCGGACTCCCGGCTGCGCGAGCGCTGGCTGCGGGCGAACGCGGAGATCACCCACAGCCTGATGTCCGGCAGCGAGCGAGCCGAGTCGCTGGGACTGATCGCCGAGCGCGCCCGGGAGATCTGGGGTTCCGCCCTCGCCGTGGTGGCCATGCCCATGGAGGGCACGAAGTCGCTCACCGTGGAGATCGCCGTCGGAGTGGACGCGGAGGCACACCGTGGCCTGGTGCTGCCCATGCACGAGAGTCTGGTGGGCCTGGCCTACACCGGGGCCGCTCCGGTCACCAGCGACGACGTGCTGCACGACCCGAGGATCTCGACGCAGCCGCCGCGCTTCCTCGGGCTGGGTCCCGCCGTGGCCGTCCCGATCGGCACCGGCGCGAGTGGTGTGCGCGGGGTGGTCCTCGTGGCCCGGGAAGCCGGCCGGCCGGTCTTCCTCCGCAAGGAGACCGAGATGCTCCAGGGTTTCGCCGCCCAGGCCGCGATCGCGATGGAACTGGCCGAGCGCAGGCAGGACGCCCAGCAGATCGCGTTGCTGGAGGACCGCGACCGCATCGCCCGGGACCTGCACGACCTTGCCATCCAGCGGCTGTTCGCCACCGGGATGACCTTGCAGAGCGCGGGCCGTCTCATCGAGCGTCCCGAGGCCGCCGAGCGGGTGCTGCGGGCAGTGGACGACCTGGACGAGACCATCAAGATCATCAGGTCGACGATCTTCGGGCTGCGGGCGCGTACGGGCACCGCCGGCAGCGGGCTGCGGGCGAGGGTGGTCCGGGCGGTCGGCGAGGCGGCCCCCGTGCTCGGCTTCACCCCCGGTGTGCGCATGGAGGGGCTGGTCGACACCGATGTGCCGCCGGAGGTCGCCGACCATGTCGTGGCCGTGCTGACCGAGGCCCTCACCAACATCGCCCGGCACGCCCGCGCCGGCCGCGCTCAGGTGACCCTCACGACCGACGGCACCGAGGTGTGCCTGACCGTCTCGGACAGCGGGGTGGGCATCGCGCCCGACGGCCGGCGCAGCGGACTGCGCAACATGGCCGAGCGGGCGGCGGGACTCGGCGGGCGGCTCGCGGTGACCAGCCCCGCCGGCGGTGGCGCCACGCTGGAGTGGCGCGTGCCGCTGCCCCGGGAGCGGCCAGGCTGACCGGTCCGGCCCTGCCCCGCCGCCCGGGACGGGCGGTCTGGGGTCGCGATCGCGGCCCGGCGGGGCGTACCCGTGTGCCGGCTCAGCAGTGGCGTGGCACGCCGGCGGCAGGGGGCTCGTCCGGGTGTGCCGGCGGCAGGGGCTCGTCCGGGTGTGCCGGTGTCACAGGCCCAGTGAGAGCGCGGCCGCGATGCCGCCCAGGCCGAGGGCGAACGCGGCCGGAGCCCACCCGCCCTGGCCCCACCGGAAGTAGCGGTCGACGGCCAGCCGGCCCGGGCCGATGGCGGCGACGGCGATGGCGACGACGGCGATGGCGACGTTGTACTCCACACCGCCGTCCGACTCCCACAGGCCGTGGGCGGCCGTGACCGTGACCATGGCATTGATCATCAGGCCGATCAGGGCGGCGGCGGCCAGCGGCGTGAACAGCCCGACGGCCAGCCCGAGACCACCGAGGAACTCGGACAGCCCGCCGATCACGGCGAACAGTTTCCCCGGGTGGTAGCCGAGGGCGTCGAACCCCTTGCCGGTGGCGGTCAGACCCGGCCCGCCGAACAGGCCGAAGAGCTTCTGTGCGCCGTGTCCGGCCATGAACAGTCCGAAGGTCAGCCTCACGAGCAGCAGACCGCAGTCACCCGCGGTCACCCACCGCTCGGCGGCCGGCCCGGCCGGCTGCCGTGAGGAGGCCGAAGACCATCGTGCGTCGCGCTTCGCCATGAGGAACTCCGGTACGGAACCGAAAGGGCGATTCCCCCAGCCTGGAAAGGCGCCGGTCCGCCGGTGGGCGGTGCGTCCGTCTGCGTGTCGTCGCAGGGCGCATACCCCTCTACCGATGTTTCCGCAACCACGCGGACCGCGCACCTCGGGAGCGCCGTGCTCCACGGCGGGACTGCCGTCACGGGCCCCTGCCGCCGGCCGCGGGCGCGTGTCCAGGCCGGTACCCCGTTCGGCGTACCGAGGAAATGATTCGCCGGGTGAAAACGGCACGCACGCGGCGGCCGGGGCGGCGCGACCCCTGATCATGGGCGCGTGCCCGGCGAAGCGGCCACACCGCCTCCCGCCGCACCGTTCCTTCCCCCACACCATGAGGAGTCCGCCGTGCCCGTCCGCCGACTGCTGACCAGTGTCCTCGGTTCCGTCTCCCTCGCGTTCGCCCTCCTCGGTACCGGTGCCGCCACCGCGACCCCGGCGGCCGCCGACCCGTGCGGTTTCTACGAGACCGGCTCCGACGCCTACTACAACCACTGCACCTCCGACGGCTCCCACGTGGTGATCAAGGTCGAGGTCGCCCTGGCCCCCGACTACGAGCGCTGCGTGGCCCCGGGCCGGACCTGGCTGGGCTCCGCCGCCAAGATCCAGGGCGCCCATTACGTGGGCCGCACCTGCTGACACCCGGCGCTCCGCAGCGCGGCCGGCCGGGGGCGCGCCGTCGAGCGGCGGCCCCCGGCCCGTGTGCCGTCCGCACGCTTGCACTATGCGTCCACTGGACGCATAGTGACGGGGTGCGAGCGGGATCGGTGCAGTGGTGGCGGGCGCGCTACGCGGCGCGCGAGCGGCAACGGCCGCGTGCGGGCGGGCTGGAGCTGAGCCGGATCACCCGGGCGGCGCTGGAGATCGTGGACGCCGAAGGGCTCACGGCGCTCACCATGCGCCGGGTCGCCGAGGAGACGGGCGTCCGGCACACCTCGCTGTACCGGCACGTGGCCAGCAGGGACGAATTGCTGGTGGAACTCGTCGACCATGTACTGGGCGAGGTGGCGCCGCGGCAGACCGGCGCAGGGTGGCGGGCCGACCTGGAACAGGCCGCGCACGCGTTCAGACAGGTGCTGCTCGCACATCCCGCGGTCGTGCCCCTGCTGACCGTCGGGCAGCTGCTCGGGCCCAACGCCCTGCGGGGGCGGGAGTTCGGGCTCGGCCTGCTGATCCGGGCGGGCTGGGAGCCGGCACGGGCGGTCCGCATCTACCTGACGGTCACACATTTCGTCATCGGCACCGCGGTCCTCGGCACCGGAGGCGCGGCGCGCGGCGCCGGGGAGCGGACCGCGATGACGGACCTGTTCGCCGGCCTGCCGCAGTACCCGCTGGTCCGGGAACTCGCCGGACCGCTCAACCTGCCGGACGGCGACCAGGAGTTCGCCTTCGGTCTGACCGCCCTGCTCGACGGGATCGGAGACCCTCGATGAAGCTCGCCGACTGGACCGCCGGCGGCGCCCGGGTGGAGCTGAACGGGCACCGGCTCTTCGTCCGCCAGGACGGGGAGGGGCGGCCCGTCACCCTGGTGCACGGCTTCCCCACCTCCTCCCACGACTGGGCGGCGACCGTCCCGTACCTGGTCGCGGCCGGATGCCGGGTGACCACGCTCGACCTGCTCGGGTTCGGGCAGAGCGACAAGCCGCCCCACCACCGCTACTCCGTCCATGAGCAGGCCGACCTGGTCGAGGCCCTCTGGGAGCGCCTGGGAACCGGTGAGACCGCGCTGGTCGCCCACGACTACGGGGTGTCCGTCGCCCAGGAGCTGCTGGCCCGGGACCCGGACCGCATCACCCGCACCGCCCTGCTGAACGGTGGTCTCTACGCCGACCTCCACCGCCCGATCCTGATGCAGCGCCTTCTGCACAGCCCCGCCGGCCCGCTGCTGTCCCGTCTCACCGACGAGCGCAGGTTCACCGCGAACCTGCGCAGCGTCCTGGGCAGGCCGGTCCCGGACGAGGTCCTGCACGACATGTGGACGTCCGTCGCCCACGCCGACGGCCATCGCCTGGCCCCGCGTCTGCTGCGGTACATCGACGACCGCCGCGTCCACTTCCACCGGTGGACCGGCTCCCTGGAAGGGTACGAGGGCCCGATGCTGTTCGTCTGGGGCCCCGAAGATCCGGTCAGCGGCGCCCACGTCCTCGACCGCCTCCGGCTCCGCCGCCCCCGTGCCGCCTTCGCCGTCCTGGCCGGCGTCGGCCACTACCCGCAGGTCGAGGCGCCCGAGGAGACAGCGGAGGCGCTGGCCGCCTTCCTGGCCGACTGACCCGCCCCGCCCGCTCTCGGCCGCACGAGCTAGACCCCCACAGGGGTACGCCGCACGAGCTTGCCCCCGAGGGCGGCGACGCACGAGCAGACCCGCACAGAGGGTACGCCGCGCGAGCAGACCCCCGAGGGGGGCGACGCACGAGCAGACCCGCACCGGGGGTGTGACGATACGACGAGCGACCGCCCGTCGGTGTCCGCGGGTGCGTCACGGGGACGGGCCGGGCCACTCCCGTGGCTCGCGTACCTCGCCCGTGCCGAGAGCGATCACCGCCCGGGGCCGCATGGGACCTTCCCCGCGCCGGGAGAGTACGACCACCTCCTCGACCACGGCCGCCGCCGAGCCGAGCCGGACGGCGCACTCGGCGGCCAGGCGGTCCGGGTCCCGGGTCCGGCCGAGGGACAGGTGCGGGGTGAAGCGGCCGCCCCGCCCGCGGCAGAGCGGGAACCGCAGCTCCAGCTCCCGGTACAGCCGCGTCCACGGCCCCGCCCCCGCCGCGGCGGGATCGAGCCACACCGTGGCGTGGTGCCGGTGCCGGAAGCAGTGCACGCCGGCCAGACGCGCCCCGAACGCCGTACCACGGGCCGCGCTCTCGCACAGCAGCGGCAGGGCCCGCGGGAACTCGTCCTCCGGCACGAACCCGAACAGCAGATTGACGTGCGGAGGCCACCGGCGTACCTGGGGGTCGTGCTCCCGGCGGATGTCCTGGATCGCGGGCCAGAGCTCAGGCGGTGGCAGCCACGCCACCGCCGTCCGCGCGGTGGGCGCCACCATGAGCGCGTCCGCCGGTCCGGCGCCGCCGAAGACCGGATGTCCGTCCACCTGACCATGCTCCCAGAGCGCACCGCTCGACCGGTGAGCGGATCCGTCGGCGGTCCGGTGAGTCCGTCGGCGGTCCGGTGCGCGGATCCGTCGGCGGTCCAGTGCGCGGATCCGTCGGCGGTCCGGTGCGCGGATCCGTCGGCGGTCCGTGCGAGGTGCCGCCGCCCGCGGTCGCCGGCGAGCCCCCGCGTCACCGGAGCACCGTCACCGGTGCCGGTGTCGCCCACGCGGGGGCTCGGGGATCACCGCGTCCTGCTCACGCGGTGGTGGTGCCGGTGCTCCACTACGCGGCGAGGGCGTGGCCCGGGTGCAGGACGACCTTCGTGTAGCCCTCGATGCGCTTGTCGAACTTCTCGTACGCCTGCGGAGCCTGGTCCAGCGGCAGTTCGTGGGAGACCACGAAGCTGGGCTTGGCCCGCCCGGCGATGATCATGTCGCGCAACTGGCGGTTGTACCGCTTGACGTTGCACTGACCGGTGCCCATCTTCTGGCCCTTCTCGAACATCCTGCCGATCGAGACCAGGAGCTGGCCGTGCTTGGCGTGTTCGTCGGGTCCGCCCGGGTCGGACGGCACGTACAGACCCGGTACGCCGAGCCTGCCCGTCGCCCGTACCGTCTCGACCAGCTCGTTCAGGACGATGGCGGGTTCCTCGTGGCTGGTGTCGTGGGACTGGGCCTGGTACCCGACGGCGTCCACTCCCTTGTCGGTGCCTTCCCCCTTCATGTGTTCCTTGATCTGCTCGGCCGGATCACCCTGGGTGAAGTCGATGGGGACGGCCCCGATCTCCTCCGCCTTGGCGAGCCGCTCGGGCACCCGGTCGACCGAGAACACCTTGGCCGCGCCGCGCAGCAGCGCCGAGTAGGCCGCCATCAGGCCCACCGGTCCGGCGCCGTAGACGGCCACGGACTCGCCGGGCGAGACCTGGGCCAGCTCACAGCCGTGGTATCCGGTCGGGAAGATGTCGGCGAGCAGTACGAAGTCGGTCTCGAACTCGTCTCCCGGCGGCAGCTTCAGACAGTTGAAGTCGGCGAACGGCACCCGCAGCCGCTCCGCCTGGCCGCCCTTGTACGGGCCCATGGCGACGTATCCGTAGGCCCCGCCGGCGAACCCGGGATTGACCGTCAGGCAGAATCCCGTCTCCCCGGCGAGGCAGTTCTTGCAGAACCCGCACGCGACGTTGAAGGGCATCACGACGCGGTCGCCCACGGAGAGGGAGGCCACGCCGTCGCCGACCTCCTCGATGACCCCGAGGTTCTCGTGTCCGAATACGATGCCCGGCTCGGCCGCCGTGCGCCCCTCGTACATGTGCAGGTCGGACCCGCAGATCGCGGACGACGTGACCCGGACGAGGACGTCGTTGGGGTGCTGGATCCGCGGGTCGTCGACGTCCTTCACCGTGACGCTGAAGGGCCTCTCGTAGACAACGGCTTTCACCTGTGTCACCTCCGCGTCGAGCGCTCGATGACGGCAGCGAGAACGGGCCGGTGCCGGGGCCGCGCGAAAGAGGCCCTCGGCCTGTGCCGTGGCCTGTGTGCTCGCTTCACCGCCGGTACTTCCAGGTAACGCCTGTGGCTCAGGAGGTGCAACCCTCGAGCCAGAGGGTGCGTGCGCGCCCACCGGACACGGAGGCCGACACGGGCGGTGCCAGCGGGGCCGTCGCCCGCGGGCGACGGCTGTCGGGGGACGGCGGAGCGGTCCGGTGGCCGACGGGCGGCTCTGCTCCGACACTGGCCAGGGAAGGCCCGCGGGACGTCAGAGCCGGCACGACCCCCCTCCGCTGCCATCGGACACCCCCTGACCGACCAGGGCCGGGAAGGAACGATGGGGCCATGACCGGCATCCAGGTGCGAACGCCCGTCTCGGCCGACGGCCGGCTCGGCCCGGCCGCCGAACATCCCGGGCTCAGCGATCCGGACTACCTGTCCCGGCGGCGGGGGATCGCGGCGCTCGCCCGCGGTCACCGGGTCGGCGACCCGTACCCGTCGGTGGACTACCTCGCGAGCGAGGAGAGAACCTGGCGCACCGTCCACCGGGCACTGTGGAAGGCCCAGGACGCGCACGCGTGCCGCGCCGCGCTCGACGCCAGAGAGCACGCCCCGGTGCCCGCAGACCACATTCCGCAGCACGCGGAGGTCGGCGCGCGGCTGCGCCGTCTGACGGGCTTCGAGTTCACCCTCGCCGGGGGAGTGGTCGCGAACAAACGGTTCCTGGGGTCGATGGCGGACGGCCACTTCCATGCCGTGCAGTTCGTCCGCCACCCCGCCGTACCGCTGTTCACCCCGGAGCCCGACGTCATCCACGACGTCTTCGGCCACGGGATCCACCTGGCCGCGCCGGCCTTCGCCGACATCTACCGCCTGATCGGCCGGGCGGCGATGCGGGTCGAGCGCGAGGACGTCCTGCAGATGATCAGTGACGTGTACTGGTTCACCCTGGAGTACGGCGTCCTGGAGGAGGGCGGGACCCCGAAGGCGTACGGCGCGGCCCTGCTGTCCTCCTACGGGGAGATCGGCCGGCTGCCGGCGGCCCGCGTCCGGCCGCTGGACATCGACGCCGTGCTCGCCACCCCGTACGACATCCGCGGCTACCAGCCGGTCCTCTTCAGCGCACGCACCCTCGACGAGGTGACCGACACCGTGGCCGGTTTCCTGGACGGGCTCGACGACGACAGCGAGCCGCGCCGGCGAACGGCCGTGCGGAGCACGGGTGGCGCGGCAGGCGTTCCACCCGGTCGCGGCTGACCCCTTCTCCCGGCCCCCTGGCGCGGCCCGGGGTCAGTGGTGCCGGCCGCCGGCGCGGGCCTCCGCGGCGGTCTTCAGGTCGAGCAGCCATGCCTCCAGGCCCTGCCGCAGCAGCGCGGTCGCGGCCGGCACGTCCGCGTCGACCTGGGCGCCGGTGTGGGTCTCCTCGGTACGCACGAGGACGCCGCCCTCGGCCGGGACGAAGGTCCACACGTGCACCCCGTCGATGCGCAGCCCTTCACCGACCGCGGGGCCGGTCCAGCGGATGCAGGAGTGGTGGCGCAGCTGCCGGACCGTCGAGGTGATGTCCAGCTCGCTGGCAGGCGTCGGGTTGGGGGGTACCGGGGTCGTCCACCGGAACGCCGATCCGCTGCGGAGGGGGCCGTGGTCGAGGCGTTGGGCGGTCGTGACGGCGGCCTGCCAGGAAGGCCAGTGCTGCACGTCCGTCTGGACCTTCCACACCGTACGCAGCGGGGCGTGGATCAGGGTCTCGGTCCGGTAGCGGACCTGTGCGGCCGGATCGACGCCTCTTCCCTGGCAGGTGAGGGACGTGACGGGCCGGTGGGAAGCGGCCTCGGCCGGCGCGACGGCGGTGCCGAGAGCGGCGAGGACGAGCGGGACGGTCGACAGGGCGGTACGGAGACCGGCGGTACGGAGACCGGCGGTACGGGTTGCGGACATGGTGTTTCCTCCGTCGGTTGTGCGGTGGGGCAGGGGAACCGTGCGGGTCAGGGAGTCAGCACGACCTTGCCGGTGACGGTGCCGGACTCCGCCAGGCGCAGGGCCTCGGCGGCCTGGGAGAGCGGCAGTTGCGCGGCGATGCGGGCGGTGACGTCGCCCCGGTCCACTGCCGTGAAGACCTCGGTGAGATCGCTCCGCAGACGGGCGCGGAAGCGGTCCTTGGCCAGTGCCCGGCCGGCCCAGATGTTGTAGAAGTGGGCCCGGCGGCCGTTGGGCAGGGTGTTCCACAGCCAGGTGCGGGCGAGGATCTTCAGCACGGGCCACTGCTTGGAGCCGGTGTCGTCGCGGGTGGAGGCGCTGCCGTAGCAGACGAGGGTGCCGCCGCGGGCGAGCAGGTGCCAGGAGTCGACGACGCTGCGGCCGCCGACGTGGTCGAAGACGGCGTCCACTCCGCCCGGGGCGAGTTCGCGCACCCGGGCCGGCACGTCCGCGCCGCGGTAGTCGACCGGGGTGACGCCCAGCTCCCGCAGCGCCTCGTGGTGCCGGGGCGAGGCCGTGCCGATCACCTTCACGCCCGCCGCGAGGGCGAGCTGGACCAGCACGGAGCCGACGCCGCCGCCGGCGCCGTGCACCAGCACCGTCCGCCCGGCGCGTACCCGGGCCGTGCGGTGCAGCATCTGCCAGGCGGTGATGCCGTTGACCACGACCGTCTCCGCCTGCGCCGCGGTCAGGCCGTCCGGGACCTCGACCGCGTCCCGCGCGTCGACGACCACATGGCTGGCCCAGCCGCCGACCTTGACCAGCGCGGCCACCCGCCGTCCGGTCAGGCCGGAATCGACTCCCGGTCCGGTCGCGAACACCCGCCCCACCAGGTCGTACCCCGGTACGAACGGGAACGGCGGCTGGTCGTAGTAGCGCCCGCGGCGCATCTGCTGTTCGGCGAAGGAGACGCCGGTCGCCTCCATGGCGATCACGATCTGTCCCCGGCCGGGCTCCGGCACGGCCGCGTGCCGGAGCTGCAGCTCCTCCGGCGCGACGATGCCCGGCAGAACCACCTGAACGAGGCGCTCGCTGTCCACGATCCGCCCTCCTGTCTGTAGAGGCTTTCGTGTTCGTTAGAAGTTCTAACGCAAGGCGCTCGTGACCGTCAATAGCGTTGGTGATACCTTCTAACCGACAGTCGGCGGGAGAGAGGACGGGCCGTGGGCAAGCCGGATGCGGGGACTCCCAGGGAGCGGTACCGCGCCCAGGTCCGCGAGGAGATCAAGAAGTACGCCTGGGAGCAGATCGCGACCGCCGGGGCGTCGGCGCTCTCCCTGAACGCCATCGCCAAGCAGATCGGGATGAGCGGACCGGCGCTCTACCGGTACTTCGCCGGCCGCGACGAGCTGATCACCGAACTCGTCATGGACGCCTATCGCAGCCTCGCCGACACCTTCCAGGCCGAGGCCGCCGCCGGCGCCGGTCTCGGCGAGCTGGCGCAGGCGCTGCGCCGGTGGGCCCTGGACGACCCGCAGCGGTATCTCCTCGTCTACGGCACGCCCGTGCCCGGCTACCACGCGCCCGAGGCGACCACCCGGATCACCTCACAGATCATGGCCGTCCTGCTCGACGCCGCCACCGCGGGCCGGCCCTCCGCCGTCCCCGCCGACCAGCCCCCCGCCCAGCCGTCACCGCTGGAGACACATCTGGACGAGCACCGGCTCTGGGCCGGGGGGCACCCGGCGCCGGCGCTGCGCCGCGCCCTGGCCTTCTGGAGCCGGCTGCACGGGGTGCTCTCGCTCGAACTCGCCGGTCACTTCACCGGCATGGGATTCGATCCGGCGCGGCTCTACGCCGCCGAGGCGGAGACCGTCGCGGACGGCTGACCGCGGCAGCGGCGGGGAGGTGACGTCGCCGGGCACGGCGACGCCCGCGGGGCCCGGACGGTCCGGGCCCCGCGGGCGTCGGCGGGTGTCACACGTGCGGACGGCGGCCGCGCTCTTGGTGCGGGAACGTCTGGTCCGCCCCCGGCAGGGTGGGCTTCGGCAGCGTCGCCACCTCCTCCTTCGCCCTCTCCAGCTGCTCCGCGGTGTCGTCGGGGAGCCGGGGCGCGCGCGGGCGGGCGTCGCGGAACCGGAAGGCCGTCGTGAGGTCACCGAAGGTGGCGCGCCGCCAGTCGCTGATGTTGGGTTCCGCCACCCCGGTGAACCGCTCCAGGAACTGCAGGGCGGAGGTGTGGTCGAAAGCCTCCGAAGCGACCCAGCCGCCCACCGTCCAGGGGGAGACGATGATCGCCGGGACCCGGAAGCCGCCACCGATCGGCAGACCCCTGATGTACTCGTCCGCGGTGCCGGCGGGTGCAGTGGGCGGCACCACGTGGTCGAACAGCCCGTCGTTCTCGTCGTAGTTGAGGATGAACGCCGTCTTGCGCCACACCTCGGGGTTGGCCGCGATAGCCTCGATCTTCGACGCCACGAAGTCCGCGCCGGCCGCCGGGAGGTAGGCGGGGTGCTCCGACTGGAAGCTCGTCGGCATGATCCAGCTCACGGCCGGGAGGCGGTCGTTGCGGGCGTCGTCCTCGAAGGTGCCCTCCGGCTGCGGACGCACGCCCCGCTCGTACAGGTCGGAGCCGGGCTGCGCGTTCTTGAAGCCGGCGAACTGCTCCAGCACGTTGCAGCCGTAGTCGTCGTCCTGCTGGTACACCTTCCAGCTGACGCCGGCCGCCTGGAGCCGTTCGGCGTACGTCGTCCAGCGGTACGGTGTGGGTGCGGAGTTGCTGATGACCGGGCCGCCGCGGGTGCCGCCGGGGTCGATCGTGCCGGTCATCCACATCAGCCGGTTGGGCCAGGTGGGGCCGAACACCGAGCAGAAGTAGTTGTCGCAGACGGTGAAGGTCTCGGCGAGGGCGAACTGGAACGGGATGTCCTCGCGGGTGTAGTACCCCATCACATAGGGGCCGTTGGAGCCGTCCGCCTTGCGGTGTGCGGGCAGCCACCGGTCCATCTTGCCGCCGTTCCACGCCTCGTGCTGCACGGACCAGGCGTGGCTGGTGGAGGGGATGGCCTGCGCGCTCGACGTGTGGGTGTCGAGGTGGAAGGGCAGCAGGTACCCCCTCGGGTTCACGGCGTCGGGCTGGTAGAAGACGCTGCGCCCGTCGTCGAGCCTGAGGGCCTGCGGGTCGTCGAAGCCCCGGACGCCCGACAGGGTGCCGAAGTAGTGGTCGAACGACCGGTTCTCCTGCATCAGCATCACGACGTGCTCGATGTCGCTCAGCGAGCCGTTCCCGGGCGGCCCGGAGGCGACGGCCCGCTGGACGCTCGGCGGGAGGAGGGAGAGGGCCGCGGCGCCCCCCAGCGCGCCCGCGGCGGAACCCAGCAGTCTACGGCGTGTCAACTCGGCCATGACGGACCCTTCCAGGGCGAGTGGAGCTCTCCGGAGTGACGGCCGGCCCGGCGGCAGGACGGGCCGCCGGCCATCTTCGTCCGCGAGCGCGGGGCGCGTCAGAGGTCCGCGGTGAACATGTGCCCAACGGGCGGGTGGGACTTGGCCAAGCCGTGACGTGGCATGCCGTCAGGTCCCCCGGCCGTCACCCGGCGTCGGGGGAGGGTGCGCGCCCTACGGAACGCGGCGGACCGTGCACCATGCAGCAGCTGGCCGCACCGGCCGGTACCCGCCGTGCCGGGGTGTCCGACGCCGACCCGGCCGGGCGGTTCCAGGTCGGCTACATGGCGGACAGCCGTGATGTGCACCACCTGATCCGGTGCTCCGACGGTGTGCCCGAGAACCTCGGCACGACCCGCACCGGCGCCACAGGCGTCGACGCCGGGACCGGCAGGGGCAGCGGCACCCCGGCCGGGCGGAGGCGGGGGCCGGCCGGGGACCGGACCCTCCCACCGCGGGCACCGCGTGTCACGCGCGCCGGACCGTGGGGGAAAATGGTTGCCCTGAGAAACCAGAAGCACGTGAAAGGTCCCGCATGCCGCACCTCACCCTCGACCACTCCGCGCATCTGACCGGTGTCCTGGACGCAGACGTCCTGGTGAAGGAGTTGCACCGGCTCGTCGTGGAGGAGTCCGGCTCGGCGGGCGTCTGCAAGACCCTGGTCCGTCCGGCCGGGACGTACGTCGGGGACACGCCGGACGGGGAGGCCGGTTTCCTGCACCTGGAGGTGGGCCTCATGCCGGGCCGTCCCGAGGAGCAGAGGGCGCGGCTGTCCGAGAGCGCGCTGGCGCTGCTCGACAGGCACCTGCGGACGGTCGGTGTGCGGGTGTCGGCGGTCTCGGTGGAGGTGAGGGAGCTGGCCGGGGCCTACCGCCTGTCGTCCCCCGTACGGTGACCCGGGTCCGGGCGGGCCGGCACCCTCGCGGTCCTCACGCCGGGGGTTCGACGCCAGGTGAGGCGCAGGGGGCGGGCCGGTCTGCCGTACCGCCGGCGGGAGTGAACGTGACCGGAAGCCGTGCCGGACCGCGCAGACCGCCGGGCCGCCACTCCAGCTCGGCCGGCGGCACCGCCAGGGCCAGGTCCGGAAGGCGGCGCAGGACCGTCCCGATGGCGATCTGCCCCTCCAGCCGGGCGAGGGGCGCGCCCAGGCAGTAGTGGATGCCGTGTCCGAAGGCCAGATGGCCGTTGTCCCGCCGGGTGATGTCCAGTCTGTCGGGGTCGTGGAAGCGCGCCGGATCACGGTCGGCGATCGCGGAGGCCACGAGCACGGTCGCGCCACGCGGGATGGTCACGCCCCCGATCTCGACGTCCTCGCGAGCGAAGCGGGCGATCCCCGGGCTGACGGGACCGTCGTAGCGGAGGAACTCCTCGACCGCGTCGGGCAGCAACCGCGGCCTGTCGCGCAGGAGGGCCAGCTGGTCGGGGTGGGCGAGGAGCGCGGCGATGCCACCGCCGATCAGGTTGACGGTGGTGACGTACCCGGCCACCAGGAGCAGGAAGGTCATGGCGACCAGCTCGTCGTGGCTCAGCCGCTCCTCCTGGTCGTGGGCGCTGATCAGCGCGCTCAGCAGATCGTCCCCCGGCCGGGCGCGCTTGCTCTCCAGGTGCTCGGTCAGGTAGGCGCGCATGTGCCGCCAGGCCGCGTCGACGACGACCGGATCGGGCATCCGCTCGCCGCGTACGAGCATCGCATCGGTCCAGCGCTGGAAGTCGTACCGGTCGTCCACCGGCACGCCGAGCAGCTCGCTGATGACGGTGACCGGCAGCGGCAGCGCGAAGTCCGCCACGAGTTCGGCCCGGCCGGCCGGTACCACCGCGTCCAGGAGCCGGTCGGTGATCTCCTGGATCCGGGGGCGCAGCCCGGCGACCCGGCGTGCCGTGAACGCCTTGGACACCAGGCGCCGGAGCCGGGTGTGGTCGGGCGGGTCGGACCGCAGCATGTTGCTCATCAGCGACTCGCGCTCGAACGCGGGCAGCTGTGCGACGAGGCGGGGGTCGGAGGCGTCACGGGCGTCACTGCTCAGCCTCGGGTCGGACAGGGCGGCGAGACCGTCCGCGTACCGTGTCACCAGCCAGGCGTCCAGACCGCCGGCGATGACCGCGCGGCGGACGGGGCCGTCCTCGCGCAGCCGTCGGAAGAGCGGGAACGGGTCCGCCACGAAGGCCGGGTCGGCGTAGGGGAGAAGGACCGGCTGCTGGCTCATCGCGCCTCCCGGGACAGGCATCGGCCGTGTGCCATCACGTGCACCTGTGGACGATATACCCCGTTCGTCCGCCACGGCAGCGGGCGGCATCCCGTGCGCCGTCCCGTGCTCCGAGCCGCGTCGGGGCGCCCCGGGCGGCCGCGGTCAGCCGCGTTCAGCCGCGTGGGCCGCTGATCCGTTCCGGTTCGATCACGTAGACCACCCGTACCTGGTCCCGCCCGCCGAACCACGGGTAGGGGCCGCCGAGGTACTTCCGGGCGAGCGCCTCGATGTGGTCGGCCGCCCCCTCGGTGGACACGCGCACCACGCGCCCGCGGATCTGGACGTACGACGTCGGGTCCGCGGGGTCGGACACGGCGACGGCGACCCGCGGGTCGCGCGCGATGTTCCGGGTCTTCTGATGCGACTCGACGCTGTTGATCAGCACGTGCTCACCATCGGTGTCGACCCAGGTCTGCGTGAGCTGGGGCGAGCCGTCGGGCATGGTGGTGGCGATGTAGCAGGTGCTGGGGCGACGCAGCAGCGCCACCACGTCGTCACCGAGGGGGACAGGCACGGGAGCTCCAAGGGCGGGCCGGCGGGGGCGCGGGGTCAGGAGAGACACTACGGTCCTCGCCCGGCCCCGACACGCGCCCCCGCCCGGTGCGGCCCCGTCACGCGGCCCGGCCGGGTCCGGCCCCGGCACGCGGTCCCGCCGGGTGCGGCCCCGTCA
>NZ_WWJT01000790.1 GCF_009865385.1 Streptomyces sp. SID486 | reverse complement strand
GGTGCGGGTGCGGGTGCGGGTGCGGGTGCCGGGCCGGATGCTTCCCGTGGTCATCACGGGGCCTCAGTTCACGGTCGCCGTACGCGTGTCCGGCTCGCCGGCCGCCGCCCGCTCGGGCTGCCCGGCCTGCTCGGCGCGCCGGTCGCGCACCAGCTCGAACAGCCCCAGGGCGAGCCCGAGGACGGTCACCGCGGCGCCCGCGACGGTGATCCAGCGCACTCCGGCCCCGTCCACGACGCGTCCGCCGAGCCACGAGCCGCCCGCGTTGGCGAGCTGGAACGCCGAGATGTTCACGGCGAGGGCGAGCGTGGGGGCGCCGGTGGCCGCGCTGAGGATGCGCGCCTGCAACCCGGGGATGATGGAGAAGGAGGCCGCGCCGAAGACGAAGACGAGCACGGCGGCGATGACCTGTACCGGTGCTGCGGCACCGAACAGCAGCAGGATGACGGTGAGCGCGGCGAGCAGTCCGCACAGGGCAGGCATCAGGGAGCGGTCGGCGAGCTTGCCGCCCAGCACCGTGCCGAGGACGGAGCCCACGCCGAACACGATGAGCAGCAGGGCCACCGCGTCGGTGGAGAAGTGGGTGACGTCGGTCAGCAGCGGCGAGATGTAGGTGAAGACCGTGCCGAAGCCGGCGCTGCCGAGCACGGTCATGACGATGGCGATCTGGACGCGCCGGTTGGTCAGCACCTTCAGCTCGGACGCGGCTCCGCCGCCGGTCGCCTCGGCGGGGCGGACGACCGCGGCGACGAGCAGGGTGGCCAGGGTGGTGATGCCGGCGACCGCCCAGAACGTCGCGCGCCAGCCGTAGCTCTCACCGATGAACGTGCCGAGCGGGACGCCCAGCACAGTGGCCAGGTTCAGCCCCAGGGAGACCTTGGCGACCGCGGTGCCGGCCTGCCCCTCGGGGACCATGTTGACGGCGAGCATGATGCCGACGGCGACGAACGTGCTGTGCACCAGGGCCGCCAGGACGCGGGCGACGACGATGACGCCGTAGCTCGGGGCGACGGCGGCCAGGACGTTGCCCGCGATGAAGACGGCCATCAGCACCAGCATCAGGGTCTTGCGCTGGATGCGGACGGTGGCGATGGTCACCAGGGGGCCGCCGATCACCACGCCCAACGCGTAGGCGGTGACCAGGAGTCCGGCGGAGGGGATGTCGATCCCCAGGTCGTCGGAGAGGCCCGGCAGGATGCCGGCGATGACGTACTCGGACGTCCCGACGCCGAAGACGCACAGCATGAGTGCGAAGAGCGGGAAGGTCATGGCGATCCTTCGAAGTGGCTTGCGGGGGAACGGCGTTGAGGGTCGCTTCGGTGCGGTGGTCCGGCTGTCCCTCGTGCCGGGACGCTCACGGTAATGCACCCCGCATGCATTTCAAAATACTTGACAAGTCATGGAATCTGTTTGAGAGTCTCGCTGGCGGGACGGATCGAGTCATCCCGTGACGGGGGGAGAGCCGGTTCGGTCGTGGCCCCCACCGTCCGTCGCAACGCAGCTCTCTACCTGTGAGGTGTGCTCTCATGCTCCCTTCCGACGTTCTGCGGCCCCAGGCCGCCGGATCGCAGTCCGGCGCCGGCGCCTTCCAGGAACCGTCCGGCCTCTACACGTTCAGCCAGCAGGTCGACTCCTGGGTCGTACGGGCCGCCAAGCCGGTCAGCTACGAGATCCGGTTCACCGACGACGTCCTCAACCCCGCCCGCACCGACCTGCTGGAGGCCGGCGGCAACGGAGTGAGCACCGCGGCCGGCGTGCGCCGGTTCGTGGTGGTCGACGCCAACGTCGACCTGCTCCACGGCGACCGCATACGCGCCTACTTCGACCACCACGGCGTGCAGCACCACCTGTGCGTCGTCCCGGCCGACGAGTCCGTGAAGAGCTTCGACACCGCTGCCCGCATCGTCGAGGAGATCGACGACTTCGGCATCGCCCGGCGCCACGAGCCCGTCATCGTCATCGGCGGCGGTGTGCTGATGGACATCGTCGGCCTGGTCAGCAGCCTGTACCGGCGCGGCACCCCGTTCGTGCGCGTCCCCACCACCCTCATCGGCCTGGTCGACGCGGGTGTCGGCGCCAAGACCGGCGTCAACTTCAACGGGCACAAGAACCGCCTGGGGACCTACTTCCCGGCCGACCTGACCCTGCTGGACCGCTGCTTCCTCAACACCCTGGACCGGCGGCACATCAGCAACGGACTCGCCGAGATCCTCAAGATCGCCCTCATCAAGGACGAGGGACTCTTCCAGATCCTCGAACGGCACGGCGCCCTGCTGCTGGAGGAGAAGTTCCAGGGCCTGTCGTCCACCGGCGAGCTCGCCGGCGCCGAGACCCTGCGCCGCGCCATCCACGGCATGCTCGAGGAACTCCAGCCCAACCTCTGGGAGGCCAAGCTGGAGCGCGTCGTCGACTACGGCCACACCTTCAGCCCCACCGTCGAGATGCGCGCCCTGCCCGAGCTGCTGCACGGCGAGGCCGTCTGCGTGGACATGGCCCTCACCACCGTGCTCGCACAGCACCGCGGCATGGTCAGCGAGACCGACCGCGACCGGGTGCTGGCCACCATGCGCGCCCTCGAACTGCCCAGCTTCGACGACCTGCTGACCGGCGAGATCCTCGCCGACGCGCTCCAGGACACCGTCCGGCACCGTGACGGCCAGCAGCGCCTCCCGCTGCCCGTCGGCATCGGCCGCGCCACCTTCGTCAACGACGTGACGGCGCAGGAACTCGCCCACGCGGTGGCCGACCTGCGCTCCCTCCAGCACGAGCGGGCGCGCCGATGAGCCCCTCCCCGACCGCCTCACCCGCCGCCCTGGTCGCCGACGTCACCACCCCGGCCGACGTGCACGGCGTGCACGGAGCCAGGGGCCTGTCCCACTGGAAGTGCCTGGCCGGCCGGCACGACCTGGCCGGTGAGTGGGAAGCGGTCGAGTGGGCCAGCATCCCGCCGGGCGGCGTCAGCGGCGAGCACCGCCACACCCGTACCGAGGAGCTGTACTTCCTGCTGTCCGGCGAGGGCGAGATGTACCTCGACGGCACCCCGCACCCCGTCTCGGCCGGCTCCCTGATCCTCACCGGCCTCGGCACCGTCCACGGCCTGGTGAACACCGGAACCACACGCCTGGACTGGCTGGTGGCCGAGATCCGTTCCCCCCACACCAGCCGCTCCCTGCGCGGCCGCACCACCACCCCGCCCGATGCCGTCGACAGGCGAACAGAGGATGACGTGAACGCCCGGATCCACCACCTGCCCGAAGAAAAGCGCATCGACCCCACCACGTTTCTCACCGGTCCGCTGCGGCTCGTCGAGGCCGTGACCGTCGGCGCCGGCGAGCACCTCGACCTCGCCTCCACCGACACCGAGCACACCGTCTTCGTCCTGTCCGGCTCGGGCACCGCCCACGCCGCCGACAGCCAGGCCCCGCTGCGCACCGGCGTGTCGGTCACCCTGCCCAAGGGCACCTCCGCCCGGCTGACCGCCGCCGAGGACGGACTGCGCCTGTTCCACGCCGAACTCTCCCTGCAGCAGCCGGCCGTGGAGACCCGATGATCGTCACCGAACCCGGCACCCCCACCCGCGCGCTGCGCCCCGCGGGCACCCCTGCCGCCACCTGGCGCTGCCTGGCCCGCCGCGGCATGCTGCACAGCGAGTGCGAGACCTTCGACCACGTGGTCCTGCCGCCCGGCGGCTCCAGCCGGCACGACGACCCCGGTGTGGAGCAGACCGTCCACCTCGTGCGCGGCGACGCCGAGCTGCTCACCCGGGACGGGACCCGGCCCCTCGCGGCCGGCGACGTGGTGCTGGTCGGCGCCACCTCCGGCGCCGTCCTCCAGGCCGGCCCCGAGGGCACCGAACTCCTCGTACTGCGCGTCCTGTCGAGCACCTCCCGCGCCGTCCTGCCACCCCGCGTACCCGAACTCCCGGTCCACGAACGTGCCATCGGCGTTCCGGCCGGCCCGAATCAGGAGCGCGCCGCATGACCCTCCCCACCACCACCGGCTGGCCGACCGGGACGATGCGCGCGGCCGCCGTCGCCGCCCCGCACGTCTCCAAGATCCTCGACCTGCCGATCCCCGCACCGGCGCCCGGCGAGGTGCTGGTGCAGCCGCTGCGCGTCGGCCTGTGCGGCACGGACCTGGAACTGCTGCACGGCACCGCCAGTTACGTACGTGACGGCCGGGCGCCCTACCCGCTCGTCTTCGGCCACGAGTGGGTCGGCCGGGTCGTCGCCGTCGCACCGGACGCGGAGCGCGGCACCGGCGCCCGGCTCCGCGCCGGTGACCGGGTCGTCGGCCACACCATGATCAGTTGCGGTGACTGCCGGGCCTGCCACCGCGGGCGGCGCAACGAGTGCGCGGCACTGCGCGAGGTCGGACTCTACGGACAGCAGGGCGCCGCCGCCCAGTACCTGCGGATGCCCGCGCGCGCCCTGAGCGTCGTACCCGAGGACGTCCAGGACGCGGAGGCCATGCTCGTGGAGCCGGCCGTCACGGTGCTGGAGGGCCTGGAGCGGGTGCGCTGCGCCCCCGGTGACCGGGTACTGGTCATCGGCACCGGCACCATCGGCCTGCTGGCGGTCCAGCTCACCGCACGCATGGCCGGCGCGGTCGACGTCGTCGGCGTCGAGGACAACGGACTGGCCACGGCACGCCGTATGGGCGCCCGCCACGCCTTCCTCCCCGGCGAGGCCCCCGCCGGCCACTACGACGTCGTCGTCGAGGCGTCCGGCGCGGCCCCCGCCTTCCACGACGCCCTGCGCTGCACGGGCGTCGGCGGCCGGATCGCCGCCGTCGGTGTCGCGACAGAGCCCGTCGACGGCGTCCACATCGGCGAACTGGTCCTGCGCGGCGTCACCGTGCACGGCATCCGGCACGGTCTCGACCAGTACGACCGCGTCCTGAAGCTCTTCCAGGACAAGGCGCTCACCGCGGAGGGGATGATCGCCGACGTCCTGCCGCTGGAGCGCGTGGGCGACGCCTTCGCCCTGCTCCAGGACGCCGGCCGCACCGCCCCCAAGGTGGCACTCGACCCCAGCGCCGCGTGACGACGAAGCCCCCTCCACGAACCGAAGGACAGTCATGACCAGGCCCATCAGCCTCATCACAGGCGCCAGTTCGGGCATCGGCGCCGAAGCGGCGCGCGCGTTGGCCGCCGTCGGCCACGACCTCGTGATCGGCTACGGCAGCAACGAGCGGGCCGCCAAGGAACTCGCCGCCGAACTCGCCTCCGCCCACGACGTCGAGGCCCACACGGTCGCGTTCGACCTCACCCGCCCCGCGCACGCCGCCGAGCAGCTGCGCTCCGCGGTACGCACCGCCGGAGGTCTGGACGTGCTGGTGAACAACGCGGGCGTCAACCGCCGCGCCGCCGTCGTCGAGGAGGATCTCGACTCCTGGCACCGCGTCCTGGACGTGAACCTCACCAGCCCCTTCGTGCTGGCACAGGAGGCGGCCCGCGTGATGATCGACCAGGGCCGCGGCGGGCGCATCATCAACGTCACCAGCGTCCACGAGCACATCCCCATCACCGGCGGCAGCACCTACTGCGTCGCCAAGAGCGGCCTCGGCATGCTCACCAAGGTCATGGCGATGGAACTGGCGCCGCACCGCATCACCGTCAACGCCGTCGCCCCCGGCGAGACCGCCACCCCCATGAACGGCGTCCCGGCGGGTCACCCCGCCACCGCCATCGCGCGCCCCGCCATCCCGGCCGGCCGCCCCGGCGGCCCGCACGAGGTGGCCGGGCTGATCCGCCACCTCGCCTCGGCCGAGGCCGCGTACACCACCGGCACGTCCGTCGTCGTCGACGGCGGCCTCAGCCTGGTCGCCGCCGAGGCCAACGCCGCCCACGCCGGCCGTCTGTGAACACCCTCTCGCCCCGAAGGAAGAACCACCGGTGACCTCCATACCCACCGCCAGCAACGTCGACCACCACGCCTTCACGGTGCCCGACCTCGACGAGGCCGTCCGCTTCTTCACCGAGGTCCTCGGCGCCCAGGAGCTCTACCGCATCGGGCCCGTCCAGGACGACGGCGACTGGATGCGGCGGCAGCTGGCCGTCCACCCGCGCGCCAGCGCGCACATCGCCATGCTGCGGCTCGCCGACACCAACATCGAGCTCTTCGAGTACACCGCCCCCGGCCAGCGCACCGAACTCCCGCGCAACAGCGACGTGGGCGGCCACCACCTGGCCATCGGTGTCGCCGACATCGACGCCGCCGTCGCCTTCCTGCGCGAGCGGTCCGACGTCACCGTGCTGGGTGACGTCCAGACCATCACCGACGGCCCGATCGCCGGCAACCGCTGGGTCTACTTCCGCGCGCCCTGGGGTCTCCAGATGGAGCTCCAGCAGGTCGGCGAGGACCTCCCGTACGAGAAGGAGACCGACGCGCGGCTGTACCGGCCCGTCCCGGACCCCGCCCTGCCCGCCCCGGCCCTTCCCACCGCCCTCGGCGTCGACCACCTGTGCTACACGGTGCCCGACCTCGACCAGGCGCTCGAGTTCTTCACCGGCGTCCTCGGCGGTGAACTCCTCTACCGCGTCGGTATCGCCGCCGACGCCGACTACTGCCACCGGCAGCTGGACGTCCCGCAGGACATCGACGTCGACGCGGCCATGGTGCGCCTCGGACCGGTCACCAACATCGAGCTGTTCCAGTACACCGTCGCCGACCAGCGCACCGAACTCCCGCGTAACAGCGACATCGGCGGCCACCACCTCGCCTTCTACGTGGAGGACGTCGATGCCGCCGTGGCCCACCTGCGCACCGTGCCCGGCGTCGAGGTGCTCGGCGAGCCGCAGCTGATCGAGGACGGCGGACCCATCCACGGCGACCGCTGGGTCTACTTCCGGGCGCCCTGGGGCCTGCAGATGGAGGTCCTCAACATGCCCGACGGCATGCCCTACGAGCAGCACACCAGCGCGCGCCGCTTCGGTCCCAGCCCGTCCTGGAACCACCGCTGACCAGCGCCCGCACGCCCCACCACACCCCGGAAGGACACCCATGCGCTGGGAAGACATCCACATCGCCGGACTCGGCACGCACCTGCCCGCACCCGTGAGCGCCGAGCAGGCGAGGGACGAAGGCCGCTACCCGGCCGACGAGTTCGACGAGAACCAGCTCCTGTCCGCCCTGGAGTCGGACGACATGAGCGCCGTCGACATGGCCGTGGCCGCCGGCAAGCAGGCGATGGCCCGCAGCGGCCGGGCGGCCGAGGACATCGGCCTCGTCCTGCACGCCGCCATGTACCACCAGGGCGAGGACTTCTGGACGCCCGCCTCCTACGTCCAGCGGCACACCGTGGCCGGCACGGCGCCCGCCATCCACGTCGACCACGCCTCCAACGGCGGCATGGCCGCCCTGGAGCTGGGCGCGTCCTGGCTGAACGGCCGCCCCGGCACCCAGGCGGTCCTGCTCACCACCGGCGACCGCTACGCGCTGCCCGGCTTCGACCGCTGGTACAGCGACAGCGGGCAGGTCTTCGCGGACGGCGCGACCGCCCTGGTCCTCTCCCGCGGCAGCGGCATCGCCCGCCTGCTGGCCAGCAACTCCACCTCCGACCCGGAGCTGGAGGACGCCTACCGCGACGTGGAGGGCGGCTTCACGCTGGTGCCCCACCCCACGGGCAAGCCGCTGGACCTGCGCGGCCGCAAGAGCCGCTACATGAAGCGGGTCGGCAAGGACTTCGTCGTCGACCGGCTGGTGACCGGCCTGCTGGAGAACACCGAGCGCACCCTCGCCGAGGCGGACACCTCCATGGACCACATCGCCCGGGTCGTCGTACCCAACGTCGGGCGTGACCTGCTGGAGTGGGAGTTCCTCACCCCTTACAAGATCGACGTGGACCGCACGGTGTGGGAGTGGGGCCGCCGCACCTGTCACATCGGTGGCGGCGACCAGTTCGCCGGCCTCACCCACCTGCTGGAGTCGGGGCAGCTGCGCCCCGGCGACCAGGTGCTCGTCGTCGGCGTCGGCATCGGCTTCAGCTGGACCACGGCGGTGGTCCGCGTGGACGAGGTGCCCGACTGGTCCGGCCCGGACGCCGGCACGCTGCGCGTCCTCGACGCCGTCTGAACACACCCGGCCGCACGGCGACCGCGCCCGCGCGCGTCGCCGTGCGGCCCCCAGGACCATCACGGAACAGGCATGCGAGGGGGTAAGGACCATGCGCTGGTCAGGGTTGTACATCGATGCGGTGTCCGCCGTGCTGGGAGAGCCGGCCGACAGCGCACGAGCCGTCGCCGAGGGGCGGTTCAGCGCGGAGGAGGCCACCCGCACCCGGCAGCGGGCCGCCCGGGTCAGCGACCGCCCCGCCCCCGATCTGGCGGCCGACGCCGGCCGCCTGGCGTTGAAGCGGGCGGGCCGCGACCCGCGGGACATCGGCCTCCTCATCCACGCCGGCTGCTACGACCAGGGCGTCAGCTTCTGGAACACCGCCTCCTACGTCCAGCGCGAGGTACTCGGCCCCGGCGAGGCCATGGCGTTCGAGCTGCGGCAGATGTCCAACGGCGGGATGGCGGCGCTGGAACTGGCCGCGGTGCACCTCAGCGCCGTACCGACGCTCACGGCGGCCCTGCTGACCACCGCGGACCGGTTCGCCGAGCCGCGCTTCCCGCGATGGTCGGCGGACCGGGGGCTGGTCTTCGGTGACGGCGGCACCGCCATGGTGGTCTCCCGCACCCCGGGCAGGCTGCGCCTGGTGTCGACGGCGACCTGGTCCGAGCCCTCCCTGGAGGGCCTGCACCGCGGTGACGACCTGCACCACCCGCCCGCCGACCCGCAGGCGCCGCTGGACCTCCAGGCCCGCAAGCGGGCCTTCCTCGAGGACGTCCCGGTCGCCGAGACCATCGCACGCAACGAGGCCGGAATGCTGACGGCCGTCAAGCACTGCCTGGAGGACGCCGAAGGCGACGTCGCCGGCATGGCCTTCGTGCTGACCCCCTTCTTCGGGGCGGACCTGTCGCACAAGCAGTGCCTCGACCCGATCGGCGTCCCCGAGGAACGCAGCCTGCTCGACTACGGCCTCGGAGTCGGACACCTCGGCCCGGGCGACCAGTTCGCCGGGCTCAGCCACCTGCTGGACACCGGCCGCCTCGCGCCCCGTGACCGGGTACTGCTGGTCGGCGTCGGCGCCGGCTTCACCTGGACGTGCGCCGTCGTGGAGGTCACCGGTGACTGACCGGCCCTTCCACGTGCTCCTCGGCCCGGACGGCGCCGGCAAGTCGACCGTCATGGCCCAGATCGCGACCCGGCTGCCGGGATGGCGCACCCTGTCCACCGACGACAGCCTCGTCGGGGCCGGCCACGCACTCGTCACCGAGCTGCGCCGGCACGTCGTCAAGGACGTCCTGCCGCACCTGGGCACCGTGTACTCGGCCGACTTCCTGGCCAGTCTGCTCCAGACCGCCGTCGTCCACCTGAGGGACCAGCTGGAGCGGCACGACCCGGACGTGCCGCTGCTGATGGACTCCTACTACTACAAGATCCTCGCCAAGTGCCGGCTCGCCGGTGTCGACCACAACCCCATGTACGACTGGTGGCGCTCCTTCCCGCAGCCCCGCGCCGTGGTCTACCTCGACGTCTCGCCCGCCTCCGCCTGGCGGCGCTCCGGCGACGGCGCACGCCTGAACCCCCTGGAGTACTTCGGGGAACGCCCCGGGTGGCTGGGGTTCGAGAGCTACCAGAAGAACCTCCGCAAACTGATGCTGGAAGAGATACGGGAACTGCCGATGACGATCATCGAGGAACGAACCGGTGCGGCCCGGACCGCCGAAGCCGTGGCGGAGGTGCTGACCCGATGACCGCACAGCAGGGATGGGCGGCTCCCGGACACGCCGACCGGTACCGCGAGCGCGTGCTCGCCGAGCGCGACCGGCTCACCGAGGCACTCACCGACCTGCGCGGCCGGCAGCAGGACGTCCTCACCGACCTGCTCGGCTTCAACGCGGGCACCGAGTTCGGCAGGCGGCACGACTTCGACCGGATACGTCACGTCGACGACTTCCGCAAGGCCGTTCCGGTCCAGGACTACGCCGCGCACGCACCGCTGATCGAGCGCACGGCGGAGGGGGAGCCCAACCTGCTCTCCGCCGACCGGCCGGTCGTGTACTTCACCAGCAGCGGCAGCACCGGCGCCCACAAGAAGATCCCGGTGACCCCGCGGTTCATGCGCACCACCTTCTTCCCCTTCTACTACGCGGCCTGGGCACCCCTCATCGAGCACTTCCCCGACGTCACCCACCGCCCCGACGCGGTGCTGAACCTCAAGCACGACCCGCTGGCCGCGCCGCCGACCACCGCCGACGGACACCCCCATGTCGGCGCCAGCCAGGTCGACTTCGGGGAGAAGTTCGGCGAACCGCTCTCCGCGGAACTCGGCACCGGCGCGCCCTGGGCCACCCTGCCCGTGGACGTCGCGCCCGACGACCACCTGGAGAAGATGTACCTGCGGCTGCGGCTGGCGGTGCAGAGCGACGTGCGCTGCCTCATCGGCATCAATCCGGCGATGATCGCGGCCGTGCCCTACCAGCTGTCCCTGTGGTGGGAGCGCATCGTCCGGGAGGTGCGGGACGGCACCCTCGGCGGCGTCCCGCACGGCAGCCCCGACCCGGTCCGCGCCGCCGAACTCCAGCGGCTCGCCGACTACTTCGGCACCGTCACCCCGGCCCACGTGTGGCCGAACATCCGCGCCCTGTTCGGCTGGACCACGGGCGTGGCCTCCCTGTACCTGCCGGCGCTGCGCGAGCGGTACGGCACCGGCGTCACCGCGCTGCCGGCTCCGGTCGCGGCGTCGGAGGGACCGGTCGGGGTGCCCCTGGACCGGCACGGCACGGCCGGCAGCCTCGTCGCGACCGCCTCCGTCTACGAGTTCGCCGACGCCGACGCCGACCTCACGCCGGACACCCCGACGCTGCTGCCGCACGAACTCGAGGCCGGCCGCGAGTACCACGTGATCTTCAGCCATGTCGGAGGGTTGTACCGGTACGCCGTCGGCGACGTCGTCCGCGTCGTCGACCTTCCGGGCGGGGTGCCGCGCGTGGAGTACGCCGGCCGCGCCAACCGGTCCGACGCCGCCGGCGAGCGGCTGCGCGAGTCCCAGGTGGTCCGCGCCCTGCGCACCGCGCTGACCGCCACCGGCACGCAACTGGTCAACGTCGCCTGCCGCGTCGAGCACACCCCGGGCGCACCGGCACCCCACTACGTCTTCGCCGTCGCCCCGAGCACCCCCTGGCAGGAGACCGAGGCCGCGCGGTTCACGGCCCTCCTGGACGACGCGCTGGGCCGGGAGTCCGCCGACTACCGGCGCACCAGGGCCGAGCAGCGGCTCTCCGCCCCCGCACTGCGGCTGCTCGACGCGGAGGCCTTCCACCGGGACTGGCACACCGCCGTCGGCAGCGGAATCCGTCCCACGCAGGTCAAGGACCGCCTGTTCCGGCAGGACGACGCCCTGTGGCGGCGACTGACCGGCCCCGCCACCCCCTGAACCCCGTCACGAGGAAGCCATGACCAACCTGCTGAACCCGGTGGAGCGCACCGCCCTGCTCACCGCCGCCCTGCGCGCCGCCGAGACCCTGCGCGACGACCGCCTCTACGAAGACCCCTACGCCGCCCGCCTGGCCGGCGACACCGGCCCCGAGCTCCTGGCCGAGGTACGAGACGCCACCTTCCCGCCCGACCGGCCGCGCTCCCTGCCCAGCACGCCCGACTACAACGCCATCCGGACCCGGTTCTTCGACGACTTCCTCACCGACGCCGCGCAGGACCCGGCGATGACGCAGATCGTCCTGGCACCCTCCGGCATGGACTCCCGCGCCTACCGGATCGACTGGCCGGACCACATCCGCTACTTCGAGGTCGACCGGCCGGCCGTGCTGGCGTTCAAGGGCGAGCGCCTGCAGGGCGTCACCCCGCGCGTGGACCACCGCGTCGTCGCCGTCGACCTGACCGCCGACGACTGGGAGCAGCGACTCGTCGACGCCGGCTACGACCCGTCGCTGCCGTCCACCTGGCTGCTCGAGGGGCTGCTGTACTACATCCCCGAGGCGGACACGCACCGCATGCTGCACCGTGTGGCCGCCGTCATGGCACCCGGCAGCCGCATAGCCGCCGACCTGGTGAACGAGGCCGCGCTGACCCTGCCGCACATGCGGGGCCTGCTGGACGTCTTCGAGGGCTGGGGCTGCCCCTGGCTGTTCGGCAGCGACGAGCCCGAGGCCCTCTTCGAGACCTACGGCTTCGCCGTCGAGGCCGCCCAGCCCGGCGAGCCGGGCGCCGACTTCGGCCGCTGGCCCGATCCGGTCCCGCCGCGCCACGTCAAGGACGTGCGCCGGGTGTTCTTCGTCCACGGACGACGCCGTTGACCGCGCCCGCCGTCATCGTCGGCGGCAGCGTGGCCGGCCTGGCCACCGCCCTGGCGCTCGCCGAGCGCGGCCAAGCCGTACGGATCCTGGAGCGCTCGGCTCCGCCGCCGGACGGACCCGCCGCCAAGGCCGCCGAGCTGTGGCACCGGCCCACCGTGCCGCAGGCCGACCACTCCCACATCCTCACCTCGCTCGGCGTGCGGGTGCTGCGCCGTCGGGCTCCCCGCCTGCTCGACACGGCGCTCGAGGAGGGGGCGCGGCTGCTGGACCTCACGGAGGCGGCTCCGGCGGCCGGCGACCCGTGCGGGCCGGCCGACCCCTGGGCCGCGGCGGACCACGAGCTGACCGCCCTGGCCGTACGCCGTACCTTCCTCGAACTGCTGCTGCACCGCGCGGTGCGCGCGCTGCCCGGTGTCACGGTCGAGCACGGCACGGCGGTACGGGGGCTGCTCCTCGACCCGTCCCGGTCACGGGTGACCGGAGTCGTGACGGACGACGGGACACGGATACCGGCCCGGTTCGTGGTGGACGCCACCGGCCGCAAGGCGGCGTCCCTGTCCTGGCTCTCCCGGGCCGGCATCCCCCTCGGCGAGGATCTCACCGGGCCCACGCAGCTGCGCTGCTTCACCCGGTTCTACCGGCTGACCGCGCCGGACGGCGCCCTGCCGGGGCCGCTCAACCGCGGCAACGCCGCCGGCGGCATCTGGGACCACTACGCGGCGGTCGTGCACCCCGCCGACAACGGGACCTTCGCCGTCGCCGTCGGCACGCCCACCGCCGACCCGGCCACGGACGTGCTGCGCGAGCCCGCCGCCTTCACCGCCGCCGCCCGGCTCTCCCCCTACGTGACGGAGTGGACCGACGAGCGGGTCGCGGAGCCGCTGACGGACGTCCGGGCCATCAGCATGCCGCCGAACATCCTCCGCTCCACGGCCCGGCCCGGCCGCCGGCAGGTCGCCGGACTGTTCCCGGTCGGGGACGCCGCATGCGTCACCGACCCGCTGTTCGGACGGGGCATGTCCCTCGCCCTCCACCACGCCTTCCGGCTGGCCGAACTCCTCGGCGCCCACCCGCGGGTGGGGGAGGACCAGAGCGAGCGCGCGGTGCGGATCGCCGACGAGATCCACCGTCCCTGGTACGAGCAGGCCGTGCACGACAGCTTCACCCGCTCCCGGCTGTGGCGGGCCCGCGCCGAGGGCGGCACACCGCCGCCGGTGCCGCCCGCCGCGCCCGGCCGCCCCGCCCTGCCCGAGGTGGCGCGCGCCGCGGCGGCCGACCGGACCGTCTGGCGGGGCCTCGTGCGCGTCCTGATGGGCCTGAACACGCCCGCGGAGGTCTTCGACACCGCCGCCTTCCGGGACCGGGTCCGCGCCGCTGCCTCCCACCCCGCCGGACCCGGCCGGCGCCCGCCGAGCCGGGCGGAACTGCTCGCCGCCCTCACCCCGGGGGAGGTGCCGCGCTGATGGGCGGCACCCGCCCCAAGGTACTGCTGGCACCGATCACCGTGACGCCGTCGAAGCCGCTGACCCCGAGTCACCTCAAGGGGCTGCTCTGGACGGACGTGATGTACCGGGCCACCGCGCCGCTCGCCGACGTGACGTACCGCTACAGCCACACGACCTACCACCCCACCGAACAGACACTGGGCTTCTGGGAGTTCCTCGACCGCACGCTGGGCGACACCGACTACGGATCGCTGTCCGAGGAGGAGATCGGCGAGTTCTACGTCCGCTACCGGGCCGAGGGGAGGCCGACCACCACCGAGGCACTGCGCCCGTACGCCGAGGCCGTGGAGGACAACGGCTACGTGCACCCCGCCAGCGCCCGGATCCTGCGGCTGTGGACCGGGCACTACGAGCGGCTCGGCCTGCACGACCCGGGCCTGCTGGCGCACCAGCCGCCCGCGTGGGGCCTTCAGGAGACGGTCGAGTACCTTGTCGCCGCCGGCCTGGGACTGGACCAGCGGGAGCTGGGCGGTCCGGTCTACCTCGACGCCACCCGGTTCGGGCTGCCGCTGCGCCAGATCGTCACGGCCGACGGCCGCCCCAACTACCTGGCCTGCGCGCTGCGCGAACTGCTGCCGCTGGTTCCCGGCCACGACGAGGTCGTGCTGCTGTACGACCGGGAGCTGGACCCGGACTACCAGCTGCTGGAGCGGGTCCTCGGCCACCGGGCGACCACGGTGCGCCGGGTACCGGTGGGCCGGGTGCCGATCGACGGCAGGATCACCTCCGCCCGGCATGGTGGCTGGCACGACCACACGGTCGGTGCCCTGCTGCGGGCTCTCGGCGACGACCACCGCCCCGAGGTCGTGCGGCTCGGAGTACGCCTGTACTTCATCGCCACGCTCGGCCCCGGGCAGCAGGAGTCGTTCCGGCACGACCTGCTGCGCAAGAGCCTGGTCCGGGCCGAGCAGCTGCTGCGCCGGGCCGAGGAGACCACGAGTGCGGGACAGGCCGCGCCGGCCGCCCTGCTGGAACCCCACCGGCGTGACCACACGTACGTCGACCCCTACCGGCTCACCTCGTCCCTGCTGGGGCGGGGCCGCCGTCCCGAACCCTCCCTGCTGACCACGGTGTTCCTATGACGCTCAGCCCCGAACTCCTGCACAGCATCGCGGCCGACCGGCTGCGCGCCGCCCGCCCGGAGCTGGCCGCGCAGCTTGACCTGTCCACCCCGGACGGGCTGCTCGGCGCCAAGGCCGCGCTCGCCGGCGCCGAGTCGGCGGACAACGCCGGCGGCGCGCTGGTCGTCACGGTCGTCGGGCGTTTCCGCCTGCCGGACTGGGTGCGCGAGACGTGCCGCTTCGCGCTGTCCCTGCCGGCCGAACGGGCCGAACCGTGGCGGCGGTCCTTCACCCGCACCGTCTACCTGGCGGGCCGGCCGGACAACCTGGCGCACCGGTTCACGTTCGACCACGTGGCCGACGACGGCTCGGTCGCCTGGACCGGCCCGGCCGCCGACGGTCGGACCACCGCGCTGCGGCGCCTGCTGAAGACGTTCAGCGGCGACCGGACGTTGTCCGCCTGGGCTCCGGTCACGGTCACCGTGCCCGGCCCGTCCGAACCCGGCCCCGCCACCCGGCCCCCGGTCCACCGGGACCTGTACGTCGCCACGGCCCAGGTCACCGTGTCCCGGCTGCTCGTCCACGTCAACCACCTCCTCAGCGAGTCGGTGCTGGACGGGCTGATCGCTCCCGGGGACCGGCTGACCCTGCGCTCCGTGCCGCGCCTGGCCGGCCTCACCGTCCCGTTCGCCGCCCTGCGAGTCGACGCCGACCCCCACCGCCACGAGCTCCGGGCCTACGCCGGACTGACCAAGGAGAACCGAAGGTGACCGAACCCCTGCTCACCGCCCCACCCGAGGCGACGCGTCCCGTCCGGCTCGGCATCCACGGTGCGCCACATCTCGCGAGCGGCATCATCACCGCCGCCGGACACGACCCGCAGGACGTGGAGTTCGTCCCGTACGACGTCGCCGAGCCGTTCCGCCCCCTGCGCGAGCACACCGCCGACATCATGATCGTCAAGTACGCCCTGCGTGAGGCGGACATCGCCCTCAGCCGCCCCGTGGCCTTCGACGGCCGTGCCCTGATCGTCGCCGCGGACCATCCCCTCGCGGACCGCGCCACCGTCTCCGTCGAGGAGGCGGCCCGTTACGACGCCTTCAGCTGCCCCGGTGACTTCCCCCCGTACGTCTGGGACGAGGTCGTCCCGCCCCGCACGCCCGCCGGCACGCCCGTCCGCCGCGTCCACCCGATGACCACCGTGGAGGGGATGGTGGAGATCCTCTCCACGACCCGTGCCGTCCACCTGTCGTTCCGGTCGCTGGAGGCGATCCTGCCGCCGCACATCAGGGCCGTGCCGGTGCACGACCTGCCCCCGGCCCCGGTGACGCTCGCCTGGCTGCGCGACGCGCCGCTGCACCCGAAGGCGGCCGCCCTCGTCGCCGACGCGGAGCGAGGCGCCGAGCGGAGCACCCGGTGACGGCCGCGACCGGCCTCCCGGTCGTCCTGCTGCACGCCCTGCCGCTCAGCTCCGCCATGTGGCAGGCCCAGGCGGCTGCGCTGCGGGCGCGCGGCCATACCGTCCTCGCCCCCGACCAGCGCGGCTTCGGCGCCACCCCGCTCGGTACCGAGCCGCCGTCGCTGGACGCCGTCGCCGACGACCTCGCCGCCCTCCTCGACGCCCACGACCTGCCCACGGTGGCGCTCGCGGGCTGCTCCATGGGCGGTTACGCGGCCATGGCCTTCCTGCGCCGGCACCCCCACCGTGTGCGCGCCCTCGCCCTGTTCGCCACCCGGGCCGCCGCCGACAGCCCCGAGGCGGCCGGCGAACGCCACCGGTTCGCCGAGCTGGTGCTGGACGACACCCTGCGCGACCAGGTGGTCCGCCGGACCACACCCCTGCTGCTGGGCGCCACCACCCGCGCCCGCCGGCCGGACCTGGTCGACGAGGTCACGGCGATGGCGCGGGCCGCCGCCCCGGAGGCGGTCGCCTGGGCCCAGCGCGCCATCGCCGCCCGCCCCGACTCCCTCGACCTGCTGCGCGGCACGGACGTCCCCGCCCTCGTCGTCACGGGCGCGGAGGACGAGCTGGTCGCCGAGAAGGAGGCCCTCGCCATGGCCGACGCCCTGCCCCGCGGGCGACTGGTCACCTTGCCGGCCACCGGCCACCTCCAGCCGGTGGAGGCACCACAGGCGGTCACCGACCTCCTCACCGCACTGCTCGACGACGCCGCCACGGCAGATCGGAACAGGTAACGGAACATGCTGACGAAAGACCACGCGGCGTGGGGCTACGCCGCGTCCACCGGGCTGGGTTTCACCCACGAGGAGATCGTCCAGGCCCACTTCGACGCCTGCGCACCGCAGTACCAGGCGGCTCTCGACCAGGCCGGCATCCGGGCCGGCTGGCGCGTGCTCGACGCGGGCTGCGGCAGCGGCGCCTTCCTGCCGTGGCTGGCCGACCTGGTCGGACCGCACGGCCAGGTCTGCGCCGTCGACCTCGCCGAGGAGAACGCCGCGCTGGCCGCGCGGCGGACGCAGCACATCCGCGCCGAATGCGCCTTCGACGTGCGGCAGGGCGACATCCTGGACCTGCCCTACCCGGACGACACCTTCGACGCCGTCTGGTGCGCCAACACCACCCAGTATCTCGACGACGACGAACTCGCCCGCGCGCTGCGGGAGATGCACAGGGTCGTGCGCCCCGGCGGCATCGTGGCCGTGAAGGACCTGGACGCCTCCCTGATCACCGCACGCCCGGCGGACCCCTTCCTGTTCACGGACTTCTTCCGGCACGCGGCCCGCACCCAGGGGTACGCGCGCCAGCTGCTGCGCACCCGCGACCTGCACCGGGTACTCAGCGCCGCAGGGCTGGTGTCCGTACGGCAGCACACCATGCTGATCGAGCACCACGCGCCGCTGCCGCCCGCCGCCCTGCGGTTCTACGCGCTGGCCTGCGCCCGCATCGCCCGGCAGGCCCTCGACCTCGGCTTCGCCGGTGACTGGGAACCCTTCCTGGACCCGGACGGCGAGGAGAACCCGCTGCGGCACCCGCAGGGTTACATCAGCGAGGGCAACACCGTGGCCGTGGGCGTCGTGCCGCCGGCCGCCGGTCCCGGGCAGGTGGGCGCATGACGGCCGCGCCCGTGCTGCTGGAGGTGGTGACCCCGCAGGGGGAGACCATCGGCGAGGCGGAGAAGCTCAGCGTCCACCGGCAACCCGGCACGCTGCACCGCGCCTTCTCGGTGTTCCTGTTCGCGCCCGACGGAAGGATGCTGCTACAGCGCCGCGCGCTGACCAAGTACCACTCCGCGGGCGTGTGGTCCAACACCTGCTGCGGCCACCCCCACCCCGGCGAGGACCCCGCCGCGGCCGCCACCCGTCGTACCCGCGAGGAGCTGGGACTGACCCCGCGGGGGCTGCGTGCCGCCGGCACGGTCGTGTACCACCACGCGGACGAGGCATCGGGCCTGGTCGAGCACGAGTACAACCACCTCTTCGTCGGTGTGACGTCCCTGGCCCCCCGGCCCGACCCGGCCGAGGTGCACGAGACGGCCCTCGTCGACGCCGCCGGGCTCGGCGCCCTGCGTCGCCGGGCGCCGTTCTCCGCCTGGTTCCCCACGGTGCTGGCCGCCGCACTGCCCGAGATCCGGCGCACGGCTCCGGCCGGCGGCTGGTGAGACCCCCGCCCCGCGCCGACCCGGTCGGCCCACGACAGGAAGAGACACCGTGCCCACCGTCTCCGTACGCGACTCACCGGTTCACTACCGAGCCCGTGGCCAGGGACCCGGCCTGCTGTTCGTGCACGCCACCGGCACCGACTCCGCGACCAACTTCGACCACATGGTCGACGCGTTCACCCCCCGGCGGACCGTCATCACACCGGACTTCGCGGGCAGCGGCGGGACCCCTCTCGGACCGCACCCGCTGACCGTCGACCTGCTGGCGGAGCAGGTCATGGCGGCGGCGGGCGCGGTGACGGACGGACCGGTCGACGTAGTGGGCTTCTCCCTCGGGTCGGTGGTCGCCGCGGCGGCCGCGGCCGCCTGTCCGGAACGCGTACGGCGGCTGGTGCTGATCTGCCCGTGGACGCGCAACGACGATCCGCGCCAGCGCCTGCTGATGGACCTGTGGCAGCGGCTCCCGGGCCTGGACGAGCGCAGCCACCAGGAGTTCACCGCCCTGTCGGTGTTCTCCGCGCCCCATCTCGCGGCCCTCGGCGCCGACGGCATCGAGGCGGGGCTGAAGCTGATCACCGCCGAGACCGGCGTGCTGCGCCAGATGGAACTGGCCGCCGCGGTCGACATCCGCGACCGGCTGCACCGCATCCAGGCGCCCACCCTGGTGGTCGGCGCCGCCTACGACCACTGGATCCCCGTACGGCACGCCCGTCAGACCCAGCGGGCCATCAGCGACAGCCGGTACGCCGAACTCGACTGCGGGCATATGGCCGTCTTCGAGCGCACCCCCGAAGTGGTGCGCCTCGTCAGGGACTTCATCGGATACCGACAGCAGGAGACCCTGCCGTGACCCCACCCGCCCGGCGGCCCCTCAGGCCGGCTGGAGCCCCGCTGCCGCGGACGCGGGGGAGGCCTCGATCACGGTGTCCAGCATGCTGCGAGAGCTCTGGAGGTCGTTGATGGCGCGGGTGATCCGCTCCCGCTCCCGGCGTAGCTGCGCCACCAGGTCCTGACACACGGGCACCAGCCGCTCGCCCTCCTCGCGGACGCACGGCAGCACCCTCGCGATGGTGTCCGTGGTCAGTCCGGCGGTGAGCAGCGTGCGGATGCGGCGCACCGTCTCGACGTCCTGCTCGCAGTAGACGCGGTAACCGCTGGGCAGGCGGGTCGGCGCCAGCAGGCCCTGTTCCTCGTAGTAGCGCAGCAGCCGCTCGCTGACCCCGGTCCGCCGCGCCATCTCGCCCATGCGCATGGTGGCCCTCCTCGACTTGACTCTCACACCAATGTCAGACTTTAGCGTGACGGCATGAAAAAGAGCTCACTCATTCTCACGGCCTTGTGCGTGTCCGTGTTCGTGGTGGGGACGTCCGAGTACCTCATCGCCGGACTCCTTCCGCAGGTCGCCCACGACCTGGGCGTGTCGGTGGGTGCGGCCGGGCAGACCGTCACCGCGTACGGGCTCGGGGTGGTCATCGGCGGCCCGGTCGTGACCCTGCTCACCGCCCGCATGCCACGCAAGGGCCTCGCCCTGTCCCTCATGCTGCTGTTCGCGGTCGGCAGTGCGGTCAGCGCGTTCGCGGGGTCGTACGAGGTGCTGCTCCTCGGCCGTGTGCTGTCCTCGCTGAGCCACGCGGCCTTCTTCGCGCTGTCCCTGGTGGTCGCCAGCCGGGTGGTGCCCGAGGAGAAGGTGGGAAGGGCGACGGCGGCCGTGGTCTCCGGCCTGACCGTGGCCACCCTGCTCGGCGTGCCGCTGGGTGCGCTGCTGGGCGAACGGACCACGTGGCGCACGCCGTTCATCGTCCTGACGGCCCTGACCCTGCTCGGCACCGCGCTGCTGGCCGTCGTACTGCCGCGTCAGGCCGCCGAGTCGGCCGGCGCCCGCGCCGAGATCAGGGTCATGGCGCAGCGCCCGGTCCTGCTCGCCATCGCCACCACCGCCGTCGGGTTCGCGGGCGTGGCCACGGTGTTCACCTACATCGCGCCGCTGCTCACGGACGTCACCGGGTTCGCCGCGTTCGTGGTCTCGGTGCTGCTCCTGGCCTACGGCGCCGGCAGCTTCATCGGCAACATCATCGCGGGGCGCCTGACCGACCGGGCCCCGGCGGCCACCCTGCGCGGCGTCTTCGCCGCCCTGGCACTGTTGCTCGCCTGCACACCCTTCGCCATCACCTACAAGCCGACCGCCGTCCTGGCCGTGCTGCTTCTCGGCCTGCTCGCCACGGCCACCATCGCCCCGCTCCAGGGCCTCATCCTGCGTCACGCCCAGGAGGCGCCCACGCTGGCGGTCTCCGTCAACGTCGGGGCCTTCCAGCTGGCCACCGCCATGGGGTCGGCGATCGGTGGCGTCATCGTCGCGGCCGGTGAGCTGCGCTGGACCGGCCTCGCCGGCGCGGTGCTCAGCGCCCTGGGCCTGGTCGTCTCCTGCTACGCGCTGCCCCGGCGGCGCAGCGACGCCCCGGCCGCCCAGGCCGGCACCCGTACCCCCACCACCGCCTGAACCCACCCCGAAAGAAGAGGAGTTCGCGTCATGCGCGCCGTACAGATCGACGTCCACGGAGGACCCGAGGTACTCACCGTCCGGGAGGTCGCCGACCCGCAGCCGGGCCCCGGCGAGGTCCTGATCCGGACGGTCGCCAGCAGCCTCAACCCGGTGGACTGGAAGACGCGGGCCTGGGACGTGGGCCCCGCATTCCCGATGACCCTGGGCTGGGACCTGGCCGGCGTCGTCGTCGGCGGCTCGTCCGCCAGGTTCGCGGTCGGCGACCGGGTGATCGCCATGTCCGCGCAGGTCGCCACCGGCCGGGGAACCTGGGCCGAGCTGGTGAGTCTGCCCGAGCACCTGGTGACCCGCGCCCCGGCCACCCTCACCCTGGCCGAGGCCGCGACCCTGCCGCTGGCCGGCACGACCGCGGTGCAGGCGCTCGCCGCGCTCAAGCTGGAGAGCCGCACCCGCCTCCTGGTCACCGGGGGCGCGGGCGCCGTGGGCGGCCTCGCGGTGCAGTTGGCGCGCCGGGCCGGGGTGGCGGTCGACGCGCTGGTCTCGCGCCCCGAGCACCTGGCGCCGGTGAGGGAACTGGGGGCCGAGACCGTGGTGGACATGGCGTCCGACCTGCCCGAGGGGGTCTACGACGCGGTGCTCGACACCGCGGGTGCGGATGTCTCGGCGGCCCTCGCCGCGGGCGGCCTGTACGTCTCGATCTCCGACGACCCCCTGCCGGACGTGCCGGGTGCCGCCAAGAGCTACGTGCAGGAGAGCGAGAAGGACCTCGCCGAACTCGTGCAGCTGGTCGACGCCGGCCGGCTGCGGGTGCGGGTGGCCGCGCACCACCCCTTCACCGAGGTGCGTGCGGCGCACGAGCAGTTCGAGGCGGGAGGCCTGAGCGGCAAGGTGGTGCTGCTCTTCTGAGCCCGTTCGGTGATCCGGCGGGTTCCTGCCGAGCGCAGGAACCCGCCGTCGCTCACTGCTCTGTCCGGACCCGGCTCAGCAGCGGGGACAGGGCCGGGGAGAGCGCCGCCATCTCGAAGGCGGTGCTCAGCTCGCGGCGGAAGGTCTCGGTGTAGCGCTCCAGCTCCTGGCGGCCGGTGTCGGTGAGTTCGATGACGATGCACCGCCGGTCGTGCTCGCTGTTGCCGCGCTTGACCAGTTCACTGCGCTCCAGACGGGCGGCGACCCGGCTGAGCGTCGACTGGTTCAGGCCCATCTCGTCGGCGAGCTCCTGCATCTGGAGGGTTCGCTGCCCCGCCTCCCGGATGGTGCTCAGGGCGACGAAGTCGGTCAGCGCGATGCCGTGCGAGCGCAGCAGCTTGCGCTCGACCACCTGGGAGACGTAGCCGGAGAGCCGCGACAGCTGCCACCACAGCTCGACGTCGCTTTCGCGCTGACGGGAAATAGTTGCCAAGGCCCAACCTCCAGGCTCATGCCGCTTCCACGCAGTGTGGAGCTGCCGCCCCAATACGACTCCCCGCATGGAGACATTAACACATGATTAATCATGGAGTGACGTAGACAACACGGGAGAGTGCCGGGCGGGACGACCTCAGAGCGCGGAAAGCCCCCACTGTCGGCAGTACTGGGCGCGCAGCTCACGGAAGGACCGCGGCAACGCCTCCTCGTCGAGGCAGAACGGGTCGGCGGCGCCCGGCTCGCGCGGCAACTGGTCGCACTGCTCCAGCACCCGCCGCTCTATGCCGGTGGGCAGGGGTATGCGCAGGAAGTCGCAGATCCGCCGGACCGTGAGCAGCGGTGTCTCCATCACCTCGGGGTACGCCAGGTCGAGCACGTCCTGGCCCGGCAGCGCCGCACCGCACCATTCCGGCGCGGTCAGCGCCGAGCTCAGACGCCCCGCCCATTCGGCCGTCACGTCCGCCGGGTCCACCCGGCGGGACCACGCCTGGCGGCGGACCACGCTGATGCCGACCACGTTCGCCAGGGACGCCAGCGGGTCCCGGTGGACGCGGATGACGCGGGCGTGCGGGTACACCGAGCGCAGGGCAGGCAGCTTCAGCGAGTGGAACTCGTTCACCAGCAGCGGGGTGCCGCCGCGGACCCGGTCCAGGATGACGGCCAGGGCGTAGCGGTGGAAGCGGTACGCCTCACCGGCGTCCTGGGCCTGGAGCCAGTCGGCGTACGCGGGGATGCGGTACTCCAGGGAAGCCGACGGGGTGTGGAAGGCGTAGGTCAGCAGCAGGTGGTCGCCGTAGGGCGCGCCCAGGCCCGGGGCGCGGAAGCCGTCTCGTCGCTCCAGGTGCGCCCAGAGCGTGTGCTCGAACGGATCGTCGCTGGGCGCCTGGCTGCGCCAGGGGCGCCAGTCACTGGTGGGGGAGAGGATCTCCCACAGCGTGGGGATGTTGAGCGCGGAGTGCTGGTTGAGCAGCCGTTGCAGCCGGAACAGTCCGGTGCCGGGCAGCCCCAGCACGAACACGGCGTCGTCGCCCCACAACGCCGGGTCGATGCAGTTGTTCTCGACGAGTTCGCGGACCTCCATCTGGTTCACGAGCGCGGAGACGAGCCTGCGGTACGCGACGGCGACGCCCGTCGGGGTGAGGTCCGCCTCCTCGGCGAGGGACTGGGTCAGCCGGCGGTAGGCGGGGACGAAACAGGGCTTCATCGGTGTGGCGTCGTCTCTGGACCGCTGAGCGGACGCGTAGACGCGGTCCAGATCGAACGGAGAGCCCGGCTGGTGCGCGGCCGGGCCGACCCCCTGATCCGTCCGGCAGGACGTGGTGTGCCGGTTCCTCACCTGTCCCATCCCCCTCCGTGTACGGCTCAGCCGAGAGTAACCCATCGGGGGGAACGGAGCCGGGTGCCGAATCTCCGTCACCGCAGGCTGGGGGAGCGGGGGAAGGACCGGGACGCGCCGCCCTGACCGGCCCCGGCGTCACCGTGCCAGGGACCGGCCGACGCCGGCAGCCGCGCCCACCCCTCGCGGGCCGCGTGGCCGAGGAGCACCGGGTCCTCGCCCACCACCGTGGCGGAACCCACGCTCTGGAGCAGCGGCAGGTCGCTGGAGTGATCGCCGTAGGCGAAGCAGTCCCGGGCCTCGACGCCTGTCTCGGCCAGCAGCGCGCGGACCGCCTCGGCTTTCGCCGGGCCGATCATCGGCCGGGCGAGCTCGCCGGTGAGGCGGCCCGCCGCGTCGGCGCGCAGTTCCGTGCACAGCAGCCGGTCCGCCCCCAGCTCCTCGGCGAGCGGGTCCAGACACGCGTGGTGGGATCCGGACACCAGGACGACGAGATGGCCGGCGGCGGCGTGCTCGCGCAGGGCGGACACGGCGGCGGGGACGAAGGCGTGGGCGCCGCGGCGGTATTCGTCGTACCACTGGCGGCCCGCCGCGGCCAGGTCGGCCACGGCGGTCCCCGCGAAGGCGCGGTAGTAGGCCCGGTTGAGCTCCGCGCGCGAGGCACCCGGTCCGGCGCTCTTCACCACCTCGTCCAGGGAGGGCAGGGCGCCCCGCGCCTGGCGGAACCGCCAGTCGTGGAAGGCGACCATGCTCTTGGCCGAGATCAGTGTCTCGTCGACATCGAAGAACGCCACGCGGCGTACGGTGTCGGCAACGCCGTTCACATCGCCTCCAGTTCGGCGCGCGCCCAGTCCTCGCCGGCGGCGTCGGGGTCGAGCGTGGCGTGTGCCGTCACGGCGGTGACGTCCCGCCAGTGGTCCTGCACGGCGTTGCCGTCCAGGAGGCCGTGCGCACCGGTGGTGCGGAAGAGCAGGTCGGTGGCGCGTGCGCACATCGCGGCCGCCCTGGTGGCGTCCCGCCGGCACTCGGCGACGGCGAGCGCCGTCACCGGGGCGGTGTCCGCCCGCTCGGCCACGTCCGTCAACAACAGCTCGGCCGCGCGCAGTTCACCGCTGACCCGGGCGTACGTCCGCGCGAGGCGGGGGGCGAGTCCGCCCGCCGGGCCGGCGGCGCGATCCTTCGCCTCGGTACGCCAGGCGGACAGGGCCGCCCGGGCCGCGCCCAGCGCAGGAGCGGCGAACATCAGGGCCGCCACCATGGGGAACGGCACGCTGTGGCAGCGCGCGGCGCCGGGCATGGGACGCATCAGGTCGCCGACGGTGAAGGAGCGGTGGGCGGGTACGAAGACGCCGTCCGTCGTGACGGTGTTGCTGCCCGTGCCGCGCAGTCCCATGGCGTGCCAGGTGTCCTGCACGTCCACCTCGGCCCGGGGGACCGCGAAGACACGGTGGTCCCGCTGCGCGCCCGGTTCCGCCCCGGCGGCCGGGGTCGACGAGCCCAGCAGCACCCAGTCGGCCACGTCGATCCCGCTCGCGTACCGCCAGCTGCCGGTGAGCCGCCAGCCGTCCTCCTGCCGGGTGGCGTGACCGCTCGGCGGGACGACCGCCGCGGCGATCCGGACGTCGGGGGAGGCGGCCCACAGGTCGCGCTGTCCCTCCTCGGGAAGGTAGGCGGCGAGGCGCCCGTGCGCGGCGAACAGCGTGGCGCACCAGGCGGTGGAGGCGCACTCCTCCGCCACCGCCACGGACGCGTCGAGCAGTTGGCGGAAGGTGCCGGCCCGGCCGCCCCAGCGCTCGGGGACGAAGTGCCGTGCGAAGCCTTGCGCACTCACCGCCTCGGCGACCTGTGCGGTGAGCCGGCGTTCCCCGGCGATCCGTCGGGCGTCGTGGGCCGCGGCGGCGGCGACCGGCGCCGGGTTCAGCACGGCACCGCCTCCGCGTACGCGCTGCGAGCCACCCGGACACGGGCCAGCGTACGGTCGCCCTGCTGGGCGGCGAGGACCAGGCTTCCCGCTCCGGGCCCGTCACCGGTGGCTTCGGCCGTGATCAGGACCGGTACGTCGAGCTCACCGAAGCACTCGAACTGCGCGTCCACGCGCTGCGGGCCGCCGGTTCCGCCGCCGCCGGCCACATGGGCGGCCTGACGCATCGCTTCGAACAGCACCATGCCCGGGATGTGGTCGGACCTGTGGTCGAAGAGGACCGGGTGGGTCTGGTCCATCGTCAGCAGCCAGCTGAGCGGGGCGAGATCCGGTGCGTCGGCCAGCAGGACGTCGCGCGTGAGGCGGCGCCCGACGGCCTCGGGGCCGAGCGGCACGGTCGGCATGCTGCCCAGACGGCGCGATCCGGCGGTCGGCGTCGGGCTGTTGCGTCGGCGCAGCACGTCGTACTGCCGGGAGGGCATGACCACCCAGCGCACCGCGGCCCTCGCGTAAAGCGTCCCGCCGATGAGGACGTCGGCCTCCAGCGACATGTCGGCCCGGCCCGACCGTGCCACCGTGTGCGAGCAGGAGATGTCCAGGACGACGGGGAGCGGGCGGCCGTGTCCGTGCGGCAGCCCGGGCGGCAGGACCTCCACGCCGAACTGGTCGAGGACGAAGGCACGTTCCGCACGGGGTATGGCGTAGAACCCGTGGCTCAGGTGGATGGCGGCCTGCCGGACCGACTCCACCACGAAGCTCGGATCGCCCTTGCCCTGGGCGTCGGGGTGGTACAGCGCGTGGTCGTCCGGCCATAGCGCCGCCATCAGGAAGCGGTTCGCGCCGACACGCCTGGCGTCGGTCAACAGCACCTGGTCCTGGGCTGCCTTGTGGACGGTCGCGGGCGGAAGGGGCCTGCTGTGCGTCAACCCCGTGATGTGCTCTGACTGCAACGGCAAGGCGGGCTCCTCGGAAGGGGAACGTTCAGTACCGGCGGCCGAAACTAGATGCGCCGCGAAAAATATGAAAGCACATGCATTCGATTTCGGTGGGCGGAGTTCACTCCCGTCCGGTCCGCGGACGGGAGCAAGGCCGCGCGGGACCTCAGGTGCAGGGGAGTGGGTGCCGTCACTGAATCACCACAAATCGCGATTCTTCGTGGCGGACCGAACCGGCGACTCCGCTTGTTCCCTGGGCAGAGCCGGAGTTCGCCGAAGGAGGCCGAAGCCGGGCGGAGGGCCTGTTTCGGCGCGGGGACGACGCGCAGGGAGCGGTTCCAGGACGGATCGCGCCTCCCCGGCAACGGAAACCGCGGTCCAGCCGACCAGGCGTCAACGACAGTTCGACGCATGGGGCTTGACGCGATCCCGTTTTTCGGACTCGCCCTCGGCGCAGGCCAGACCGAGGCCGACCTGGCCCGTACACCCGGACCCCGTACGGTGTGCCATCGGCTGACGGCGTATCCGTCGCTGAAGGTCCTGCGGTGTGGCGACCCGACCGGCACGGGCGAGGGTGGGCCGGGATAGGAGTACAGGGACGAGCTGCCGGTGGACCTGCCGCCGGCAC
>NZ_WWJT01000789.1 GCF_009865385.1 Streptomyces sp. SID486 | reverse complement strand
GGCCGCCCCCGCCCCCCGCGCCTACCCCGGCCTGCCGGCCCAGCTCACCCACGGCCCGCGCACCCGCCCCCAGGTGGCGCTCACCTTCCACGGCCAGGGCGACCCGGCCATCGCCCACGCCCTGCTGAGCGAGGCCGAGAAGCGGGGCGCCCGGCTCACCGTGCTCGCCGTGGGCACCTGGCTGGACGAACACCCGGACCTCGCCCGGCGCATCCTCGACGGCGGCCACGACCTCGGCAACCACACCCAGCGGCACATCGGCGTCAACACCCTCGCCGAGGCCGACGCCCGCAAGGAGATCACCGACTGCGCCGAGCGGCTCGAGCGGCTCACCGGATCCATCGGCACCTGGTTCCGCCCCTCCCGCGCCCCGGCCGCCTCCCCGCTGGTCGCCCGGCTGGCCCGCGCCGCCGGCTACCCGCACGTGCTGTCGTACGACGTCGACTCGCTCGACTACACCTCTCCCGGCGCCGCGGCCGTCACCCGGAAGGTCCTCGCCGAGGCGCGCGGCGGGTCGGTGGTGAGCCTGCACTTCGGATACGCGGACACGGTCGCCGCCCTCCCCGACATCCTGACCGAACTCGGCCGCCGCGGACTGCGCGCGGTCACCACCACGGAGCTGCTGAGCTGATGCGAACCACGAAAGCCGTCCGCCTGCTGGCCGCCGGTGCCGCCGTCACCGCCCTGACGCTGCTCTCCGCGTGCGGCGGCGGGCCGGACGGCCACGAGAGCGGGACCTCCGCGGCTCCCGCCAGCAAGGCGCCCGTCCAGCAGCGGGCGCGCGAGCCGCGGGTGAACGTGCTGCCCGGGATGCCGCCGGTGGAGGACCCGGCCGACCTGTACTCCGCCGACCGGCCGAACAGGCTCTCGCCCGTCGTCAAGGACTTCCCCTCCCGCGTGTACGTCCCCAACACCAACTCCGACACGGTCAGCGTCATCGACCCCGCGACCTACCGGGTCGTCGAGACCATCCGGGTGGGCCGCCAGCCCCAGCACGTCGTGCCGTCCTGGGACCTGAAGACCCTCTGGGTCAACAACGACCTCGGCAACACCCTCACTCCGATCGACCCGCGCACCGGCCGGGCCGGCGCCCCGGTCGACGTGCACGACCCCTACAACCTCTACTTCACGCCCGACGGCAAGTACGCCGTGGTCATGGCCTCCATGGACCGCCAGCTGGTCTTCCGGGACGCGCACACCATGAAGGTCGCCAAGACCGTCCCGGTCAGCTGCTACGGCGTCAACCACGCCGACTTCTCCATCGACGGCCGCTACTTCATCGTCTCCTGCGAGTTCAGCGGCGAGATCCTCAAGGTCGACACCGCGCGGATGGAGGTCGTCCGGCAGGAGAAGCTGCCGCTGCACGGCGCCATGCCGCAGGACGTCAAGGTCTCCCCGGACGGCAAGCTGTTCTACATCGCCGACATGATGGCCGACGGCGTGTGGATCCTCGACGGCGACGCCTTCACCCGGCCCCGGTTCCTCGCCACCGGCAAGGGTGCCCACGGCCTCTACGTCAGCCGCGACTCCCGCGTGATGTACATCTCCAACCGGGGCGAAGGCACCGTGTCCGTCTTCGACTTCGCCCGCGACCGGCTCACCGCGAAGTGGCGGCTGCCCGGCGGCGGCAGCCCGGACATGGGCGGTGTCTCCTCCGACGGCAAGATCCTGTGGCTGTCTGGCCGCTACAACTCCGAGGTGTACGCCATCGACACCCGCACCGGCGGCCAGCTGGCCCGGATCAAGGTCGGCAGCGGCCCGCACGGTCTCGCCGTCTACCCCCAGCCGGGCCGCTACTCGCTCGGGCACACCGGCATCTTCCGCTGAGAGACCGGCGGCCGGGCGGGCCGGCGACCGCGGCCGGAGGGGCCGGGGGCCGCGGCCGGGTGGGCGCCGCACCCCGGTCTCGCACGGGCCGTTAATCTGACCAGCGACAGTACGCCGGTACGGCATCAGAAAAACGAACAAAAGGGGCGGATCGGTGGCGGACATCGAGGAAGCACGCAAGCAGTTCCAGCGGATCGACGCGGACGGTGACGGTTTCATCACCGCGGCGGAGTTCAAGTCCGCCCTGGCACAGCAGGGTGACTGGAACGTCACCGACACGGTCGCGGAGGCCATCATCACGACCCGCGACCTCAACGGCGACAAGGTGCTGTCGTTCGACGAGTTCTGGTCCTACCTGAACAAGTGACGCGGACGACGACGGCAGGGGGCGCCCGTCCCGCGCGGACCGGGCGCCCCCTGCCGTCGCACCGTCACCGCGGTCATACCGTCCCCCCCGTCTCCCCGTCTCCCCGTCCCCCCGTCTCCCCGTCCCCCCGTCCGCCGGACGCGCACGCTCCGGCGGCCCCCGTGCCCGTCCCCGGGGCCCGGACCGGCGCGGCGGCCGAGGGAGTCCCGCACGCTGCACCGGCGAGATCGGCGTACCGGTCCCGGCCCGGCCGGGGGCGCGTTCACCCCTGCGGCGCAGAACCGGAATAGGCCGCGGCCCGCTGAGGTTGACCCGGACGACAGAAGCATGCATGTGCATGAATCATCCGGAGGGTCAGCCATGAAGATCGGCATCATCGGCGCGGGCAACATCGGCGGAAACCTCACCCGGCGGCTCACCGCCCTCGGCCATGACGTGCGCGTCGCCAACTCCCGCGGCCCCGAGACGCTCCGGGAGCTGGCCGAGGAGACCGGCGCGACCCCGGTGCGCGCCGAGGAGGCGGCCGAGGGCGCGCAGGTCGTCGTCGTCACCGTCCCGCTGAAGGCGGTCCCGGACCTGCCCGCGGGGCTGCTGGACGGCGCGGCCGAGGGCGCCGCCGTCATCGACACCGGCAACTACTACCCGCGCGAGCGGGACGGCCGGATCGCGGCCATCGAGGACGAGGGCCGCACCGAGAGCGCCTGGACCGAGCAGCACCTCGGCCACCCGGTGATCAAGGCGTTCAACGGCACCTACGCCCAGGACATCCTGGACCGCCACCGCCCGGCCGGCGCCCCCGACCGCCTGGCCCTCCCGGTGGCCGGCGACGACGAGGCGGCCAAGCGGACCGTCCGCGAGCTGATCGACGAACTCGGCTTCGACACGGTCGACGCCGGCGCCATCGCCGACTCCTGGCGCCAGCAGCCCGGCACCCCCGTCTACGGCCTCCGTGAGGGCGAGGCGGCCGTGCGCAAGGCCCTGCGGGAGGCCACCCCGGAACGCCCGGCGGACTTCCGCGGCTGAAGCCCCCGTCCCGGGGTCAGGGCGTGGCCCACTCGCGCAGGTCGTCCTCCTGCGCGAAACGGGTCACGTCCTTGTCGTGCGGTTCGCTCGTGTACTGGTGGAAGCGCCACGCGGCCTTGATGCGCGGCTTTCCGGCGGTGACGTAGTCGGCGATCCACAGCCCGTCCCCGGCGTAGGAGGTGACGTCGCGGTTCAGCCAGAAATCGCGATTGCAGTAGAGGATCACCCGGTTGTCCGGCCGCAGCGTCTTGAGTCTGCGGAGGAAGGCGTCCTTCTCCGCGTTGCTCGCGTGCGTGCCGTCCCCGGTGGTCTCCCAGTCGACGGCGAGGATGTCGCCGGGGCGGTCGGGGGCGTGGCGGAGGAAGTAGTCGGCCTGGGCCGTGAGGTTGCCGGGCCACAGGAAGTGGTAGAAGCCGACGACCAGTCCCGCGTCGCGGGCGGTCTTCGTCTGTGCGGTCAGGCGGGGGTTGACGTACGAACGCCCCTCCGTCGCCTTGATGAAGACGAAGGAGAGGCCGTCCGTGGCGTAGGAGGTGGACTGGTAGGCGCTCACGTCGATGCCATGCAGCATGTGGGTGTTGTCCCCCGTGAGCGCCTTTCCGGAACCTCAGCTTCGGGTGGTCGTCGAACTCAGCACCGCGGCGGACTTCGCCGACCAGTCGGAGGTGATCAGGCTCGCGTGGTTCCTGGCCAGCAGGGCGAGCCGCGCGGCGACTTCGGCGTCCGTCGGGTCGGTGGAGGAGATCGCGGGGGAGACGTTGTGGGCGTCCGTCGTGATCAAGATGTAGTGGTTCGCGGAGTAGAACGCGGTGTCGTAGCCGTTGTTGACGTACGTCGCCGCGTCACCGTCGAAGAACACGAACCAGGGGCGGATCGAGGCGTCGTACCGGCTGACGCGCGGGTCGCCGTTCGCCGCGCCCAGCACGACCGGGAACGCCTGGGCCGCGGAGATGTTCCCGGCGGCGGACAGGTCGCGCAGGTGGTCGCCGTACTCCTCGTCCGTCCAGTAGTGGTCGAACGGGTTGGCCTGCTCCACCGTGCCCGGGATCAGGTCGAAGAGGAACTTGCCCTTGAGGGAGTCCCGGGACGGCCAGGCGTCGGCCTTCGCCGCCGCGTCCAGCGTGCCGTACGTCCCGCCGAGCAGGTCGGCCGGTTTGTAGACGCTGTTGCCCAGCTTCTGCGCGACGAGTGTGTCGAACTCGTCCGGCCCGAGACCGGCGTTGTTGTTGAAGCCCACCTTCAGCTCGACCTTGACGACGATCGGCGGGTGGTCGGGGTGGAGCTGGTTCCAGGCGGCCATGTTGTCCAGGCAGCTGCCGAGGTCCTGGTTGCGGCTCTTGCTGTACAGCTCGCCCGGGGTCTTCGCCGCCTCGCAGTTGTTGTCGTTGCCCAGCGGGTTGCTGTGGCTGACCCGCCAGCGGTGGGTGATGCTGTCGACGTAGACGTCCAGTTCCAGCAGTGAGGCGCCCGAGTCCAGCGCCTGGGCGAAGTACGCGTACTTGGCCTTGTCGTAGGCGTTGTGCGCACCGATGGCCGTCGTTGCGGAGAACTTCGGCGATGCCGCGTGGGCGTTGCCCGGCATGACCGCCAACAGAGCGGCGGCGCCCGTCAGCGCCGCCGCTCGTCTCACTCCACGCATGGGTCAAGTCCCCTTCGTCGTCCCAGAGTTGACGCAACTCTAGGGGCAGGGGGTTACCGCGTGGTGGCCTTGGGGCGACATCGGTCCTCGGACGGCCGGGGGAGGCTTCCGTTACGAGGGCGACGACGTGCCCCCCGACGGACCGTTCGGGGGGCTGGTGACCGGGCAGCGGTGCGTCGCCCGGCGGGCGAAGGGCACCCGCCGGCGGGACGGTGCCGTCAGCACTCGATGATGTTCACCGCGAGCCCGCCCCGGGCCGTCTCCTTGTACTTCACGCTCATGTCGGCGCCGGTGTCCTTCATGGTCTTGATGACCTTGTCCAGGGACACCTTGTGCGAGCCGTCGCCGCGCATCGCCATCTTCGCGGCCGTGACCGCCTTCACCGCGGCCATGCCGTTGCGCTCGATGCACGGGATCTGGACCAAGCCGCCGACCGGGTCGCAGGTCAGGCCCAGGTTGTGCTCCATGCCGATCTCGGCCGCGTTCTCCACCTGCTCGGGGGAGCCGCCGAGCACCTCGGCGAGAGCGCCCGCCGCCATGGAGCAGGCGGAGCCGACCTCGCCCTGGCAGCCGACCTCGGCGCCGGAGATGGAGGCGTTCTCCTTGAAGAGCATGCCGATCGCGCCGGCGGCCAGCAGGAAGCGGACGACCCCGTCCTCGTCGGCGCCGGGGACGAAGTTGATGTAGTAGTGCAGGACCGCCGGGATGATGCCGGCCGCGCCGTTGGTCGGGGCGGTGACGACCCGGCCGCCCGCCGCGTTCTCCTCGTTCACCGCCATCGCGTAGAGCGTGATCCACTCCATGGCGTGCGCCAGCGGGTCGCCCTCGGCGCGCAGCTGGCGGGCCGAGACGGCGGCGCGGCGGCGGACCTTGAGGCCGCCGGGCAGGATGCCCTCGCGGGACATGCCGCGCTGCACGCACTCGCGCATCACCCGCCATATCTCCAGCAGACCGGCGCGGATCTCGTCCTCGGTGCGCCAGGCCCGCTCGTTCTCCAGCATCAGCGAGGAGATCGACAGGCCCGTCTCCCGGGTCAGGCGCAGCAGCTCGTCGCCGGTGCGGAACGGGTACTTCAGGACGGTGTCGTCCAGCACGATCCGGTCCGCGCCGACCGCGTCCTCGTCCACGACGAAGCCGCCGCCGACCGAGTAGTACGTCTTCGACAGCACCTCGGCACCCGAGGCGTCGTACGCCCAGACGGTCATGCCGTTGGCGTGGTACGGCAGCGCCTTGCGGCGGTGCAGGACGAGGTCGTCGTCGAAGGAGAAGGGGATCTCGTGCTCGCCGAGCACGTTCAGGCGGCCCGATGCCTTGATCGTCTCCACCCGCTCGTCGGCCGTCTCGACGTCCACCGTGCGCGGGGAGGCGCCCTCCAGGCCGAGCAGCACCGCCTTCGGGGTGCCGTGGCCGTGGCCGGTCGCGCCGAGCGAGCCGTACAGCTCGCAGCGCAGGGAGGCGACGGAGCCGAGCAGATCCTCGTTGCGCAGCCGGCGGGCGAACATGCGCGCCGCGCGCATCGGGCCGACGGTGTGGGAGCTGGACGGGCCGATGCCGATCGAGAACAGGTCGAAGACCGAGATGGCCACGGGGTGACTCCTCAATACGGGGGTGGTGCAAAAGGGCGGTGCTGGGGCGCGGGCACCGTGCACGCCGGTACTACCAGTGTGCGCGGTGCCCCGCGAAACGTGACCTACTTGTTCAGACCCGGGTACAGCGGGTGCTTGCCGGCGAGCGTCTTCACGCGCGCCTTGAGGGCCTCGGCGTCGTAGGACGGCTTCAGCGTCTCGGCGATCACGTCCGCGACCTCGGCGAAGTCCTCGGCCGTGAAGCCGCGGGTGGCCAGGGCCGGCGTGCCGATGCGCAGCCCGGAGGTGACCATCGGCGGGCGCGGGTCGTTCGGGACGGCGTTGCGGTTGACCGTGATGCCGACCTCGTGGAGCCGGTCCTCGGCCTGCTGCCCGTCCAGCTCGGAGTCGCGCAGATCGACCAGGATCAGGTGCACGTCCGTGCCGCCGGACAGGACGTTCACCCCGGCCTCGCGGGCGTCGGCGGCCGTCAGGCGCTCGGCGAGGATGCGGGCACCCTCCACCGTACGCTGCTGGCGCTCCTTGAAGTCCGCCGAGGCGGCGACCTTGAAGGAGACCGCCTTGGCCGCGATCACGTGCTCCAGGGGGCCGCCCTGGAAGCCCGGGAAGACGGAGGAGTTCAGCTTCTTCGCGAACTCCTTCTTCGCCAGGATGATGCCGCCGCGCGGGCCGCCGAGCGTCTTGTGGGTGGTCGACGTCACCACGTGCGCGTGCTCCACCGGGTTCGGGTGGAGACCGGCGGCGACCAGGCCCGCGAAGTGCGCCATGTCGACCCACAGGTACGCCTCGACCTCGTCGGCGATCCGGCGGAACTCGGCGAAGTCCAGCTCACGCGGGTACGCCGACCAGCCGGCGATGATCACCTTCGGGCGGTGCTCCTTGGCGAGCCGCTCGACCTCGGCCATGTCGACCAGACCGGTCGCGGCGTCCACGTGGTACGCGACCACGTCGAACTGCTTGCCGGAGAAGTTCAGCCGCATCCCGTGGGTCAGGTGGCCGCCGTGCGCCAGGTCCAGGCCGAGGATGGTGTCCCCGGGCTGGGCCAGCGCGAACAGGGCCGCCTGGTTCGCGGAGGCGCCGGAGTGGGGCTGCACGTTGGCGTACTCGGCGCCGAACAGCTCCTTGACCCGGTCGATGGCGATCTGCTCGGCGACGTCCACGTGCTCGCAGCCGCCGTAGTAGCGGCGGCCCGGGTAGCCCTCGGCGTACTTGTTGGTGAGGACCGACCCCTGGGCCTCCATCACCGCGAGCGGCGCGAAGTTCTCCGAGGCGATCATCTCCAGCGTCGACTGCTGGCGGTCCAGCTCGGCGTCGACCGCGGCGGCGATCTCCGGGTCCAGCTCGTGCAGGGGAGTGTTCAGAACGGTCATGGGGCTACGACTCCTCAGCCGGCGGTGAAGGCGGTGTACTCGTCGGCGGAGAGCAGCTCGGCCGGCTCCTCCGTGACGCGTACCTTGAACAGCCAGCCACCCTCGAAGGGAGCGGAGTTCACCAGCGACGGGTCGTTGACGACATCCTCGTTGACCTCGGTGATCTCACCGGTCACCGGCGAGTACAGGTCGGAGACCGACTTGGTCGACTCGAGCTCGCCGCAGGTCTCGCCCGCGGACACCGTGGACCCGGCCTCGGGGAGCTGCACGAAGACGACATCGCCGAGCGCGTTCGCGGCGTGCTCCGTGATGCCGACCGTCGAGACGCCGTCCTCGGCGGCCGACAGCCACTCGTGCTCCTTGCTGTAGCGCAGCTGCTGGGGGTTGCTCATGGCCTGAATTCTCCTGTACGCGCGGGAGTGCTGATGACGGGGGGACTACAGAAACCGCTGGTGAGCGGGTGAGTGTGCGCAGGGTCACGCACCGGCCACGGGACCGGGCCCGCGGGTGGGCGACCGCCGCTCGGTGGCCACCTCTGGCGCTTTCGGTGGTTACTTCTGGCGCTTGTAGAACGGCAGCGCCACGACCTCGTACGGCTCGTGGGTGCCCCGGATGTCCACGCCGACGCCCTCGGTGCCCGGCGCCGCGTGCGCCGCGTCCACGTAGGCCATGGCGATCGGCTTGCCCAGGGTGGGGGAGGGGGCGCCGGAGGTGACCTCGCCGATCACCTGGCCGCCCGCGACGACCGGGTACCCGGCACGCGGCACCCGGCGGCCCTCGGCGACCAGGCCGACCAGGACCCGCGGCGGGTTCTCCTGGGCCCGCGAAGCGGCCTCGGCGAGCGCCTCGCGCCCGACGAAGTCGCCCTCCTTCTCGAACTTCACCACGCGCCCGAGCCCGGCGTCGAAGGGCGTCAGGGAGGTGGTCAGCTCGTGCCCGTACAGCGGCATGCCCGCCTCCAGGCGCAGCGTGTCCCGGCAGGACAGGCCGCACGGCACCAGACCGGCGCCCTCGCCGGCCTCGGTCAGCGCCTGCCACAGCCCGACGGCGTGCTCGGGCTTCACGAACAGCTCGAAGCCGTCCTCGCCGGTGTAACCGGTGCGGGCGATGAGCGCCGGGACGCCGGCGACGGTGCCGGGCAGACCGGCGTAGTACTTCAGGCCGTCCAGGTCGGCGTCGGTCAGGGACTTCAGGATCCCCGGGGACTGCGGTCCCTGCACGGCGAGCAGCGCGTAGGCGTCCCGGTCGTCGCGCACCTCGGCGTCGAAGCCCGCCGCACGCTCGGTGAGCGCGTCCAGCACGACCTGGGCGTTCGAGGCGTTGGCGACCACCATGTACTCGGTCTCGGCCAGCCGGTAGACGATCAGGTCGTCCAGGATGCCGCCGTCGGCCTGGCAGATCATGGTGTAGCGGGCGCGGCCGACACCGACGGAGGCGATGTTGCCGACCAGGGCGAAGTTCAGCAGGGCGGCGGCCCCGGCACCGGTGACGGTGATCTCACCCATGTGGGACAGGTCGAAGAGACCGGCCCGGGTGCGCACGGCGACGTGCTCGTCGCGCTCGGAGCCGTAGCGCAGGGGCATGTCCCAGCCGGCGAAGTCGGTCATCGTCGCGCCCAGCGAGCGATGGACCGCGTCGAGCGCGGTGTGACGGATCTCGGTACTGCTCATCGGTCGGTCGTCTCCCAGAGACAGAAGGCACGGGCGAGGAACGTTCCTCCCCATCTGTCATCGGAACCTGAGAGGTTCGCCTCGACCGCCACGGGGACGATCACGGCTTGCACCTTGGGTGGGGCCGCCGTCACAGCGGCCCGCTTTTCAGATGTGCCTCGCCCGCGCGGTAACGGTGCCTGAGAGATTCAAGGGAGGGACTTGCTCCTTCGGCGCCCCAGCGAGGCTGCTGAGGACTCTCCCGCGCGGATTCAAACGGCCGGTATGCAGTTGGCGCGCACATCATTGCACGCCACACCCCGGCCCGTCAGGGCCCGTCTCCGTAACCGGGCTGTGGCAGTACGCGCACGAACCGCCGACCGTTGCGCATTACCTTCTCTTTACATACAACGGGCAGGGGGACGCCCGAGCCCACAGGGGAGGACGATCACGGTGAACAGGACATCGGCCTACGCCACCGACGCCGGCATCGCGGTGCCCGAGCAGCCCTTCGCCCCGGCCCGCGCGCGCTGCGCGGACCGCCCCGCCCCGGTCGTCCGCGATCTGCGCGAGCGCGCCGGCCGCAGCCCGCGCGCCCTGCTCTTCGGCCCCCGCGACCTGGTGGTGATCACCGGCCTGCCCGGCAGCGGAAAGTCCACCCTGATGGACCGCGCGGTCACCGGTCACCGCGTCGACTCCCAGGACACCCGCGACCGCTGGGACGCCCGCGTCCCCCGCCGCCTCCCCTACGCGCTGTACCGCCCGCTGGTCCGCCTCGCCCACTACGCCGGACTGCGCCGGGCCCTGCGCACCGGCGAGGGAGTCGTCGTGCACGACTGCGGCACCCAGCCCTGGGTGCGCGCCTGGCTCGCCCGCGAGGCCCGGCGGCGTGGCGCCACCCTGCACCTGCTCCTCCTCGACGTCACCCCCGGCACGGCCCGGCAGGGCCAGCGCGAGCGCGGCCGGGGTGTCTCCCGCTACGCCTTCCGCCGCCACCGCCGGACGACCGCCCGCCTGCTGCGCGCGGTGGAGAAGGGCGGACTGCCCGCCGGCTGCGGAGCGGCGGTCCTGCTCGACCGGGACGCGGCGGACGTCCTGGTCCGGGTCGGGTTCACGCGGTGAGGGGCTGTCGGTGCCACCCGCTAGCCTTCTTGCTCACAGCAGCGGTTACCAGCAGGCGGTAGGCAGATGGACTTCCCGGCGGACTTTCCCGCGGACTTCCCGGCACAGGCGCACCCCCACCCGCACGGCGGTTGGCCCGGCAACGAGCTGGAGGAGGTGCTGTCGGCCTCCCTCGGCATCCCCGCGGCGGGCGGCCGGATCATCGAGGTCCTCGGCCGGAGCTTCCTGTGGATCCCGCTGCCGAGCGGCGGCGGCCCCGACAGCGGCCCGCTGGACCTGCCGACGCTGGACATCGGCGGCCAGGCGTACGTCCCGGTGTTCAGCTCCGAGGAGCAGCTGCGCCAGGTGACCGGCTCCCACATGTCGTACACCATCGCCCCGGCGGTGGAGTTCGCCCGCGGCCTGCCCCCGCAGGTCGGCATCGCCGTCAACCCCGACGGCGTGGTCGGCATACCCCTTCCGCCCGAGGCCGTCGCCGAGCTGTGCCGGGCGGGCCGCACCCCGCTCGACGGCCCCGGCAGCGGTGGCCGCGTCCGCCTCTTCGAGCCCGACTGGCAGGACGACCCGGTCGACTTCCTCTCCGCCGCCTCCGCCGAGTTCGCCGCCACCGGCGTGGTCCTCACCGCCCGCCGCTGCCTCGCCGCCGTCGAGACGGCCGATCCGGCCATGTTCGTGGGCGTCGAACTCTCCCAGTGGGAAGGGGACCTGCGGGCCCTGCCCCTGGAGGCCCTGGGCAGGGCCCTCGGCAAAGTCCCGGTCAAGTGGCCGGTCAACCTCGTCCTGCTGGACGTGGCCCAGGACCCGGTGGCCGAATGGCTGAAGACGAACGTCCGGCCCTTCTACCGGCACGGCCACTGAGCCGACCCGAGGGCGCGGGGGACCGCGCGAGAACCCACCACGGACCCGCACCCGCGCACGGACACGATGCCCCGGGCTCCCGGGCGCTTAAGCTGTGTCCGAACGCGGGGCAAGAATCGAAGGGGCGGTAAGACAGGTGAGCGCGAGCCCAAGCGGCAGCGTCGAGCACATGCTGCGCCAGGTCACGCCCGGACGCTACGACGCGTACGAAGCCCTGCTGCGCGCCCTCGCCACCCCCTCCTCCGGCCAGATCTGGATGCTCCTGTGGCACGGCCAGGCCGGCTCCCCGGACGCCCAGTACGGGAACATGGAGGTGGACGGCTCCCACTACGCCCCCTGCGTGACCTCCGCCCAGGAACTGTCGGCCAGCGGCTGGAACCGTTCCTACGAGGTGGTCGACGGCCTCGACGTGGCCCGCACCCTCTACCCGGACCACTACGGCCTCTGGCTCAACCCGCACGCCCCGGGCGGCGGAGTCGGCATCCCCTGGCTGGATCTGCGCCGCATCGCCGCCGGCCTGGAGCGACAGCCCGCCGGCCCCCTGCGCCTGTCCGAGCCCGGCATCGAGATCCCGCAGTTCTACGCCCTGCTGGCGCAGAACGCGCACCGCACCCCCGCGCTCCGCTCGCTGCGCCGCGCCTGGGTGCAACCCGCGCTCGGGGCGCCCTATCTCGCCCTCGGTCTCGACGTGTACGACGCCTCGCCCGCCGCGGTCGACTCGGTCCGCGCGATGATGCAGCAGTCCGTCGGCGCGGTCCCGGAGGGACTCCCGGTGTCGACGGTCGCGATGACGGACGGCTACGACCCGGTGGTGATGTGGATGCGGGCCAACGCGCGTCCCTTCTACGACCGTGAGGCCCACGCCCTCGCGCCGCCGCAGCCCCAGCTCCAGATCCCGGCCCCGCCGCAGACCCCGGCCGGCGGGTACGGCTACCCGCCGGTGCACGGCGGTTACTGAACAACCGGCCGACGCGGCAAGCCGTTTGGCCCGGATCGCAGAGTTTCCGTCATCGGCGCACTTCTGCGCGCGTAGACATCGACCGAACGTCCCGAACCGCGCAAAATCGCCGTTGTGCCCCAAGTGAGGCACGTCCGGGGGTCGTTACCCACTGTTCGGATAACGGAATCCCCCGAACTGCATCACGGTTGCGCATACATTCGCCGCCAGCTCTGGCGGGTGATCACGACCACGCTGAAGACTCCCGACTCAGACATGAGGTCGAGACCTCATGATCGATGGCAAGTCGACAAAGCCGCAATCCGCGGCAGGCGCAGGCCGGTCACCACCGGCGAGAGGGGTCGCTCACCGTGACCGCACCGATCGAGACCACCGGAGCAGCAGCCGAGGTGCAGCCTGAGGCTGTGCTGGCGGACGCCGGTAAGGGGCAGATCGAGGGTCGTTCCCTGGGCCGCATCGCCTGGACCAGGTTCAAGAAGGACAAGGTCGCCGTCGCCGGCGGCGTCATCGTGATCCTGCTGATCCTCCTCGCCGTCCTCGCGCGCCCCATCCAGGCCATGTTCGGGCTCGACCCCAACGCCTTCAACCAGGACCTGATCGACGCCAACACGTCGCTGCCCAAGGGCAGTTGGGGCGGCATGAGCCTGGACCACCCGCTCGGCGTCGACCCGAAGTTCGGCCGTGACATCGCCACCCGCATCCTGGAGGGATCCTGGGTGTCACTGGTGGTCGCCTTCGGTGCCACCATCCTGTCCAACGTGATCGGCGCGATCATGGGTGTGATCGCGGGCTACTACGGTGGCCGTGTCGACTCGATCATCAGCCGGCTGATGGACACGTTCCTCGCCTTCCCCCTCCTGCTGTTCGCCATCTCCATCTCCGCCACCCTCCAGGGCGGCGCGTTCGGCCTCGAAGGGCTGCCGCTCCACCTGAGCGTGCTGATCTTCGTCATCGGCTTCTTCAACTGGCCGTACCTGGGCCGGATCGTCCGCGGCCAGACCCTCGCCCTGCGCGAACGCGAGTTCGTGGACGCCTCACGGGGCATGGGCGCCAAGGTCCCCTACATCCTGTTCCGGGAACTGCTGCCGAACCTGGTCGGCCCGATCATCGTCTACTCGACGCTGCTCATCCCGACCAACATCCTCTTCGAGGCGTCCCTGAGCTTCCTCGGCGTCGGCATCCAGCCCCCGCAGGCGTCCTGGGGCGGCATGCTCCGCGAAGCGGTCAGCTTCTACCAGGTCGACCCTCAGTACATGATCGTCCCTGGTCTCGCCATCTTCGTGACCGTCCTGGCCTTCAACCTGCTGGGCGACGGTCTCCGCGATGCTCTCGACCCCCGCAGCCGCTGACGCCTGCCACCGAGAGTCCGAAAAGTTTCCGACAATGGAGGGGAAAGCGCCCATCATGCGAAGGTCAGCGCTGGCCGCGATCGCGGCCATCGGCACCGCCAGCCTGTTTCTTGCGGGTTGCAGCAAGGCCGATGACAACAAGAACGAGAACGGCACCAAGTCGGCCGGGGCCAACGCCGCGACCAAGGGCGTCGTGAACGCGTCGGACAAGAAGGGTGGCACGGTCACCTACGAGATGTCCGACGTCCCGGACTCCTTCGACCCGGGCAACACGTACTACGCGTACATGTACAACCTCAGCCGGCTGTGGGCCCGCCCGCTGATGACCTTCAAGCCGGGCCCGGGCGAAGAGGGCAACACCCTCGTCCCGGACCTCGCGGCGGGCAAGGGCGTCGCGAGCGACGGCGGCAAGACCTGGACGTACAAGCTGCGCCCGGGCCTGAAGTACGAGGACGGCACGCCGATCACCTCGAAGGACGTCAAGTACGCCGTCGAGCGCTCCAACTTCGCGCGTGACGTGCTCTCCCTCGGCCCGAACTACTTCCAGCAGTTCCTGGCCGACGGCGACAAGTACAAGGGCCCGTACAAGGACAAGAGCGCCAAGGGCCTGTCCTCCATCGAGACGCCCGACGACACCACCATCACCTTCCACCTGAACCGGGCCTTCCAGGAGTTCGACTACCTGGTCGCCGCCCCGCAGACGGCTCCCGTGCCGCAGGCGAAGGACAAGGGCGTCGACTACGTCAAGCAGATCGTCTCCTCGGGCTCGTACAAGTTCCAGAGCTACCAGGACGGCAAGCAGGCCGTGCTCGTGCGCAACGAGAACTGGGACCCGAAGACCGACCCGCTGCGCAAGCAGCTGCCGGACAAGATCGTCGTCAAGCTGAAGGTCAACCCGGAGACCATCGACCAGGACGTCGTGGCCGGAAACGCCATCGACCTGGTCGGCACCGGCGTCCAGGCCTCCACGCAGGCCGAGGCACTCACCGACCCCGCCAAGAAGGCCAACACGGACAACACCTACGGTGGCCGTCTCGTCTACATGGCGATCAACACCAAGGTGAAGCCGTTCGACAAGCCCGAGTGCCGCAAGGCCGTCCAGTACGCGATCGACAAGGTGTCGGTGCAGACCGCCGAGGGCGGCCCGATCCGCGGTGACGTCGCCTCCACCGTGCTGCCGCCGGACATCCCGGGCTACGCCAAGTCCGACGTCTACGCCACCAAGGACAGCAAGGGCGACGCCGCGAAGGCCAAGGCACAGCTGAAGGCCTGTGGCGCCTCGTCGATCTCGACCAACATCTCCGCGCGTTCGGACCGTCCGCAGGAGATCGACGCGGCCACGGCGATCATCAACTCGCTGAAGAAGGTCGGCATCAACGCCACCCTCAAGCAGTACCCGCAGGGCAAGTACTTCACCGACTACGCCGGTGTGCCGAAGTTCACCGAGAAGCAGAACATCGGTCTGATCATGATGCAGTGGGGTGCCGACTGGCCCTCCGGCTACGGGTTCCTGCAGCAGATCCTGAACGGCAAGGCGATCAGCCAGTCCGGTAACACCAACCTGTCGCAGTACGACAACAGCAAGGTCAACGACATGCTCGGCCAGGCCATCGGCACCGACGATGTCGCCAAGCGCAACGAGCTGTACGCGCAGATCGACAAGCAGACCATGGACGACGCCGTCCTGGTCCCGCTGACCTACTTCAAGGTCCTGCTGGGCCGCCCGACGAACTACACCAACCTGGTTTCCACGGCGGCCTTCAGCGGTCAGTACGACTACCTCAACATCGGCGTCGCGTCGAAGTAGCAGCCCCGGAAGGCAGGTGAAGGCATTGGTGTCCGCGGGTCTCACAGCCCGCGGACACCAGCGCCGGTCCCCGTGATCTCGTACATCCTCCGCCGGACGTTCGCGGCAGTGATCCTGCTGCTGGTCGTCTCCGCGGTCACCTTCGCCATCTTCTTCCTGCTGCCACGGCTCGCCGGCCAGACAGCGGACCAGCTGGCGCAGCAGTACATCGGCAAGAGCCCGTCGCAGGCGGACATCGACGCCGTCAAGCACAACCTCGGTCTGGACCAGCCTGTCTACGTCCAGTACTGGCACTTCATCAAGGGGATCGTGGCCGGCGCCAGCTATGACCTCGGCCCCACCACGGTGCACTGCGACGCACCCTGCTTCGGTTACTCCTTCAAGAACCACCAGGCGGTGTGGCCGGAGCTCACCTCGCGGATCCCCATCACTCTCTCCCTCGCCGTGGGCGCCGCCGTGCTGTGGCTGGTCTCCGGCGTGGTGGCCGGTGTCATCTCCGCGCTGAAGCCGCGCTCGTTCTACGACCGCGCCTTCATGGGTATCGCGCTCTCCGGCGTCTCGCTGCCCATGTTCTTCACGGGCAACCTGGCTCTCCTGCTCTTCACCGTCAAGTTGCCGATCTTCGGCCGCACCTACGTCCCGTTCACCGAGAACCCGGCACAGTGGGCCAACACGCTCTTCCCGGCGTGGTGTTCGCTGGCCCTGCTGTACTCCGCCATCTACGCGCGGCTGACCCGCTCGGGGATGCTGGAGACGATGAACGAGGACTTCATCCGCACGGCCCGTGCCAAGGGTCTGCGGGAGCGCACCGTGGTCACCCGGCACGGTCTGCGCGCCGCCCTGACCCCCATCATCACGGTCTTCGGCATGGACATCGGCCTGCTGCTCGGCGGTGCCGTGATCACGGAGTACGTGTTCTCGTTGCCCGGCATCGGCCAGTACGCGGTCCAGGGCATCACCGACAACGACCTGCCCAAGATCCTCGGCGTGACCCTGCTCGCCGCCGCCTTCGTCGTCATCGCAAATCTCCTGGTGGACGTGCTCTACGCCGCCGCCGACCCGCGGGTGAGGCTCTCGTGACCGAACTCTCCAAGACCGGCGCCGCGGTGGGCGAGCCCACCAGCGGCCGGCAGGCACCCGAAGCCTTCCTGGAGGTCCGCGACCTCAAGGTGCACTTCCCGACCGACGACGGTGTGGTCAAGTCCGTCGACGGGCTCACCTTCTCGCTGGAGAAGGGCAAGACCCTCGCCATCGTCGGCGAGTCCGGCTCCGGCAAGTCCGTCACCTCGCAGGCGATCATGGGCCTGCACCGCCTCGGCACGCGCGGCAAGAACGTGCGGATGTCCGGCGAGATCTGGCTGGACGGGCAGGAACTGGTCTCCGCCGCCCCGGACGAGGTGCGCAAGCTCCGCGGCCGGGAGATGTCGATGATCTTCCAGGACCCGCTGTCCGCGATGCACCCCTACTACAAGATCGGCGACCAGATCGTCGAGGCGTACCGGGTGCACCACAAGGTCAGCAAGAAGGTCGCCCGTGCCCGGGCCATCGAGATGCTCGACCGCGTCGGCATCCCCGAGCCGGCCAAGCGCGTCGACGGCTACCCGCACGAGTTCTCCGGCGGTATGCGCCAGCGCGCCATGATCGCCATGGCGCTGGTGAACAACCCCGAGCTGCTCATCGCGGACGAGCCGACCACCGCGCTCGACGTGACCGTCCAGGCGCAGATCCTCGACCTGATCCGGGACCTGCAGAAGGAGTTCGGCTCCGCGGTCATCATGATCACCCACGATCTCGGGGTGGTCGCCGAGATCGCCGACGACGTCCTCGTGATGTACGCCGGCCGGTGCGTGGAGCGCGGTTCGGCCGGCGAGGTCTTCGAGCGGCCGCAGCACCCCTACACCTGGGGCCTGCTCGGCTCGATGCCCCGCATCGACCGTGAGACCTCCGAACGGCTCATCCCGGTCAAGGGCTCCCCGCCGAGCCTCATCAACGTCCCCTCGGGCTGCGCCTTCCACCCGCGCTGCCCGTACGCGGACATCCCCAAGGGGAACGTCACCCGCACGGTGCGCCCCGAGCTGGAGCAGGTGAGCACCGGGCACTGGTCCGCGTGCCACCTCCCGGCGGAGGACCGTGAGCGGATCTGGACCGAAGAGATTGCGCCGAAGCTGTGAGTGAGACCAAGAAGACGGACACCGTCGCCGAGGCCGCGGTCCCGAAGCAGGCGTCGGCTCCCGACGAGCGTGAGGTGCTGCTCAGGGTCGAGGGCCTGACCAAGCACTTCCCGATCAAGAAGGGCATCCTGCAGCGCCAGGTCGGCGCCGTGAAGGCCGTCGACGGCATCGACTTCGAGGTGCGCAAGGGCGAGACCCTGGGCGTGGTCGGCGAGTCGGGCTGCGGCAAGTCGACCATGGGCCGGGTCATCACCCGCCTCCAGGACCCGACCGGCGGGAAGATCACCTTCGAGGGCCAGGACATCACCCGGCTCAGCACCGGGCAGATGCGTCCGCTGCGCCGCGACATCCAGATGATCTTCCAGGACCCCTACGGCTCCCTGAACCCCCGCCACACCATCGGCTCGATCGTCTCGGCGCCCTTCCGGCTCCAGGGCGTGGAGCCGGAGGGCGGGGTGAAGAAGGAGGTCCAGCGGCTCCTCGAACTCGTCGGGCTCAGCCCCGAGCACTACAACCGCTACCCGCACGAGTTCTCCGGCGGCCAGCGCCAGCGCATCGGC
>NZ_WWJT01000077.1 GCF_009865385.1 Streptomyces sp. SID486 | reverse complement strand
GGCGGGTCCGCGGCGGGCCGCCTACCGCGGCCGCCCATGACCCGCCGCACCCCTCGGCCCACCGGCGCGGAGCGCGCGGACGCGCCGCCCGGGGTCAGGCGTCGGGGTCGAAGGGGATGCCCGACGGCATGGAATGCGCCAGCGCGTACGGGAAGTCGCCGTCCTTGATCTTGATGGTGGCCGCGCCGAAGTCGGCGGCGAGCAGCTTGTCGCGATAGCCCGCGGGGTAGCCGTTCCAGCCCACAAGGCGAGGGTAGAACCAGCCCCCGGTGGCGTTCTCCGGCGGCTCGTCGGCCGGGCCCGCGAACCGGAAGCAGTGCGTCGATGCGCCGTCCTTGTGGTAGACGATCTTCGGGTGGGTGCCGTCGAAGCGCACCGCGGACCGGCCCGCCACCTGGTAGCCGGAGTGCTGGGAGACCGAGACGTACTGGACCGCGTCGTCCTTGATCCACACCACCACGTGCTCCCAGTCGTGGGTGTGCCCGATGGCCGCGGGGCCCAGGGTCGCCTGGTCCTTCTCGAAGTAGCTGGCGTACACCACCGCGCACCAGCCGTTGTCGCACTTCTCGCGCGAGTAGGTGTTGGCGTTGGCGAGTTGGGCGTAGTCGTGGCAGTGGCCGTTGACGTCCCCGCCGAGCTTCAGACCGGGGTTGAGAGTGCCGTCGCTGCCGATGGCCGCCGTGGCGTAGCAGCCGTCGCCGTCGTAGTCGTACGCGGGGGAGAAGGTCTGCTCCAGGCCGTCGGCGTTCTGCGGCAGCAGACGCAGGACGCTCGCGCCGGCGGTGCCGGGCGCGGTGAGGACGAGGGTGAGCGCGCCGAGGGCGGCGGTGAGCGCGGAGGTCAAGTGACGCACGGGGGCTCCCTGTTGTCGAGGCGCCGCAGATTCTCGCAACGCCTCGGCAGGGCGGACCACCCTCCGGACTGAACATTGCCGCACGGCCGGTTGAACGCCGGCACCGGTCCTACGGCTCCACCTGGCTGTACGCCGGCACCGGCCCTACGGTGCTCACGCCTGGCGGGCCGCTTCGCCGCGGCCGTGGTGGTGGTGCCGTCGGCGGTCGCCGGGGGTGCGGTGCAGCGCGATGAGCGCGGCGTCGTCGCCGAGCCGGCCGCCCGCGTGGGCGAGCAGATCGCGCCGCAGGTGGTGCATCAGCGCCTCGGGGCTGTCGTCGGTCCACCGCGCGGCCCGGTCGGCGAGCGGATAGAACCGGCCGTGTTCGTCCCGCGCCTCCACGACCCCGTCCGTGTACAGCAGCAGCGTGTCACCCGGCTCGAACGAGAACACGTCCAGCGTCGGCTCGACGCCCGCGAGGTCGCCGTGGACCCCGAGCGGTGGCGACGGGTGCAGGCTCGGCACCGTGACCACGTGGCCGGGGCTCAGCAGCAGCGGCGGCGGATGGCCGCAGCTGGTCATCCGGGTGACGGGGTCCTGGTCCGGGATCTCCACCAGCAGCGCGGTCGCGAACCGCTCGCCCGCCTCCTCCGGGGAGTCCAGCTCCGCCGCGTAGCGGGTGATGCTCTGGTCCAGCGCGGTGGCCAGCTCCGCCAGCGGGATGTGCCGGTGTGCGCTCTCCCTGAAGGCGCCGAGCAGCAGCGCCGCCTCCCCGATGGCGGGCAGCCCCTTGCCGCGCACGTCACCGATCAGGACGCGGACCGAGCCGTCGCTCATGGTGGTGGCGTACAGGTCCCCGCCGATCTGTGCCTCGTCCTCCGCGGCCAGGTACAGCGAGGCGATCCGCAGCGTGCCGATCTGCTCGGGCAGCGGCCACATCAGGACGTGCTGCGCGGCCTCGGCGACCGTGCGGACCTGCGCCAGCTGGGCCTGCCGGCGCTTGCGCAGGGCGCTGTAGAGGATCGTGAGCACCGCGAGCACCGAGAGCGTGATGATCTGCACGATGTGGTTCGTGGTGCCGATCCCGCCGTGGTGGATGCCGATGAAGATCTGCGCGGCGACCGCCAGGGCGCCGACGCAGGCCGTGGTCCGGGGCCCGGCGAAGGACGGGGTGAGCGCGGGTGCGATCACCAGGGCCGGCCCGAGGTGGATGTCGGTGGGGGTACGCAGGTCCACCACCGTGATCACGACGATGAGCAGGACCGGGAGCAGCAGCAGCGCGTGGGCCGACTGCCACGGCTGCCGCCGGACCGCGCGCCGGAGCCGGGGTGCCATGCCTCCCAGCCTGCGCCCGGGCCCGGCGGGCGGCCACTCGCCGCGGCAGCGGACCGGCGGGAGAGGCGTACGTCACACGGGAAGAATTGGAACCGGACATTCCGGGCTGCTCTTCGATTCCCGGATATCGGACACTGATCGGATTGCCTTTAATTGATGGATGGATTAGCGTCATCTACCGTTCAATTAGTGGCCGACTCGGGTCGATGGCCTGTGAAATTAAGGCCCATGAGGGTGGTTCTGGGATGCCCTCAACCGAAATCGCAGCATTTAGCGTCTGGTGTCATGACACAGACGGCGATGAGGCCGGACGCCCGGGACACGGCATCCGGCGACGGAGTGCGGGGCAAGGGCCTGGGCGGCGATTCCATCGGCCTGCTGGGAAGCGCGGTCATCGGCGTCTCCACCGTGGCCCCGGTGTACTGCCTCACCTCCACCCTCGGCTCCACCGCGGGCGAGGTCGGACTGCACATGCCGGCCGTGTTCCTCGCCGGATTCCTGCCGATGCTGCTGGTCGCCTTCGCCTACCGGGAGCTGAACAAGGCCGTGCCCGACTGTGGCACCTCCTTCACCTGGACCGTCAAGGCGTTCGGCCCGCACGTCGGCTGGATGTGCGGCTGGGGTCTGGTCATCGCCACCGTGATCGTGCTGTCCAACCTCGCCGGAGTCGCCACCTCCTACTTCTGGCTGCTGGCCGGTGAGGTCACCGGCAGCGGCGCGGTCGCGGACCTCGACGGCAACAAGGCCGTCCACATCCTCACCTGTCTGTCCCTGATCGCGGCCTCCACCGCGATCAGCTACCGCGGCATGACGACGACGAAGGGCGTGCAGTACGCGCTGGTGGGACTCCAGCTCGTGGTGCTCGCCCTCTTCGTCGTCATGGCCCTGCACAAGGCCGGCACCGGCGCCTTCCCCGGCCACGCCGACTTCTCCTGGTCCTGGCTGAACCCGTTCGGGGTGAAGTCGTTCGCCTCCTTCAGCGCCGGACTCTCCCTGTCGATCTTCATGTACTGGGGCTGGGACACGTGCCTGACCGCCAACGAGGAGACCGTCGGCAGCGAGAAGACACCGGGCCGGGCCGCCCTGATCGCCATGGTCGTCCTGGTCGGCTCCTACCTCACCACCGCCGTCGCCGCGCAGATGGCGGTCGGCTCCGGCACCGACGGTCTCGGCCTGGCCGATCCGGCCACCTCCGACAACGTCTTCGCCGCCCTGGCCGGCCCGGTCATGGGCCATGCCCTCGGCATCCTGCTCTTCGCCGCCGTCCTCGCCTCGGCCGCCGCCAGCCTCCAGACCACGTTCATCCCGGTCGCCCGCACGGTGCTCGCGATGTCGACGTACCAGGCCCTGCCCGCCTCCTACGCGCGCGTCCACGAGCGTTTCCGCACCCCCGGCCGGGCCACCGTCACCGCCGGCGTCGGCACCGGCGTCTTCTACGCGGTCATGTCACTGCTCAGCGAGCACGTCCTGGTCGACACGATCTACGCCCTCGGCCTGATGATCTGCTTCTACTACGCGCTCACCGCGTTCGCCTGCGCGTGGTTCTTCCGCCGCGACCTGACCCGCTCCACCCGCGACGCCCTCTTCAAGGGCGTCTTCCCGGTCCTCGGCGGCCTGCTGCTCACCGCCGTGTTCGGCAAGACGCTGTACGACATGTGGAACCCGGCCTACGGCAGCGGCTCCGCCGTCCTCGGTGTCGGCTCCGTCTTCGTCATCGGGGTCGGCCTGCTGCTGCTCGGCGTGGTCATCATGCTGGTGATGCGGCGCCGCAGCCCCGCCTTCTTCCGTGGGCAGGTCCTCACCGCCGGCACCCCGGCACTCGTCGTGGAGGAGTGACCTTCCCTGGCGCGCCGTGTCGGCGGCGGCACGCCGGGTACCCGTACTGCCCCCGGGGCCGACCCGGCCGCCCGGGGGTGCAGGGTGCCGAATGGAGAGGTCATGACGCAGAACGGGGAGGACACCGCGCCCCTCCGGCGGCCGGAAGCCGCCGGACTCCACCTCGCCCCGGACGGGCCGGACCACCGGCCGTCCGCACCGGCCACGGAGCCGACGGAACTCCCGCAGGACCGCAGCCAGGCGATCCTGGAGGCCACCAAGCGGATCGGCGCCATACTCAAACGCGCCGGCCACCCCTTCGCCCTGGCCGGCAGCGTCGCCGTCTACGCCCACGGCGGCAGCCGCTACCTCCAGCACGACGCCGACTTCGCCATCCTGCCGGACGACGCCGGCGCGGTGGCCGGCACACTGCGCGAGGCCGGCCTCGACGTACGGATCCCGCCCGAGGACTGGCTGCTGAAGACCACCTGCCACGGCCAGAACGTCGACATCATCTTCGAGCTGGCCCACCAGCCCGTCACCCGGGAGATGCTCGACCGGGCCCACGTCCTGCCGGTCGACTCGGTGCTCATGCCCGTCCTGTGCCCGACAGACCTGATCCACAGCCTGATCAGCGCCTTCTCCGAACACTACTGCGACTTCGGATCGGTCCTGCCGGTCGTCCGCGCCGTCCGCGAGAAGGTCGACTGGGACGTGGTGCGCGCGGCCTGCGGTGACCAGCCCATGCCCGCCGCCTTCCTCTTCCTCCTCGAACGGCTGAACGTCATCGATCCCCAGGAGGGGCAGCCATGACCGACACCAGCCCGCCGCCCCCGTCGGCGACGGGAAACCTGGACTACCGCGTCGCCCACCTCGCCGAGCACCTGGCCTCCGGGAACTGCGGTGAACTGGGCGTACGGCTGGAACTGCGCGGCGACGCCGTCCTGATCACCGGCACCGTGCCGTCCACCCAGTGCCGGGACGACATCCTGCGCCAGGCCCGCGAGGAACTGGCGGGGCACCCGGTCCACAGCGACCTGCTCGTCGCCGGGACCGCCTCGCCCGACCAGGGAGAGGACCTGACATGATCCGCGTCGCGGCCGTCGGGGACATCCACATGGGCCCCGAGAGCCAGGGCACGCTGCGCCCCTCCTTCGAGACCCTGCCCCAGTGCGCCGACGTCCTGCTGCTCGCCGGCGACCTGACCCGCCACGGCACACCGGAGGAGGCCGCGGTCGTCGCCCGGGAGATCAAGGATCTCGGCGTGCCCGTCGTCGCCGTGCTCGGCAACCACGACCATCACGACGAGCGTCCCGACGAGGTCTCCGCGATCCTCCGGGACGCCGGCGCGCACGTCCTCGAAGGGCAGGCCGCGGTCGTCACCGCCGACGGCGCCCGGATCGGGGTCGCGGGGACCAAGGGCTTCGGCGGCGGCTTCGTCGGCCGCTGCGCCGGGGAGTTCGGCGAACCCCTCATGAAGGAGTTCGTCCGCTACACCCGCCGCTGCGCCGACGCGCTGCACGGTGCCCTGAAGGAACTGGAGGAGCAGGACTGCGACGCGCGGATCGCGCTGACCCACTTCTCACCCGTCCCGGACACCCTCGCCGGGGAGCCGCTGGAGATCTACCCGTTCCTCGGCAGCTACCTGCTCGCGGAGGCCATCGACACCGGCGGTGCCGACCTCGCCGTGCACGGCCACGCCCACGCCGGCACCGAGCACGGCATGACCAGCGGCGGCGTCCGGGTGCGCAATGTCGCGCAGCCGGTGATCGGGCAGGCCTTCCACGTCTACCACCTGCCCGGCCGGTCCGGCTGAAGCCCCGCGTGGCCCGTCAGGCCGCCGTGCCCAGGGCCTCGCGGCCGGTGACGTCGCCGTCCCTGGCGGCCAGCGTCAACGGCACCGGACCGCCGCGGCGGCGCACCAGCAGGCCCCCGGCGATCGAGCCCGCGATGATCAGTCCGCCCGCGATCAGGGCGCCGCGCGCCCCGGCCCACTCCATCAGCAGGCCCAGCGCGGGCGGTCCGCCCAGGCTCCACACCGTGCCGATGCTGCTCCACACCCCGAGCACGCGGCCCCGCAGGTGCGGCGGCGGATCGGTCTGCAGCACGGCCGTGCCGGCCGTGTCGGAGACGGACTCCACGATCGCCATCGGCAGCACCAGCACCAGCAGCACGGCCAGCGACGGGGACAGACCCGCCACCACCTGGAGCAGCGCACCCGCGGCAGCGAGCAGCCCCACGGTCCGCACCGACGGCTTGCGCAGCCGGGCACCCAGGACCGCGCCCAGGATGCCGCCGACGGCCAGCACCGTCGAAACCGTGCCGAACGCCCCCGCGCCGCCGGCGAGCGGCCCGGTGACGAGGACGGCGAGGGTCAGGCCGTAGTTGCGGCCGAAGACGGAACTGATCCCGGTGATGCCCGCGAGAGCGACCAGGCGGGGCCGGCGCACGAAGAAGGACAGGCCCTCGCGCACGGTCATCTCCGCACGCACCGGCGACGCCGGTGCCACGGCGGCCGGCTCCTCACCGGCGCCGGGTGCCGGGCGCAGGAACGGCACCACCGAGGCCACGAACAGGAACGACACCCCGTTGGCCGCGTACGCGGCGCCGGTGCCGAGGAAACCGACGGTCACCCCGGCCAGGGCGGTGCCGGCCAGCCGGCCCGCGCTGTGCACCAGGGCGCCCACCCCGATCGCCGACGGCACGTCCGCCACCGGCACGAGATCGTTGCCGAGCAGGGCGCAGGCCGGTCCGTCGACGGTGGCGATGACGCCGGTCACCGCGGCCAGCACCATCAGCGACGTCAGGTCGATCCGGTCCAGTGCCACGAGCAGCGCCGTGGTGAAGGCCACCGCGCCGAGCAGGGCCTGGCTGACGGCGACCGTCAGCTTCCGGGGCCAGCGGTCGACTGCCGCGCCGCCGAGCAGGCTGACGAACAGTGCGGGCGCCGCCTGTACGGACATCGACAGGCCGGTCGCCGCCGCCGAACCGGTGATCTGCAGCACGAGCAGGTTCTGCACCGTGAGCTGCATCCACGTACCGGCGTTGGAGACGAAGTTCGCCGCCGACCACCAGCGCATGCTCCGGTAGCGCAGGGACCGCCACGGCGAACGGGAGGCCGGGGCGGTGGAGGGCACGGACGGGGGCAGGGCGGAGGAAAAGGACACGCGGGGTACTCGAGACCGGGGGAGGCGTAAGGGACCGGCGGGGCCTGTCGGGCCGGCTGCGCTGCACGGCCGGGCCGCCTGGTCGGGGCGTCGCCCATGGTGGCAGAAGGCAGGGGCCGGGCGACATCAGCGCTTCCGCCGCCCCGCCACCGAGACCCCGAAATCCGGCTGTCGGCGCGGCAGTTGACCCCCGCGTGGAGTTCCTCACAGCCACCGGCTCCCCGCACCGCGGGCCGGGCCGCGCAGGGAGCCGGGGCCGTCGCCCCCCACGGCCTTCCCGGGCGCGGCGCACCACGGGCGGGTGACGCCCC
>NZ_WWJT01000788.1 GCF_009865385.1 Streptomyces sp. SID486 | reverse complement strand
AGCCGCCGGAGCCGCCGGAGCCGCCGGAGCCGCCGGGGCCTCCAGAGTCGCGGGGGTGGGGCGAAACGGAAGGAGCGGGGGAGCGGGAGGGGCCCGTGGTCCCGGACTGGCGGGGGCGGGCCGGACTGGCATTGCGGGAACGGATGCCGGTGTGGCTCCAGGCGCGGTACGGAGTGGAACGGCGGGGGGTCGTGGCGCTCGCCGTGCTCCTCGTGGCCGCCGCCGTCCTCGCCGTCCAGCACTTCTGGGCGGCCCGGCCACAGCCCGTGAGCGCTCCTCAAGTGGTGCATAACCAGGCCGCTTTCCCCGGTAAGACCGACAAGGCCGACAAGGCCGACAAGACCGACAAGACCGACAAGACCGAGAACACCGAGAAGGCGGTGGCCGGCGTGGCCACGGGCTCGGCCGCGACCCCCGGTGCGGAGATCGTCGTGGACGTCAGCGGCAAGGTGCGGGAACCGGGGATCCGGCGGCTGCCGGCCGGCTCCCGGGTGGCCGACGCGTTACGAGCCGCGGGCGGGATCCGTCCGGGCGTGAGCACGGAAGGACTCAATCGTGCCCGCTTCCTGGTCGACGGCGAACAGGTCGTCGTCGGCGCCGGCGCCGGCGCCGGCGCAGGGCCTGCCGCCGCGCCCGGCCCGGCGACCGGGCCGCTCTCCGGCCCCGCCGGCACCGGCCCGGCCGCGCCCGTCTCCCTGAACACGGCCACCGCGGACCAGCTCGACACCCTGCCCGGGGTCGGCCCGGTCCTGGCTCAGCACATCGTCGACTACCGCACCCGGCACGGCGGTTTCCGCTCGGTGGACGAGCTGCGCGAGGTCAACGGCATCGGCGACCGCCGGTTCGCCGACCTGCGCGACCTGGTACGGCCATGAACCGCGTGCGCGACGAGTGCGCACCGCGCGCCGGACACGAGAGAAGCGGGGAGCCTGGACCGCGCGCCGGACACGAGAGAAGCGGGACCGAGGCCCCCGACCGGACCGCCCCCATGGACCTGCGCCTGGTGCCGCCCGCGCTGGCCGCCTGGGGTACGGCGGCCCTCACTCTCGACGCACCGGCGGCCTGGACCGTCACCACCGCCGCCGCCTGCCTGACCGGTGGGGTGCTCCTCCTTGTGCTGAGGCGACCGGGACGGGCCGAGCGAACCGGAAAGGCCGGTCGGGCGGGTGGAGTCGGGGCCAGTGGGGCGGGTGGGGCCGGTCGGTCGGGTGGAGCCGGGCCCAGTGGGGCGGCTGGGGCCGGTCGGACAGGACGGAACGGCCGGGCGGGGCAGGCGTGCGGCCGGTTCCGCTGGGCGCGTGCCGCCGTCGCCGCCGCACTGCTCTGTGCCGCGGCGGCAGCCGCCTCCGCCGGGCTGCACGGGGCCGATGTGCGCCGCGGGCCGGTGCCCGATCTGGCCCGGCGGTTCGCGACGGTGACCGTCGAGGCCGAGGTGAGCGGTGATCCCTGGCTGAGCCGGCCCCGAGTTCGTGGCGATCACGCGACACCCGCGGCGGTGCTGGTACGGGCCGAGCTGCGGAGCGTGGAGGAGGCCGGCGGGAGCCGGGTGCGGCTCCGGACGCCGGTCCTGATGATCGTCGGCGCGGACGTCCCGGCACCGGAAGGAGGTGCCGAAGGGAGCGGGAGCCCCGAGCCGCCGTCATCCGGCGCCGCACGGGGGAGTCCGGCGGCGCGGGCCGCCTGGCTCCGGCTGCTGCCGTCCACCAGGCTCCGGGTCGGCGGGCGGCTGGCGCCCGCGCTGACCGGTGGGGACTGGACAGCGGCCGTGCTGCGGGTGCGCGGCCGGCCGGGCCCACGCGTCGTGGCGGGGCCGAGCGCGCCGCAACGGCTGGCGGGGCGGCTGAGGGCCGGACTGCGGGAGGCGACCGAGGACCTGCCGGCCGATGCGCGGGCGCTCCTTCCAGGACTGGTCGTGGGGGACACCTCGCGCATCACTCCCGACCTCGACCACGCCTTCGAGGAGACGGACCTGACACACATGCTCGCCGTCTCCGGCAGCAACCTCACCGTGCTGCTCGCGCTGCTCATCGGGCCGCCCGGGCTGGCCCAGCGGGTCGAGCGCCGTGGCCTGGCCCCTCGCCTGGGGCTCTCCCTACGGGCGACGGCCCTGCTCGCGGGAGCGTTGACGCTGGGCTTCGTCGTCGTCTGCCGACCCGATCCCAGTGTGCTGCGGGCCGCCGCCTGCGGGACGGTCGCCCTGCTCGCCCTGGCCACCGGGCGCCGCAGATCCCTGATCCCGGCGCTGGCCACGGCCGTCCTGCTGCTCGTGCTGTACGACCCGTGGCTGGCCCGCAGTTACGGCTTTCTGCTGTCGGTGCTGGCCACCGGCGCGCTGCTGGTGCTGGCGCCCGGGTGGAGCGAGGCGTTGCGGCGGCACCGGGTGCCCCCGCGACTCGCCGAGGCACTGGCGGCGGCGGCCGCCGCGCAGGCCGTGTGCGCTCCGGTCGTGGCCGTGCTGTCGGCCCGGGTGAGCCTGGTGGCGGTGCCGTGCAACCTGCTCGCCGAGATGGCGGTGGCACCGGCCACGGTAGTGGGGTTCGCGGCGCTCGCGACGGCACCGGTCGTGATGCCGGCGGCCAAGGCGCTGGCCTGGTGCGCGGGTTGGCCGGCGGGGTGGATCGCCGGGGTCGCCCGGGCCGGTGCGGCGCTGCCCGGCGCGGGGATCGACTGGCCGGGCAGCCGCCAGGGTGCGCTCGCGCTCGCGGCGGTCACCTTCGCGGTGGTCCTGGCCGGGCGGAGACTGCTGCGGCACCCGGGATGGTGCGCGCTGCTCGGGGTGCTGCTCATGCTGCTGGTCACACGGCCGGCGCCGTTGACCCGGGTGATCACGGGCTGGCCGCCGCCGGACTGGCGGTTCGCGATGTGCGATGTCGGACAGGGCGACGCCACGGTGCTGGCGGCGGGCGAGGGGGCCGGGGTGGTCGTGGACGCCGGGCCCGATCCGGCACTGGTGGACGACTGCCTGCGGCGGCTCGGCATCACCCGCGTCCCCCTGCTCGTCCTCACCCACTTCCACGCCGACCATGTGGCGGGGCTCCCCGGCGTCCTGCGGGGCCGCTCGGTGGCCGCGATCGAGACCACGGGGTTCGCCGAGCCGGCGGACCAGGCGGAGGCCGTGCGGAGGCAGGCGGCCGAGCGGCACATCCCGCTCACCACGGCCGTCGCGGGGGAGGAGCGGCGCACCGGACCGCTCGCCTGGCGCGTCCTGTGGCCCCCGCCGCAGAGCCCACGACCGCCGGTGCCTTCCCTCCAGAGGCCGTCAGGTACCTCGGTGTCCACCGGTACCTCGGGCTCCGCCGGTACGCCGATGTCCACCGGTACGTCGCTGTCCACCGGCATCTCGGCACCTCCTGGGCGTCCGGCAACTTCCGGTACCCCGACGTCCTCCGGCACCCCGGTGGCCCCGGCCCGGCCGGTCCCCCTCTTCGAGCCGGAAGGGCCGAACGACGCCAGCGTCGCGCTGCTCGTGCGCACCGGCGGGCTGCGGCTGCTGCTGCTCGGGGACCTCGAACCACCGTCCCAGCAGGCGTTGCTCCGTTCCCCGGCGGCGGCCGAGCTGGCCGGGGTCGACGTCCTGAAGGTGGCCCACCACGGCTCGGCCTACCAGGACCCGGACCTGATACACCTCGCGGCGCCCCGGGTGGCGCTGGTGTCCGCGGGGGCCGACAACCCCTATGGCCACCCGGCACCGGCCACCGTGGCCGCGCTGCGGAGCGGCGGCGCCGCGGTGCTGCGCACCGACCGGGACGGCGCGCTCGTGATCACCGGGACCGGCGGGCGCGACGGAAGGATACGGGTGACGGGGGAGGGCCGGAGCCGCACGTGAGTCCCCGGGTGAGACTGGGCTCATGACGACACCAGCCCAGGTCGACACGACACCAGCCCAGGTCGACGCCTATCTCCGCAGGCTCGGGTGCTCGCGCCCGCAGCGGCCCACCGGTGCGGCGCTGCGTGAGCTGCACCTGAACCATCTGCGGGCCGTCCCCTTCGAGAACCTCTCGATCCACCTCGGAGAGGAGGTCACGCTGGACGGGACACGGCTGCTGGCCAAGGTGACCGAGGCCCGGCGCGGTGGTTTCTGCTACGAACTGAACGGTGCCTTCGGGACGTTGCTCACCGCCCTCGGGTATGAGGTGGAGCTGCTCGCGGGCCGCGTCTACGACGATGACGGCCGGCTCGGGATCCCCTTCGACCATCTCGCCCTGCGGGTGCGGACGGCGGACGGGGACACCTGGCTCGCCGATGTCGGGTTCGGGGCACACAGCCACTGGCCGCTGGCCTACGCGGAGCGCGGGGAGCAGGAGGACCCCGGTGGCACCTTCCGGCTGGTGGAGGCCGGGCCGGACCCTGCCGGTGCGCGTGGCGCTGACCAGCAGGGCGCGGGCGACCTGGACGTCGTGCGGGACGGCAAGCCGCAGTACCGGCTGGAGACCCGCCCGCGGGCGCTCGGGGACTTCGCGGCCGGCGCCTGGTGGCACCGGACCTCACCGCTGTCCCACTTCACGCGGTCGCTGGTGTGCTCGCGGGTCACGGAGGACGGAGGACGGATCACCCTCAGCGGACGGAGGCTGACGAGCACCGCCGGGGACGGCACGCGCGAGACGCGGGAACTGGCGACGGGCGAGGAAGTGCTGGCGGTCTACCGGGACCGCTTCGGGATCGAGTTGGACCGCGAGCCTGCTGTACGAAACCCTGACCCGAACGCTTAATTCGGTTAAGTTCCGGCGGATGCCCTGGATTGGAGTGATGTGGTCCCGTGTTGCCTCGAAAGCCGCATCGGTGATCGAATGGATCTTCGACAACAGATGATGTCGAGGCGTACAGAGGTGTCGTAGATGTTCGGCCGCTGGCTGGATGACCGGACGAACCGGATGAGTCGGATTCAACGGACGAGTCCCCTGGCGGCGCTCCGGACCCCGCCGGACGCCGGAGTGCTCGGCTGCCGTGTGGTGGATCCGGTCAACGAGCCGGTCAGGGGAGCCGAGTTGGTGGTCAGCGACTCCGCGGGCCGCCGCGTGATGACCGGCGGGACGGACCCCTACGGCTCGTTCGTGGCCACGCTGCCGGCGGGGGAGTACCGGCTCGCGGTGACGGCGGAGGGCTACGCGCCGTTCCGGGCCACCGCGCTGGTCGGCGAGAATTCCCTCGCCTCGCTCGGTGACGTGACCTTGCAGGTCGCCCGGCCCCCACAGCCGCCGGCGCCGGGTGACTGGGAGGTGGAGCCGTTGCACTCGTCGATCGGCTTCACCGCGCGCCACATCGGGCTCGCGCGGATCCACGGGAGGTTCCACTCCTTCGCCGGGGCGGTGCGGATCGCCGACCGGGTCGAGCGGTCGGCGATGCACGTCGTGATCGACGCGGCGTCCATCGACACGGGGGTCCGGATGCGCGACGACCATCTGCGGTCGGCGGACTTCCTGGACGTGCGGCGGTTCCCGACGCTGGAGTTCTACGGCGACCGGTTCGTCCACAAGGGCGGCAGCCGCTGGGCGGTCACGGGCGCGCTGTCGCTGCACGGCGTGACGCGGACGGTCACGCTCGACACCGAGTACCTCGGGGTCGGCAACGGGATGGAGGGCGAGACGCGGGCCGCCTGCCGGGCCACCACCGAACTGCACCGGGACGACTTCACGGTCAGCTGGCAGTCCATGCTGGCGCGGGGCATCGCGGTGGTCGGACCGAGCATCCGCGTCGACCTCGACGTGCAGATCCAGCCGAAGACCTGAAGCGACCGGGCGATGCCTCGGGCCTGTGCGTAGTACCGGAGAATGGGTCCGTGAGCGATGTGAGACACGTGCTGGTGCTGCCGGACCGCGATGCCGCGGAGGAGGCGGCCGAGGCGCTCGGGGAGCGGTTCGCGATCGACGAGGAGCCCCAGCTCGTCCGGGACGCGCTGGCCGGTGAGGACGACGCCGAGGACGCCCAGTGGCTGCTGGTCCTGCGGGACGAGCGCGAGCGGCTGGACCCCGCCGAGCTGGACGCGTTCGTGCGGGAGTGGGACGGCTGGCGCGAGGAGCCGTGACCCCGAGGCCGGACTCCGGGACCGCTCCGGGTCCGGTCGGGGTGGCGGGGCCGGTCCGTTGTCAGTGCGGCGTGGGATGCTTTGAGCGATGGCCAGGAAGACTGCGAATGACGACCCTCTCGCCCCGGTGACCCTCGCCGTGGGCCAGGAGGACCTCCTGCTCGACCGTGCCGTGCGGGAGGTGGTGGCCGCCGCCAAGGCCGCCGACGCCGACACGGACGTACGTGACCTGACTTCGGACCAGCTGCAGCCCGGCACACTCGCCGAGCTGACCAGCCCGTCGCTCTTCGCCGAGCGCAAGGTCGTGGTCGTACGCAACGCGCAGGACCTGTCCGCCGACACGGTCAAGGACGTGAAGACGTACCTCGGCTCGCCCGCCGAGGAGATCACGCTCGTGCTGCTGCACGCCGGCGGCGCCAAGGGCAAGGGGCTGCTGGACGCCGCGCGCAAGGCGGGGGCGCGGGAGGTGGCCTGCCCGAAGATGACCAAGCCCGCGGACCGGCTGGCCTTCGTGCGGGGGGAGTTCCGCACCCTCGGGCGGTCGGCGACACCCGAGGCGTGCCAGACGCTCTGCGACGCCATCGGAAGCGATCTGCGGGAGCTGGCCTCGGCGGCCGCGCAGCTCGTCGCCGACGTGGAGGGGACGATCGACGAGGCGGTCGTCGGGCGGTATTACACCGGCCGGGCCGAGGCGTCGAGCTTCACGGTCGCCGACCGGGCCGTGGAGGGGCGTACGGCGGAGGCGCTGGAGGCGCTCAGATGGTCGCTGGCGACGGGCGTGGCGCCGGTGATGATCACCAGTGCGCTGGCCCAGGGTGTCCGGGCCATCGGAAAACTGTCCTCCGCGCGCGGGGGACGGCCCGCCGACCTGGCGCGGGAGTTGGGGATGCCCCCGTGGAAGATCGACCGGGTACGGCAGCAGATGCGGGGCTGGACTCCGGACGGGGTCGCGGTGGCGCTCCGGGCGGTCGCCGACGCGGACGCGGGCGTGAAGGGCGGCGGTGACGATCCCGAGTACGCGCTGGAGAAGGCGGTCGTGATCATCGCCCGGGCCGCGAGATCCCGAGGCCGGGCCTGACGGAACGGCCCCCGGCCCACCGGCGGACCGCCGCGAGCGTCCCGGCCCCACCGACGGGCTGCCGCGAGCGGTCCGGCCACCGGAGGGCCCGTGTGAGCACTCCGACCCCACGCCGGACTGACGAGCGCTCCGGCTCACCCGCGGGACCGTCAGCGCTCCGGCTCCGTGACGGTCCGCGGCGAGTGCCCCCTGCGGAGCGCGCCCGTGCGGCGAGTGCCCCGTGCTCGGTCGCGGCGCGCCCACGGTGGCCGCGCATGCCGAAGGCCCCCGCACCCGCCCTGGGGAAGGGAAGGTGTCGGGGGCCCCGGTTCACGATGGTGAGCCCGCTCCCGCGTGGCGAACGCAGGCCGCGAACAGGCTCGGGGTGCCGGACGGGAGCGGATGAGAGAGGGCCCGCTCTGGGTCCTTCCGGCGGTCAGATCAGAAAGGAGTTCAGCCCTTGAGGGTCGCGACCTTGGAAGCGAGCGCCGACTTCTTGTTGGCGGCCTGGTTCTTGTGGATGACGCCCTTGGAGACGGCCTTGTCGAGCGCACGCGCGGCAGCGCGCTGCAGCTCGGTGGCCTTCTCGACGTCACCCGCGGCAGCGGCCTCGCGGGCCTTGCGGATCGCGGTCTTCAGGGAGGACTTGACGGCCTTGTTGCGCTGCCGAGCCTTCTCGTTGGTCTTGATCCGCTTGATCTGGGACTTGATGTTCGCCACGAAGGAGCCTTTACAGGTTCAGGCGCGGGGCCGCTCGGGTCCCGTGCCGGTGATCCAAAATTTCCTGTCGTGCCTCGCGCTGAGAGGGCATGAGGCACAGCCATCTACAGTACCAGTGGCCCTCCGGACGGCCCAAAACGGCCCCCGGTCCCTGCCCGTGGGACCATGGAGACTACGTAACGATCCGACCCGAGGCATAAGGCGCCTCAAGAGACAGGACCCTGCGTGCCCGCGACCCCTAACCTTGCGCCCGAGCCGAGCCGTACCGCCCCGGCTCTGATCCGCAATTTCTGCATCATCGCGCACATCGACCACGGCAAGTCCACTCTCGCCGACCGGATGCTCCAGCTGACCGGTGTGGTCGAGCAGCGGCAGATGCGTGCTCAGTACCTCGACCGGATGGACATCGAGCGCGAGCGCGGCATCACGATCAAGTCCCAGGCGGTGCGTCTGCCCTGGGCCCCGACCGAGGGCCCCGACAAGGGCACGACCCACATCCTCAACATGATCGACACCCCGGGGCACGTCGACTTCACCTACGAGGTCTCGCGGTCGCTGGCCGCCTGCGAGGGGACCATCCTCCTGGTCGACGCCGCTCAGGGCATCGAGGCGCAGACCCTCGCCAACCTGTACCTGGCGATGGAGAACGACCTCACGATCATCCCGGTGCTGAACAAGATCGACCTGCCGGCCGCGCAGCCGGAGAAGTTCGCCGAGGAGCTGGCGAACCTGGTCGGCTGCGACCCGGAGGACGTGCTCAAGGTCTCCGCGAAGACCGGTCTCGGCGTGGACACGCTGCTGGACAAGGTCGTCAAGGAGATCCCGGCGCCGGTCGGGGTCGCCGACGCGCCCGCCCGCGCGATGATCTTCGACTCCGTCTACGACTCCTACCGCGGTGTCGTGACGTACGTCCGTGTGATCGACGGCCAGCTCAACAAGCGCGAACGCATCCGCATGATGTCGACGAACGCCACCCACGAGCTGCTGGAGATCGGCACCAACTCGCCCGAGATGCTGGCCGCCGACGGCCTGGGCGTGGGTGAGGTGGGTTACCTCATCACCGGTGTGAAGGACGTCCGGCAGTCCAAGGTCGGTGACACGGTCACCAGCCAGAACAAGGGCGCCACCGAGGCGCTCGGCGGTTACAAGGACCCGAAGCCGATGGTCTTCTCCGGTCTGTATCCGCTGGACGGCTCCGACTACCCGGAGCTGCGCGAGGCCCTGGACAAGCTGCAGCTGAACGACGCCGCGCTGGTGTACGAGCCGGAGACGTCCGCCGCGCTCGGCTTCGGCTTCCGCGTCGGCTTCCTCGGCCTGCTGCACCTGGACGTGATCCGCGAGCGGCTGGAGCGCGAGTTCGGGCTCGACCTGATCGCCACCGCGCCCAACGTGGTCTACCGCGTGCTCATGGAGGACGGCAGCGAGCACACGGTCACCAACCCCAGCGAGTTCCCCGAGGGGAAGATCAGCGAGGTCTACGAGCCGGTCGTGCGGGCCACCATCCTCGCGCCGAGCGAGTTCATCGGCTCGATCATGGAGCTGTGCCAGACCCGGCGCGGCACCCTGCTCGGGATGGACTACCTCTCCGAGGACCGGGTCGAGATCCGTTACACGCTGCCGCTGGCCGAGATCGTCTTCGACTTCTTCGACCAGCTGAAGTCCAAGACCCGCGGCTACGCGTCGCTGGACTACGAGCCCACCGGCGAGCAGACCTCCAGCCTGGTCAAGGTCGACATCCTGCTCCACGGCGACAAGGTGGACGCCTTCTCCGCGATCACGCACAAGGACGCGGCGTACGCGTACGGCGTGCGGCTCGTCGCCAAGCTGCGCGAGCTGATCCCGCGGCAGGCGTTCGAGGTGCCCATCCAGGCCGCCATCGGCTCGCGGGTCATCGCCCGCGAGACCATCCGCGCCATCCGCAAGGACGTCCTCGCCAAGTGCTACGGCGGTGACATCTCCCGTAAGCGGAAGCTGCTGGAGAAGCAGAAGGAAGGCAAGAAGCGGATGAAGATGGTGGGTTCCGTGGAGGTTCCGCAGGAAGCCTTCATCGCCGTCCTGTCCAGCGATGACAGCGCGGGGTCGGGCAAGGGCAAGAAGTAACCAGAGGTAACAACCGGTCACGTCCGCAAACCGGGCATGTGGGGGCTCGTCGTGTGAAAGCGCGGCGGGCCCCTACGCGCGCGTAGCGTCGCTCTGCGTGGAAAGTGACAGGCCGATGCCCCTTACGCAGCGGGCGGTCGCGCCTTACCCTGATCCCTGCTCGATAGTTACTCGCGAGTTAAACAACAGTCCGTACCTACACCGTGAGTTAACCCAGCCGCACCGAGTCAGCCGCACCGTCGCGGGCCCCCGGAGGATGTCGTGAGCGACACACAGACCCTGATCGAGAACCGTCCGCCGTCCGTGGCCGCCCTCTTCCTGGAGCGCGTGACGGCCACACCGGACGCCGAGGCCTATCGCTACCCCGTCCCGCCGGCCTCCGGCCAGGGCCCCGACGAATGGAAGTCGCTCAGCTGGGCGCAGGCGGCCGACCGGGTGTTCGCGATCGCGGCCGGTCTCATCGAACTGGGTGTCCAGTCCGAGCAGCGGGTGGCGCTCGCCTCCTCCACCCGCGTCGAGTGGATCCTCGCCGACCTGGGCATCATGTGCGCCGGCGGGGCGACCACGACCGTGTACCCGCAGACCAACGCCGACGAGTCGTCCTTCATCCTGTCCGACTCCGAGAGCCGGGTGCTGATCGCCGAGGACGCCGCCCAGGTCGCCAAGGCGGTGGAGAGGCGCGCGGAGCTGCCGGCCCTCACCAAGGTCGTCGTCGTCGACCCGGCGGGCGTCGAGACGGACGACTGGGTGATCTCCCTGGCCGAGCTGGAGCGGCGCGGCGCCGCCTACCTGGAGAGCCACCCGCAGCTGATCAAGGAGCGGGTCGGCGCGATCACCAAGGACCGGCTCGCCACCCTGATCTACACCTCCGGCACCACCGGCCGCCCCAAGGGGGTCCGGCTCCCGCACGACAACTGGTCCTACATGGCGAAGGCCATCGCCGCGACCGGCCTGGTCACCATGGACGACGTGCAGTACCTGTGGCTGCCGCTCGCGCACGTCTTCGGCAAGGTGCTCACCTCCGGGCAGATCGAGGTCGGCCACGTCACCGCCGTCGACGGCCGGGTGGACAAGATCATCGAGAACCTGCCGGTGGTGCGGCCGACGTACATGGCGGCCGTCCCGCGCATCTTCGAGAAGGTCTACAACGGCGTCGCGGCCAAGGCCCGCGAGGGCGGCCCGGCCAAGTACAAGATCTTCCAGTGGGCCGCCGACGTCGCCCGCGAGTACGCCAAGGTCACCCAGGACAACTTCCGCCGCACCGGCAGCGCCTCCGCGCCCTTCGGTCTCGCCGCCAAGCACAAGGTCGCCGACACCCTCGTCTACGCCAAGCTCCGCGAGGCGTTCGGCGGCCGGCTGCGCGCCTGCGTCTCGGGAGCCTCCGCGCTCGCCCCGGAGATCGGCTACTTCTTCGCCGGCGCCGGCATCCACATCCTGGAGGGATACGGCCTCACCGAGACCTCCGCGGCCTCCTTCGTGAACCCGGGCGAGGCGTACCGCACCGGCACGGTCGGCAAGCCGCTGCCCGGCACCGAGGTCCGTATCGCCGACGACGGCGAGATCCTGCTGCGCGGGCCCGGCGTCATGGACGGCTACCACCAGCAGCCGGAGAAGACCGCCGAGGTGCTGGAGTCCGACGGCTGGTTCCACACCGGGGACATCGGCGAACTGTCGCCCGACGGCTACCTGCGCATCACCGACCGCAAGAAGGACCTCATCAAGACCTCCGGCGGCAAGTACGTCGCTCCGGCCGAGGTCGAGGGCCAGTTCAAGGCCGTGTGCCCGTACGTGTCCAACATCCTCGTGCACGGCGCCGACCGGAACTACTGCACCGCCCTGATCGCCCTGGACGAACTCGCGATCGAGGAGTGGGCGAAGGAGAACGGCCTGGAGGGCAGGCCGTACGCGGAGATCGTCGCCGCCCCGCAGACGGTGGAGATGGTCGACGGGTACGTGCGGCAGCTCAACGCCGGGCTCCAGCGCTGGCAGACCATCAAGAAGTTCCGGCTGCTGCCGCGGGACCTCGACGTGGAGCATGGCGAGATCACACCGAGCCTGAAGCTGAAGCGGCCGGTGGTGGAGCGCGAGTACAAGCACCTCATCGAGGACATGTACGCGGGAGCCCGGGAGTCCTGACGGGCCCGGTGGACGACGACGGGGCCTGTGGGCCTGACCGGCCCAGCCCCACGGGCCCAGCCCGGCAGGCCCAGCCCCACGGGCCCAGCCCCAAGGGCCCACGGGCCCCGGGTCTCCTCCGGCCCCGTCGAGTCGCTTCGGGTCGCGTCGGGTCGGGTCGCATCGAGTCGGATCGCGTCCGGTCCGGTCGAGGCCCGTCCGGAGCCCGGCGGGCCCCCGCGGATCCCGCGGTCTCACGGGCCCGCTGAGCCACGCGGCTCACGGGCTGACTGAGCCCCGCGGTCTCACGGGTCCGCTGAGCCCCGCGGTCTCATGGGCCCGCTGAGCCCCGCGGTCTCACGGGCCCGCTGAGCCCCGCGGTCTCACGGGCCCGCTGAGCCCAGGCCGTCCCCGACCGGCGTGCTTCGGGTCCCCGCCACCGGGCCGGCCTCACGGGCCCCCGGCCACTGGGGCGGCCCCCAGCGGCCATCCCGCCGGCCGGCGGACTCGGTCCTCCCATGGGCCATCCCGCCGGCCGACGCGCTTACCCCCTATCGGTCGCCCCCAGCCGACGTGCTTACCCCCTCGGTCGTCCCCGGCCGGCGGGCTCAGGCCCCCTCGGTCGCCCCCAGCCGGCGGGCTCAGGCCCCCTCGGCCGCCCCCAGCCGGCGGGCTCAGGCCCCCTCGGCCGCCCCCAGCCGGCGGGCTCAGGCCCCGTCGGTCACCCCCGGCCGGCGGGATCCGGCCCTCCCCGGTCGGCTGGTCTCGGGCGACCTCGTCTGGGCGGCTTCGGTTCGAGCTCGCTCGAATGTGTGCGTCTGCTGTTCACTTCCGTGACTCACCGCTTCTCCCCGCCGCCGTTCTGTCACCCTGGCGGCATGGACATGGCGGCCATACCGACGCAGCGGGAGAGCGAGGCCCGGCCCGGCGAGAGGCGGGGCGGTACCACCCTGCCCGGAAGCCCCGTCGCCCCGGGCTCGGCCCGCGCCCTGGTGCGCGCCGCGCTGACCGAGGTGCCCGACGTCCCGGCCCGGCTGGTCGACGACGCCATGGCCGTCGTCAGCGAACTCGTCACCAACGCCGTCGTACACGCGGGCACCGACGTACAACTCGACTGGCGGCTGGAGGCCGGCGGCGCGTTCGTGATCGAGGTCAGGGACCAGCACCCCTCACGGGCCCCTCGCGACGCCATGACCGGCGAGGGGCCGTACGAGACCCCCGAGTACGGGCGCGGCCTGCGCCTCGTCGCCCAGCTCGCCGAATCCTGGGGCGTCACCTACCGCTCCGGCGCCAAGACCGTGTGGGCACGGCTGCCCCCGGGCGGCAGCGAGGCCCTGGACGGCCCCGCGCCGGGCCCCGTCCTGGAGGCGGCCGAGGACCTCGCCCCGCAGCCGCAGCGCGCCGACGGCGAGCGGGACTGGCTCGGCCGGGGCGCCCTGTCCTTCCTGGCCGAGGCGTCCGACCTGCTCGCCGGGCAGCTGGACGAGAACCTCGTCGCCGCGCTCACCGGCCAGCTGATCGTCCCCCGGCTCGCCGACTGGTGCGCGGTCTGGCTGGAGGACGAGGCGTCCGTGCGCGGCGGCTCCGGAGGCGGCCCCGCCCGGGTCTGGCACGCCAGCGAGGCCCGCATCGAGGAGCTGCGGTGCGCCCTGGAGAAGGAGCCGCCGGGCCCGCCGGACGGACTGCGCTCCGGCCCCGAGCCCTACCCCTGGCCCGGCCACGCGCTCGGCCCGCAGGGCGCCCTGGGGACGGCGCTGTCGTACCGGCTGATCGCGGGCGGCCGCCCGCTCGGCACGCTGGTCATCGGCCGGTGCGGGCCGGCCGGCTTCCCGGACGAGGTCACCGGCCTCGTGGAGGACCTCGCCCGGCGCGTCGCCCTGGCCGTCGGGGCGGCCCGGCAGTACGCCCGCCAGGCCACCATCAGCGCCGTCCTCCAGCGCGGTCTGCTGCCCGGCGCGGTCGCCGAGATCCCGGGCGTGAGCAGCGCGCTCGTCTACGAGCCCTGTGACACGGGCGGCCCCAGCGGTGACTTCTACGACCTCTTCCCGGCGGGCGACGGCCGCTGGTGCTTCGCCGTCGGCGACGTCCAGGGCAAGGGCCCGGAGGCGGCCGTGGTGATCGGCCTCGCCCGCCCCTGGCTGCGCCTCCTCGCCCGCGAGGGCTACCGCGTCGCCGACGTCCTGGACCGCCTCAACCAGCTCCTCCTGGACGACGCCACCGAGGCCGCCGACGCCGCCGCCCGCGCCCTGGTCGCGGCCGGCGGCCGGCCGCGGGTCTCCGGGGACGGCCCGCAGACCCGCTTCCTCTCCCTGCTGTACGGCGAGCTGATCCCGCACGAGGGCGGGGTCCGCTGCACCCTCGCCTCCGCCGGCCACCCGCTGCCCCTCGTCCTCGGCCCCGACGGCACCGTGCGCACCGCCGCCCGCCCGCAGACCCTCCTCGGCGTCGTGGAGGACGAGACGTACACCAGCGAGACGCTGCAGCTGTGGCCCGGCGACAGCCTGCTGTGCGTCACCGACGGGGTGACCGAGCGCCGCTCCGGCTCCCGCCAGTTCGACGACGGTGACGGGCTCGCCCGCGCCCTGTCCGGGTGTGCCGGACTCAGCGCCGAGCTGATCGCGGAAAGGATCCGCCGCCTGGTCCACGACTTCGGCGGCGGCGCACCCGAGGACGATCTGGCCCTGCTGGTGCTCCAGGCGGAGTGACACCGCCGGTGCGGGACAATGGGCGCATGCCTTCCGCACTCCCCGACGGCGAGCCCGTCCCCGCCGACGGCGCGCTGCCCGCGCACGCGCTCGCCGGGGCCGCGGGCCGCCCGCTCGGCTTCTACCTCCACGTCCCGTACTGCGCGACCCGCTGCGGCTACTGCGACTTCAACACCTACACCGCGACGGAGCTGCGCGGCACGGGCGGCGTGCTCGCCTCCCGGGACAACTACGCGGAGACGCTGGCGGACGAGGTCCGGCTCGCGCGCAAGGTGCTGGGCGACGACCCGCGCGAGGTCCGTACGGTCTTCGTCGGCGGCGGTACGCCCACCCTGCTGGCGGCCGGTGACCTGGTCCGGATGCTGGGGGTGGTCCGCGATGAGTTCGGGCTCGCCCCGGACGCCGAGATCACGACGGAGGCGAACCCGGAGTCCGTCGACCCCGCCTACCTCGCCACCCTGCGCGAGGGCGGTTTCAACCGGATCTCCTTCGGCATGCAGAGCGCTAAGCAGCACGTGCTCAAGGTCCTCGACCGCACGCACACACCCGGCCGCCCCGAGCGTTGCGTGGCGGAGGCGAGGGCGGCGGGCTTCGAGCACGTCAACCTGGACCTGATCTACGGCACGCCGGGCGAGAGCGACGACGACTGGCGGGCCTCCCTGGAGGCCGCCCTCGGTGCCGGCCCCGACCATGTCAGCGCCTACGCGCTCATCGTCGAGGAGGGCACCCAGCTGGCCCGCCGGATCCGCCGGGGCGAGGTCCCGATGACCGACGACGACGTCCACGCCGACCGGTACCTGATCGCCGAGGAGGCACTGAGCCGGGCGGGCTTCGACTGGTACGAGGTCTCCAACTGGGCCACCTCCGAGGCGGGCCGCTGCCTGCACAACGAGCTGTACTGGCGGGGAGCCGACTGGTGGGGCGCCGGACCGGGAGCGCACTCGCACGTGGGCGGGGTGCGCTGGTGGAACGTGAAGCACCCGGGCGCCTACGCGGCGGCCCTCGCCTCCGGCCGCTCCCCGGGCGCGGGCCGGGAGCTGCTGTCCGAGGAGGACCGCCGGGTGGAGCGGATCCTGCTGGAGCTGAGGCTGCGTGAGGGCGTCCCGCTGTCCCTGCTGAAGGAGGAGGGGCTCGCGGCCGCCCGGCGGGCACTGGCGGACGGGCTGCTGGACGGCGGCCCGTACGAGGAGGGGCGCGCGGTGCTGACCCTGCGGGGCCGGCTGCTGGCGGACGCGGTGGTACGGGACCTGGTGGACTGACCCCACCCCGCCCCGGCCCGCCCTGCGCCTGACCCCGCCCTACGCCTGACCCCGCCCCGCCCCGGCCCGCGCCCGGCGCCGGGGCGGCCGGCGTGCGTCCCGTCTACGCCTCCGCGGGCGACGTGACGAAGTCGATCAGTTCCTCCACCCGGCCCAGCAGCTCCGGCTCGAGATCCCTGTATGAGCCCACCCGCTGCAGGATCGCCTGCCACACCGCGCCGGTGTTCTCCGGCCAGCCCAGGGCCCGGCACACGCCCGTCTTCCAGTCCTGGCCGCGCGGGACGGTGGGCCACGCTCGGATACCCAGGGCGGACGGCTTCACGGCCTCCCAGATGTCGATGTACGGGTGGCCGACGACCAGGGCGTGGTCGCTGGTCACCGACTGCGCGATCCGCCATTCCTTCGTGCCGGGGACCAGGTGGTCCACGAGGACGCCCAGGCGGGCGTCCGGACCCGGCGCGAACTCCTCGACGATCGCCGGCAGGTCGTCCACGCCCCCCAGGTACTCCACGACCACGCCTTCGATGCGCAGGTCGTCCCCCCACACCTTCTCGACGAGTTCGGCGTCGTGCCGGCCCTCCACGTAGATGCGGCCGGCGCGGGCCACGCGCGCGCGTGCGCCGGGGACGGCGACCGAACCGGACGCCGTACGGCTGGGCCCGGCGGGGGCGGACGTCGGCCGCACCAGCGTCACCGGTCTGCCCTCCAGCAGGAAGCCGCGCGGCTCCAGCGGGAACACCCGGTGCTTGCCGAAGCGGTCCTCCAGGGTCACCGTGCCGGCTTCGCAGCGGATCACCGCGCCGCAGAACCCGGTGCCGGGCTCCTCCACCACCAGGCCGGGCTCGGCCGCCACCTCGGGCACGGGCTTCGGCTTCTTCCAGGGGGGCGTGAGGTCGGCGGAGTACTGGCGCATTCGGATGACGATAGGCAAAGCCGCACGGCGGTGTGCGCGACACGCCGGAACCGGCCGGCGGGAGCGGCTCACCTCACGCCGGCCCGGCAGCCGCCCAGGGCCGCGGCGGTCCGCCAACCGCTCAGCCCGAGCCGCTCAGACCATGCCACCGGGCCGCGGCGGTCCGGTAGCCGCTGAGCCGCTCAGCCGCTCAGCCGCTCAGACCACGCCGAAACGCGCTGCCAGGGTGTCCCGTTGACGCCGTACGAAGGCCGCGTCCACCACCGCTCCGTGACCCGGCACGTACAGCGCGTCCTCGCCGCCGAGCGCCAGCAGCCGGTCGAGGGCGTCCGGCCACCGGGAGGGGACCGCGTCCGGGCCCGCCTGCGGCTCCCCGGACTCCTCCACCAGGTCACCGCAGAAGACGACCTCCGGGGTGCCGGGGACGAGGACCGCGAGGTCGTACGCGGTGTGGCCGGGACCCACGTTGGCCAGCAGCGCCTGCCGGCCGCCGCCGAGGTCGAGGGTCCACTCCCCGGAGACCGGGTGCCGGGGTGCGACCAGCGCGTCCACCGCCTCGTCCGCGTCCGCCTCGGGGAGCCCGTTGCCGACCGCGTCCCTGCGCAGCTCCTCGCGCTCGCGGGCGAACACGGCGTCCGCGCCCACGCCCGCGTACACCTCCGCGCCGGCGAACGCGGAGGCCCCGAAGACATGGTCGAAGTGGGGGTGGGTCAGAGCGAGATGGGTCACACGGCCGCCGGCCAGTTCCTGCGCGCGCGCCCGCAGCCGCGCCCCCTCGGCCACGCTCGAACCGGCGTCCACCATCAGCGCCGTCCCCGCGCCCAGCACCAGGCCCGCGGTGCAGTCCCAGCCGGGCAGCCGGCACCGCCCCACCCCGGCGGCCAGCCGTTCCCACCCCAGCTCTTCCCAAGTCACCGTCATACCGGCGACGCTAGCGGTACGACCCGGTACGGCGGCCCCGACCTTGCCCATGGTGTACCCGACAGCCGTACACTGGGCCGGGGAATGCTGGCACTCGCGTGCGAGGAGTGCCAGGCGGACGACCCGATGGGACGAGGGGACGACGTGCTGGAGGTGCGCGCGGATGCTGAGTGAACGCAGGCTTCAGGTGCTGCGCGCCATCGTCCAGGACTACGTGGGCACCGAGGAGCCGGTCGGTTCCAAGGCGCTCACCGAGCGTCACAACCTCGGCGTCTCCCCGGCCACCGTCCGCAACGACATGGCGGCCCTGGAGGACGAGGGGTTCATCGCCCAGCCGCACACCAGTGCCGGGCGGATCCCCACCGACAAGGGCTACCGGCTGTTCGTGGACAAGCTCGCGGGCGTCAAGCCGATGACCGCGCCCGAGCGGCGGGCGATCCAGAACTTCCTGGAGGGCGCCGTCGACCTCGACGACGTCGTGGCCCGCACGGTGCGGCTGCTCGCGCAGCTGACCCGGCAGGTCGCCGTCGTGCAGTACCCCTCGCTGACCCGGTCCACCGTCCGGCACGTGGAACTGCTCTCACTCGCCCCCGCGCGCGTGATGCTCGTGCTGATCACGGACACCGGCCGGGTCGAGCAGCGGATGGTCGACTGCCCGGCGCCGTTCGGCGAGAGCGCGCTGGCGGACCTGCGGGCCCGGCTGAACAGCCGGGTCGCCGCCCGACGGTTCGCGGACGTGCCGAAGCTGGTCGAGGACCTGCCGGACGCCTTCGAGCCGGAGGACCGCGGTACGGTCTCGACGGTGCTCTCCACCCTGCTGGAGACACTCGTCGAGGAGAACGAGGAGCGGTTGATGATCGGCGGCACCGCCAATCTCACCCGCTTCGGACATGACTTTCCCCTCACGATCCGGCCCGTCCTGGAGGCCCTGGAGGAGCACGTGGTGCTCCTCAAGCTCCTTGGCGAGGCGAAGGATCCGGGCGTGATGGTGCGCATCGGCCACGAGAACGCCCACGAGGGACTCAACTCCACGTCCGTCGTGTCGGTGGGCTACGGTTCGGGCGGCGAGGCGGTTGCCAAGCTCGGCGTGGTCGGACCGACCCGCATGGACTACCCGGGAACGATGGGAGCGGTACGCGCAGTGGCACGGTACGTCGGACAGATCCTGGCGGAGTCGTAAGTGGCCACGGACTACTACGCCGTTCTCGGCGTGCGCCGCGACGCGTCGCAGGATGAGATCAAGAAGGCGTTCCGTCGGCTCGCGCGCGAGCTGCACCCGGACGTCAACCCCGATCCGAAGACCCAGGAGCGGTTCAAGGAGATCAACGCCGCTTACGAGGTGCTGTCGGACCCGCAGAAGAAGCAGGTCTACGACCTCGGCGGCGACCCGCTCTCCCAGTCGGGCGGCGCGGGCGCGGGCGGCTTCGGCGCCGGCGGCTTCGGCAACTTCTCCGACATCATGGACGCGTTCTTCGGCACGGCGTCGCAGCGCGGGCCGCGCTCGCGCACCCGGCGCGGGCAGGACGCCATGATCCGTATCGAGGTCGAGCTGGACGAGGCGGCCTTCGGCACGACCAAGGACATCCAGGTCGACACCGCCGTCGTCTGCAACACCTGCAACGGCGAGGGCGCGGCTCCGGGCACGTCCGCCCAGACGTGTGACATGTGCCGCGGCCGGGGCGAGGTGTCGCAGGTCACCCGGTCCTTCCTGGGCCAGGTCATGACCTCCCGGCCCTGCCCCCAGTGCCAGGGCTTCGGCACCGTCGTGCCGACCCCGTGCCCGGAGTGCGCCGGCGACGGCCGCGTCCGCTCGCGGCGCACGCTCACCGTGAAGATCCCGGCCGGTGTCGACAACGGCACGCGGATCCAGCTCGCGGGCGAGGGCGAGGTCGGCCCCGGCGGCGGTCCGGCCGGTGACCTGTACGTCGAGATCCACGAGCTGCCGCACTCCACCTTCCAGCGGCGCGGCGACGACCTGCACTGCACGGTCACCATCCCGATGACCGCCGCGGCCCTCGGCACCAAGGTGCCGCTGGAGACGCTGGACGGCATGGAGGAGGTCGACATCCGGCCCGGCACCCAGTCCGGGCAGTCGATCCCGCTGCACGGCCGGGGCGTCACGCATCTGCGCGGCGGCGGCCGGGGCGACCTGATCGTGCACGTCGAGGTCATCACCCCGAACAAGCTGGACCCGGAGCAGGAGCGCCTGCTGCGCGAGCTGGCGAAGCTGCGCGGCGAGGAGCGGCCCCAGGGCCAGTTCCAGCCCGGTCAGCAGGGCCTGTTCTCGCGGCTGAAGGACGCCTTCAACGGACGCTGAGCCGGGACACGGAGGGGGCTTTCGCGCCCTCCGTACCCGCGGCCTGTGCCGGGAGGCGGTCGGATTCGGACTTGTACGGAGGACGTGACAACATGCCGTCATGTCCTCCGCGCTGACCGATCTCTTTCCTCACCCGATCGTGCAGGCCCCCATGGCGGGCGGTGTCTCCGTCCCGCAGCTCGCCGCCGCCGTCTCCGAGGCCGGCGGCCTCGGGTTCCTCGCCGCCGGACTCAAGACCGCCGACGGGATGTACCAGGAGATCAAGCAGCTGAGGGGGCTCACGAGCCGTCCTTTCGGCGTGAACGTCTTCATGCCGCAGCCCGAGCACTCCGGTGCGGGCAGCGGCTCCGCCGCGGCGCCCGCCGCCGCGCCCCCCGACGCCGGTGCCGTCGAGGTGTACGCGCAGCAGCTGGCCGGCGAGGCCGCCTGGTACGAGACCGAGCTGGGCGACCCGGACAGCGGCGGGGACGACGGTTACGACGCCAAGCTCGCCGTCCTGCTCGACAACCCCGTGCCGGTCGTCTCCTTCCACTTCGGGACGCCGGGCCGGGAGGTGCTCGACAGGTTCCGCCGGGCCGGGACCCTCACCCTGGTCACCGCCACCACCGCGGAGGAGGCCCGCGCGGTCGAGCGGGCCGGGGCGGACGCGGTGATCGCCCAGGGCGTGGAGGCCGGCGGCCACCAGGGCACCCACCGGGACCTCCCGGAGAACGACGGCTCCGGCATCGGGCTGCTGTCGCTGGTCGCGCAGATCCGGGAGGCCGTGGCCATCCCGGTCGTCGCCGCCGGCGGCATCATGCGCGGCAGCCAGATCGCCGCCGTCCTCGCCGCGGGGGCGAGCGCGGCCCAGCTGGGCACCGCCTTCCTCGCCACCCACGAGTCCGGCGCGGACGCCCTGCACAAGCGGGCGCTGACCGACCCCCTGTTCGTGCGCACCGAGCTGACCCGCGCCTTCTCCGGCCGCCCGGCCCGCGGCCTGGTCAACCGCTTCATGCGCGAGCACGGCCCGTACGCCCCCGCCGCCTACCCGGAGGTCAACCACCTCACCGCGCCGCTGCGCAAGGCCGCCGCCAGGGCGGGGGACGCGCAGGGCATGTCGCTGTGGGCGGGGCAGGGCCACCGGCTGGCCCGGGAGCTGCCCGCCGGGCGGCTGGTGGAGGTGCTGGCCGACGAACTCGCCGCCGCCAGGACAGCGTTGTCGGCCGGGGGTGGTCCGCGATGACCGCGCCGGTGTTCGTCGTCGACTCGCTGGAGGGCGTGGGCCCCGGCTCGGTCGTCGACGTCGAGGGCCCCGAGGGACGGCACGCGGTCTCCGTACGGCGGTTGCAGCCCGGGGAGAACGTGGTGCTCACCGACGGCAGGGGACGCGGGGCCGCCGGGGTCGTCGTCCGCGTGTCGGGCAAGGACCACATGGTCGTCGAGCCGTTCGAGTTCCCCGTGGAACCCGAGCCCAGCCCCCGGATCACGGTCGTCCAGGCGCTGCCCAAGGGCGACCGCGGCGAGCTGGCCGTGGAGACCATGACCGAGACCGGTGTCGACGCGGTCGTGCCCTGGCAGGCGGCCCGCTGCATCACCCAGTGGAAGGGCGACCGGGGGCTGAAGGCGCTCGCCAAGTGGCGGGCCACCGCGCGCGAGGCGGGTAAGCAGTCCCGCCGGCTGCGCTTCCCGGAGGTCGCGGACGCGGCGAGCACCAGGCAGGTCGCCGCACTTCTCGCCGCGGCCGACTTCGCCGCCGTGCTGCACTCCGACTTCGGGCACGAGAGCGTGCCGCTGGCCACCGCCGAACTGCCCGCCGAGGGCGAGATCGTGCTGGTCGTCGGCCCGGAGGGGGGCGTCGCGCGGGACGAGCTGGCGCTGTTCGAGGAGGCCGGCGCTAAGGCGTGTGTGCTCGGCCCCACCGTGTTGCGCACATCCACCGCCGGCACCGCCGCCGTGGCCCTGCTGCTGGGCCGCACCGGCCGCTGGTCCTGACCCCCGAAGGGACATCGTGGAACTCGCCCAGGTCCGGCTCCTGGTCACCGACTTCGCCGCCTGCTACCGCTTCTACGCCGATGTCCTCGGCCTGCGGCCGCAGTCCGGCGCGGCGGACGGGCCGTACGAGAAGTTCAGCCCGCACGCCGGGTCCGCCGGCATCGCGCTGCAGGACCGCGCGATGATGGCCGAGATCCTGCACGAGCTGGGCGAGACCGCCACCGGTCACCGCTCGCTGGTCGTCCTGCGCGTCGACGACCTGGACGCCTACTGCGCGGAGATCGCCTCCCGGGGGGCCGTCCTGCTGCACGGGCCGGCGGCCATGACCGAGCGTATGCGGGTGGCCCATCTCAAGGACCCCGAAGGGAACCTGGTCGAGCTTCAGGAGTGGCTGCTGATGCGGGGCTGACATGCGCCGCACCGGTTCGGCCGGGGCGGCGCGGTGGCGTCCTGTCGTCGTTGGACCGGGGCGGTCGGTGCCCTGTCGTCGTTCGGGGGTAGGGCGGTGGCGTCCTGTCGTCGTCGGAGGGCGGGGCGGTGGCGTCCTGTCGTCGTTCGGGGGCGGGGCGGTCGGTGCCCTGTCGTCCTTCGGTGTGGGGTCGTCGGGGCCGGTCGCGCGGTTCCCCGCCCTTTCGGCTCGCTGCCCGTACGGGTGAGTGGCCGTATGCGGTCTTCCGTATCGTTCGGGCCGGTGGCACTCTGCCCGGTATGGGGGCTTGGAGAGGGAAACGGTGCGGGCCGCGGACGGTGGCCGCGGTGGGACTCGTCGTGCTGGCCGCCGGTGCCGCGGTGGCGTGCCAGCCGGCCGGTCTCGGGTCCGCGACCGTCGCGTACACCACCGACCGGACCGCGACCGCCGCGCTGGAACGGCGGCACGTGGACGTCAACTGGCTCACCTGCACCGGGGGTCAGGGCGACGGCGGCGGGGGCGGCTCGCCCTCGCCGGCCGAGACCACCGTCGTCACCGTCGACTGCCGGGGCGAGACGGACGACCGGCGGAAGATCGTCGTCACCGGGCGGGTGACCAAGGCCGTCGACGGCGCCTGCGTGCGCGGTGACCTGAAGGCCGAGGTCGGCGGCAGACAGGTGTTCCGCGTGAACGGCCTCGGCGACTGCGCCGCCCGGCCGGGGCCGACCTACCGCCCGCCGACCTACCGGCTACCGACCTACCGGCCGCCCACCTACCGGCCGCCGGCCGGAGAGCCGCGGCCCACTGTGACGGTCACCGTCACCCGCACCGTCTGGCCCGTGCCGGGCAAGTGATCCCGGCCCGCGCCGAAGCCGGTGATCCCGAACCGGCAGCGGGCGTACCGGCCGCTGCGTAGAGTGACCGCGTGACTCAGGGTGCTTCGACGGGAACCACGGAAGACTCCGCCTACCTCCGATACCCCCATCTGCACGGCGACCTGGTGACGTTCGTCGCCGAGGACGACGTGTGGCTCGCGCCGCTCGACGGCGGCCGGGCCTGGCGCGTCAGCGCCGACAACATGCCGGTGAGCCGGCCCCGGATCTCGCCGGACGGCAGACACCTCGCATGGACCTCCACCCGGGACGGCGCCCCCGAGGTGCACGTCGCCCCGCTCGACGGCGGTCCCGCCCGGCGCCTGACGTACTGGGGCAACCGCCGCACCGAGGTGTGCGGTTGGACCGCCGACGGGCGCGTGCTCGCGCTCGGCGCGCACGGCCGGCCCAGTCTCCGGCACACCTGGGCCCACGCCGTCCCGCTGGACGGCGGACCGGCCGAGACCCTGCCGTACGGCCCGGTCGGCGCGGTGGCCCTCGGACCGGCCACCGTGCTGCTGTCCGTGTCGATGGGCCGCGAGGCCGCCTACTGGAAGCGCTACCGGGGCGGCACGGCCGGCAAGCTGTGGATCGACCGGGCCGCCGACGGTGAGGAGGGCGCGGGGGAGTTCGTGCGGCTGCACGAGGAGATCGACGGCAACATCGAGTGCCCGGTGTGGGCGGGGACGGCAGGCGCCCCCGTCCCCGCGGAGCCGGCGACGTGGGGGAGGATCGCCTTCCTCTCCGACCACGAGGGCGCCGGCGCGCTCTACTCCTCCCTCGCCGACGGCTCCGACCTGCGCCGGCACACCCCGCACGACGGCTTCTACGCCCGGCACGCGGCCGGTGACGGCACCCGCGTCGTCTACAGCCAGGCCGGTGAACTCTGGCTGCTGGACGACCTGGAGGGCGCAGCGCCGCGCCGGCTGGACATCCGCCTGGGCGGACCCCGCGTCGACCTGCGGCCCCAACCGGTCGACGCGGCCCGCTGGTTCGGCGAGGCGTCCCCCGACCACACCGCGCGCGGCAGCGCCGTCTGCGTGCGCGGCGGGATCCACTGGGTCACCCACCGCTCCGGCCCCGCCCGCGCCCTGGCCGCCACCCCCGGTGTCCGCGCCCGGCTGCCGCGCGCCTTCCGCGCCGAGGGCGAGGAGTGGGCGGTGTGGGTGACGGACGCCGAGGGCGACGACTCCCTGGAGTTCGCCCCCGCGACCGGCACCGTGCCCGGGGCGCCGCCGCGCCGCCTGGCCGCCGGGCAGCTCGGCCGCGTGCTGGAGCTGGCCATGGCCCCCGACGGCAGCCGGGCCGCCGTGGCCGCGCACGACGGCAGACTGCTCATGGTCGAGCGGGAGACCGGTGAGGTCCGCGAGGTCGACCGCAGCGACGACGGCGAGGTCTTCGGCCTCACGTTCTCCCCCGACTCCGCCTGGCTCGCCTGGGCCCACCCCGGCCCCCGCCCGCTCTCCCAGCTGCGCATCGCCCACACCACCGACCTCTCGGTCATCGAGGCCACCCCGCTCCGCTTCCAGGACTACGCGCCCGCCTTCACCCTCGACGGCAGACACCTCGCGTTCCTCTCCCACCGCGCCTTCGACCCGGTCTACGACGAACACGTCTTCGACCTCGCCTTCGTGGCCGGCGCCCGCCCGCACCTGATCACCCTGGCCGCCACCACACCCTCGCCGTTCGGCCCGCAACGCCATGGCCGCCCCTTCGAGACGCCCGACAAGGACGAGACCCCCGACAACGAGGGCACACCCGCCACCCGCATCGACCCCGAGGGGCTCGCCGACCGGATCGTGCCGTTCCCGGTGGAGGCCGGCCGCTACTCCACCCTGCGCGCCGCCAAGGACGGTGTCCTGTGGCTGCGCCATCCCGTGCACGGCATCCTCGGCACCTCCCGTGCCCGCCCCGGGGACCCCGGCCCGCACACCGAGCTGGAGCGGTACGACCTCGACCGGCGCCGTCTGGAGCACCTCGCCTCCGACGTCGGCCACTTCGAGGTCAGCGGCGACGGCCGGCGCGTCCTGCTGTGGACCGAGGGCCGGCTCCGGGTCGTGCCCGCCGACCACCGGGCCGGCACCGACGACGACGGCGACACCGGCGTCACCGTCGACCTCGCCCGCGTCCGCCAGACCCTCGACCCGGCCGCCGAGTGGCGGCAGATGTACGACGAGACCGGCCGGCTCATGCGCGACCACTTCTGGCGCCCCGACCTCGGCGGTGTCGACTGGGCCGGCGTCCTCGACCGCTACCGCCCCCTCCTGGGCCGCCTGGCCACCCACAGCGACCTGGTCGACCTGCTCTGGGAGGTGCACGGCGAACTCGGCACCTCGCACGCCTACGTCACCCCGGCCGGCGGCGCCGGCGGCACCGGACACGGCCTGCTCGGCGCCGACATCTCCCGGCATCCGGACGGCAGTTGGCGCATCGACCGGATCCTCCCGGCGGAGACCTCCGACCCGGACGCCCGCTCCCCCCTGGCCGCGCCCGGGGTGGCGGTACGCCCGGGCGACGCGATCGTCGCCGTGGCCGGCCATCCCGTCGACCCGGTGACGGGCCCCGGCCCCCTCCTCGTGGGCACGGCCGGGCACCCCGTCGAGCTGACCGTCTCCCCGGCAGCCGGCGGCGAACCCCGGCACACCGTCGTCGTCCCCGTCGCGGACGAGGAACCCCTGCGCTACCACGCCTGGGTCGCCGGCCGCCGGGCCCACGTCCACGCGGCCTCCGGCGGCCGGCTCGGCTATCTCCACGTCCCCGACATGCACGCCCCCGGCTGGGCCCAGATCCACCGCGACCTGCGGGTGGAGGTGGCCCGGGAGGGTCTCGTGGTCGACGTCCGGGACAACCGCGGCGGGCACACCTCCCAGCTCGTGGTCGAGAAGCTGGCCCGCCGGATCATCGGCTGGGACCTCGCCCGCGGCATGCGCCCCACCAGCTATCCCCTCGACGCGCCCCGCGGTCCGGTCGTAGCCGTGGCCGACGAGTTCTCCGGCTCCGACGGCGACATCGTCAACGCGGCGATCCGGGCCCTCGGCATCGGCCCGGTCGTCGGCACCCGCACCTGGGGCGGTGTCATCGGCATCGACAGCCGCTACCACCTGGTCGACGGCACCCTGGTCACCCAGCCGAAGTACGCGATCTGGCTGGAGGGCCAGGGCTGGGACGTGGAGAACCACGGGGTGGACCCGGACGTGGAGGTCGTCCAGCGGCCACAGGACTGGGCCCGGGACCGGGACGCCCAGCTCGACGCGGCGATCGCGCTCGCGCTGGAGGCGCTGGAGACCAGTCCCGCGAAGACACCGCCGGACATGCCCGCCTGAGGGCGGCGGGACCCTGCCGGTGTGCGGCTTTGCCGCCCGCGGGCCACGGGCCGGCGACCACCCGCACCCGAACGACCCGCACCCGAAGGGCCCGCACCCGAACGACTACCATGCCCCGTAACGATCACTGGCGAAAGCGAGCGCAGCGTATGGCCGGCGAACCGCAGGACGACTGCCTGTTCTGCAAGATCGTCGCGGGTGAGATCCCGGCGACGATCGTCCGCGAGACCGAGACGACCGTGGCCTTCCGGGACATAAACCCGCAGGCACCCACCCACGTTCTGGTGATCCCCAAGGCGCACTACGAGAACGCCGCCGCCCTGGCCGCCGGCGCCCCGGAGCTCGCCGCGGACGTCCTGCGGGAGACCCGGGCCGTGGCCGACGCGGAGAACCTGGACAGCTACCGCCTCGTCTTCAACACCGGCAGCGGCGCCGGCCAGACCGTCTGGCACGCCCACGCGCACGTCCTGGGCGGCCGCGGCCTCCAGTGGCCGCCCGGGTGACTCGGCGTGTCCGTGCGTGAGCTGGTGGTCCTCGGCACCGCCAGCCAGGTCCCGACCCGGCACCGCAACCACAACGGCTACCTGCTGAGGTGGGACGGCGAGGGCATCCTGTTCGACCCCGGCGAGGGCACACAGCGGCAGATGCTGCGCGCCGGGGTCGCCGCCCACGACCTGAACCGGATCTGCGTCACGCACTTCCACGGCGACCACTGCCTCGGCCTCGCGGGCGTCATCCAGCGGATCAACCTGGACCAGGTGCCGCACGAGGTCACCGCGCACTACCCGCGTTCCGGCCGGCGTTTCTTCGAGCGCCTGCGGTACGCGACCGCCTACCGGGAGACGGTCGGTCTCACCGAGGCACCGGTCGCCGCCGACGGGCCCCTCGCGGTGACCCCGTCGTACACCCTGGAGGCCCGCAGGCTCTCCCATCCGGTCGAGTCCTACGGCTACCGCCTGACCGAACCCGACGGCCGCCGCATGCTGCCCGGGCGGCTCGCCGCGCACGGCATCGCGGGTCCGGACGTGGGCCGCCTGAGGCGCGAGGGCCGGCTCGGGGACGTGACGCTGGAGGACGTCAGCGAGGTGCGGCGCGGGCAGCGGTTCGCGTTCGTCATGGACACCCGGCTGTGCGAGGGCGTGCACGCCCTCGCGGAGGGCTGCGACCTGCTCGTCATCGAGTCCACGTTCCTCGACGAGGACATCGGACTCGCCACCGACCACGGGCATCTGACGGCCGGCCAGGCCGCCGCCGTGGCCCGGGACGCGGGCGTGCGGCACCTCGTCCTCACCCACTTCAGCCAGCGCTACTCCGAGCCGGAGGAGTTCGAGCGGCAGGCGCGGGCGGCCGGGTACGAGGGGGAGCTGACGGTGGCGTACGACCTGCTGCGGGTGCCGGTTCCGAAACGGCGGTAAAGCACCCGTACGATGCTTCGATGCCCCTCCCGAAAGCAGAACTGCACCTCCACATCGAAGGCACCCTGGAGCCGGAGCTGGCGTTCGAGCTGGCCGCCCGCAACGGCGTGGCCCTCCCGTACGCGGACACCGGGGAACTCCGCACGGCCTACCGGTTCGAGGACCTGCAGTCGTTCCTGAACCTGTACTACCAGCTGATGGCCGTCCTGCGCACCGAGCAGGACTTCGCCGACCTCGCCGACGCCTACCTCGCACGGGCCGCCGCCCAGGGCGTGCGGCACGCGGAGATCTTCTTCGACCCGCAGGCCCACATCGCGCGGGGCCTGAGCCTGGGCACGGTCGTGGAGGGGCTGTGGCAGGCGCTCGGGAACAGCGAGCGGAACCACGGCGTCTCCACCAGGCTCATCATGTGCTTCCTGCGCGACGAGTCCGCCGACTCGGCGCTGGAGACGCTCCAGGCCGCGACGCCGTACCTGGACCGGATCACCGGCATCGGCCTGGACTCCGCCGAGGTCGGGCATCCGCCGGCGAAGTTCCGGGAGGTGTACCAGGCCGCCGCCGCGCTCGGGCTGCGCCGGGTCGCGCACGCGGGTGAGGAGGGGCCGCCGCAGTACATCACCGAGGCGCTGGACGTGCTCGGCGTGGAGCGCGTCGACCACGGTCTGCGCTGCCTGGAGGATCCCGCGCTGGTGGAGCGGCTGGTCCGGGACCGGGTCCCGCTCACCCTGTGCCCGCTGTCCAACGTCCGGCTGCGGGCCGTGGACACGCTGGCCGACCACCCGCTGCCGGCCATGCTCGACGCCGGGCTGCTCTGCACGGTCAACTCCGACGATCCGGCGTACTTCGGCGGATACGTGGGGGACAACTTCCGCGCCGTGCGGGACACGCTGGGCCTGGGCGAGGACCGGCTGCGCGAGCTGGCCCGCAACTCCTTCCTCGCCTCCTTCCTGGAGGACGACGAGGAGCGCCGGGCCCGCTGCCTGGCCGAGGTCGACGCCTACACGTTCGGCGACGCGGTGTCGTAGGCACGCCGGGCGGGCACGGCGGGCGTCTCCCACGCGACCTCCACGACGGGGATGTCCACCACGCGCGAGGGGCGCCTGCCGGCCCGCAGTGCCACCGCCGTCATCGGTACGGAGATCAGCAGCAGCCCGGCGCCGAGCAGCCGTCCCATCCCGGCGAAGCCCGCGCCCGCGGCCAGCACACTCCCCGTCAGCGGGCCCGCCGCCGTGCCCAGCGCGGACGCCGAGCCGACCAGGACCGCCCACCGGCCGCGCGGGTCGAGGGAGGCGGCCAGGCCGATGACGTAGGACAGGACGACCGGGTACAGCAGGTTCCAGGAGATCTCGCCCGCCGCGAAGGCCGGGAGGTCCCGCGCCGAGGCGCTCAGCGCGATGCAGCCCGCGATCAGTGCCGTACCGGCGCCGATGGGCACGGCCTGGCCCAGCCGCTGCCCGAGCGCGCCGGCGCCGACGACCCCGACGAGTCCGGCGCCGAGCGCGGCCGCGAACACCGCGCCGACGGTGATCTCGGAGAGGCGGGCCTGGTCGAGTCCGATCCGGCCGCTCACCCCCCACAGGGAGTTCTGGGCCAGGGACCAGAACGGCACCGCGGCGGCCAGCAGCAGTCCGGCCCGCGGGCGCGGGAGCCGGCCGTGGCCGACGGCCGCCCGGGCCGGTGCCGTACGAGCGGGCAGCCGGCCGGTGAGCGGCCAGACGGCGAGCGCCGTCAGCGCGACGGCGGCCAGGGGCAGGCCGTGGCCGGGGCCGAGGCGGGGGATCGTCAGGTACAGGGCGCCCGCGAGGGCCGAGACGCCGAGCAGCCCCAGCGTGGTGACCCGGTGCGGGTCCCAGGCCCGTGGCTCCGTCCGGGCGGCGGGTGTCCCGAGGGCGGCGATGCCGCTCGCGGCGACCGCCGTGACCGTACCTGACCCGAACCCGCCGACGACCGCGCCCGCGACGACGGCGGGTACGGCGCCGGTGAGGGCGGCGCCGCCGTAGCCGGCGACGGCGAGGGCGAGGCCGGTGCGGGCCAGGACGCGGGGGCCGAACCGGTCGACGCGGGAGGCCAGCAGGAAGCCGGCGGCCGCCGAACTCAGCAGCAGGGCACTGCCGATGGCGCCGGCCTCGGTGGCGGTGAGCGGAAGCCCGCTGTCGAGTCTGCCGACGGTGGTCGGCAGCAGGTACGGGGCGAGGTACCCGGCCGTGAACAGGGCGACGAGGGGCCAGGGCAGGGTGCGGGGGGCGGACACGGGCGTTCCCAGGGCAGGCGAGAAGAGCGGTGCGGAAAAGGGGGGTTGGGGGCGACGACCGTCGACGGACAGGAACGCGCGAGCAAGTTGTATCAAGCACGCGGATCACCGAAGAAGGCGGAGGGGTGTGATCCCCGACACGGTCGCGTTTGGGAATGGTGGTGACGGGTAGAAGCGCCTAACCTTCGTTCGTTCTCATATGTAGACGCTATTCACAAGAGGAGATGGTCTGGTGGGCGGCGACCCGGCTCCGCAGGACGTGGCGCGGCGACTGCGGGAGGGGATGGCGCGCGGTGTGCTGTCCTTCCCGCTCACCGCCTTCCACGACGACGGCACCCTCGATCCCGACGGCTTCCGCGCCCATGCCGCCGACCGGCTCGCGGCCGGCCCCGGCGCCCTCTTCCCGGCCTGCGGCACCGGCGAGTTCTTCTCCCTGGACGAGGAGGAGTACCGCACCGTCGTCACCGTCGCCGCCGAGGAGGCCGCCGGCCGGCTGCCCGTGGTGGCCGGCACCGGATACGGCTGGGCGCAGGCCGTCCGGTTCGCGCGCATCGCCGAGGAAGCGGGCGCCGACGCCCTCCTCGTACTGCCGCACTACCTGACCGACGCCCCGCAGGACGGCCTCGCCGCCCAGCTGGAACAGCTCGCGGCCCGCACTCGGCTGCCGCTGATCGCCTACCAGCGGGGCCAGGTCGCCTACGGCACCGACGCGCTGCGGCGCATCGCCCGCATCCCGAACGTCATCGGCCTCAAGGACGGCCACAGCGACCTCGACCGGCTCCAGCGGCTCACCCTCGCCGCCCCGGACGGCTTCCTCTTCTTCAACGGCGCCGCCACCGCCGAGATCCAGGCGCGCGCCTACGCCGCCGTGGGCGTCCCCGCCTACTCCTCGGCCGTGCACGCCTTCGCACCCGAGATCGCCGACGCCTTCTTCGCCGCGCTGCGGGACGACGACCACGGCACCGTCGACAAGCTGCTGCGCGCCTTCTACGTCCCGTTCGTCGAACTCCGCGACCGCGCGCCGGGATACGCCGTGTCCCTGGTGAAGGCGGCGGCCCGGCTGCGCGGGCAGCGCGTGGGGCCGGTGCGCGCCCCGCTCACCGACCCCTCGCCCGAAGACCTCGCCGACCTCACGGCCCTGCTCACCGCCGGGCTCGACCTCGTGGGAGCCTCCCTGTGACCCGTGACCTGACCATCGCCGAGGTGCGGCTCACCCCGATCCTGGTCGCCGACGCACCCCTGCTCAACACCCAGGGCGTGCACCAGCCGTACACCCCCCGGCTGATCGTGGAGGTCGTCACCGCCGACGGGATCACCGGCCTCGGCGAGACCTACGGCGACACCAAGTACCTCGAACTTGCCCGCCCGCTGGCCGAACGGCTCACCGGCCGGTCGGTCATGGATGTGAACGGCCTCTTCGAGATCGACCTCGCCGTGGACTCCTCCCGGACCGAGGGCCGGCCGGACGCCGGCGGCCTGCGCGGAGTCCAGAGCGCCGACAAACTGCGGCTGTCGGTGCTGTCGGCCTTCGAGGTCGCCTGCCTCGACGCCCAGGGCAAGGCCCTCGGGCTGCCCGTGCACGCGCTGCTCGGCGGCAAGGTGCGGGACACGGTCGAGTACAGCGCCTACCTGTTCTACAAGTGGGCCGGACACCCGGCCGGCGTCCCCGCCGAGCCCGACGAGTGGGGCGCCGCCCTCGACCCGGCCGGAGTGGTGGAACAGGCCCGCGCACTCCAGCGGCGGCACGGCTTCGGCTCGTTCAAGCTCAAGGGCGGCGTCTTCCCGCCCGACGAGGAGACCGCCGCCGTCCGCGCCCTCGCCGACGCCTTCCCCGGACACCCGCTGCGCCTCGACCCCAACGGCGCCTGGTCGGTCGCGACCTCGCTGAAGGTGGCCCGGGAACTCGGGGACGTCCTTGAGTACCTGGAGGACCCGACGCTGGGCACACCGGCGATGGCCGAGGTGGCCGCCGGGACCGGGGTCCCGCTCGCCACCAACATGTGCGTGACCACCTTCGGCGAGATCAGGGACGCCTTCACCGCGGACGCCGTCCAGGTCGTCCTCTCCGACCACCACTACTGGGGCGGACTGCGCAACACCCAGCGGCTCGCCGCGATCTGCGCCGCCTTCGGGGTCGGGGTGTCCATGCACTCCAACACGCACCTGGGCATCAGCCTCGCCGCGATGACCCAGGTCGCCGCCACCGTGCCCGGTCTCCACCACGCCTGCGACTCGCACTACCCCTGGCAGTCCGAGGACGTGCTCACCGAGCGGACCGTCTTCACGGACGGCCGGGTCGCGGTGTCCGACGCGCCGGGCCTCGGCGTCGAACTGGACCGGGACGAACTCGCCCGGCTGCACCGGCGCTGGGCCGCGGACGACGGCGCGCTGCGGGACCGCGACGACGCGGCGGCGATGCGGACCGCCGAACCGGACTGGCGCACACCGGTGATGCCGCGCTGGTGACCCGCACGCACCGGATCCCGGTGCCCGACTGGTGCACACTGGCCAGAACCGCACCACGCCAGGGAGCGCACCGTGACGCCGTCGCAGACCTTCACCGGGGAGGAACCGGAACACCTCACACAGGCCGGGCGCCGCAGGGCCCAGGTCGACCCGCTCGCCGCGCTGCGCGCCCCCGGTGACCCGCCCTGGGACGTCTACCTCACCGGCACGGTCTTCCTCGACATCATCTTCACCGGCCTGGACTCGGCTCCGGTGCGCGGCACCGAGTCCTGGGCCCGGGGCATGGGCTCCAGCCCCGGCGGGGTCGCCAACATGGCCGCCGCCCTGGCCCGCCTCGGCCTGCGCACCGCCCTCGCCGCGGCCTTCGGCGACGACCACTACGGCGAGTACTGCTGGGACGCGCTGGAGCAGGGCGAGGGCATCGACCTGTCGGCCTCGCGGACCGTGCCCGGCTGGCACTCCCCGGTGACCGTCTCCATGGCCTACGAGGGCGAGCGGACCATGGTCTCCCACGGGCACGAGCCGCCGCCCCAGAGCGTGTTCGTCCAGGACCACGTCCCGGCCCGCCCGCCCCGCGCGCGTGCCGCCGTCGCCTCCCTCACACCGGGCCGCAGCGCGCCGTGGATCGCCGCGGCCGCCCGGGCGGGCACCCGCATCTTCGCCGACGTCGGCTGGGACGAGACGGGCACGTGGGACCTGTCCGGCCTCGCCGACCTGGAGCACTGCGAGGCGTTCCTGCCCAACGCGGAGGAGGCCAAGCGGTACACCGGCGCCGACTGTCCGCGGATCGCCGCCCACGCCCTGACCGAGTACGTGCCGGTGGCCGTGGTGACCCTCGGGGAGGAGGGCGCCTACGCCGTCGACCGGCGGACCGGGGAGGCGGCCGAGGTGCCCGCCATCGCCGTGGAGGCCCTGGACCCGACGGGGGCGGGTGACGTGTTCGTCGCCGGGTTCGTGACGGGCTCCCTGGCGGGGTGGCCGCTGGCGGACCGGCTGGCCTTCGCCGGGCTGACGGCCGCCCTGTCGGTGCAGGAGTTCGGCGGGTCGCTGTCGGCACCGGGGTGGTCGGAGATCGGTGCGTGGTGGCGGCGGGTGCAGTCCCTTCCCGGGCAGGACCCCAAGGCGCTGCGGCGGTACGCGTTCCTCGACGGGCTGGTGCCGGAGCGGCTGGACCGGCCCTGGCCGCTGCGCCGTGCGGTGCCGACCATCGGCTTCGGCCGCTCGGGCTGAGAGCACCGGCGGGCGCGGGCGGACGTACCGGTGGGCGCGGGCGGGCGCACCGCCGGGCGGCGGTCCCGATAAAAGCCCTACGGGGTTGTCAGCCCCCCGTCGTACTCTGGACAGTGCGAGGCCGCCCTCAGCTACGCGGCCGTGACGAGGAGGAAGCGCAGGCCTTCAGAGCCGGCCCATGACACAGACACCCACAGCTCACACACCCGCGCAGGAGCAGGCGAGAGCACAGCTCACCGTCCCCGCCCAGCACCCCATGGTGACCGTGCTGGGTTCCGGCGACTCCCTCCTGCGCGTGATCGAGAGGGCCTTCCCGGCGGCCGACATCCATGTCCGGGGCAACGAGATCAGCGCGGTCGGCGACCCGGCCGACGTCGCCCTGATCTCACGCGTGTTCGACGAGATGATGCTGGTGCTCCGCACCGGGCAACCGATGACGGAGGACGCAGTGGAACGCTCGATCGCCATGCTCAAGGCGAGCGAGAACGGGACGAGCGACGGGCCCGAGACCCCGGCGCAGGTACTGACGCAGAACATCCTGTCCTCGCGTGGCCGTACGATCCGCCCCAAGACCCTCAACCAGAAGCGCTACGTCGACGCGATCGACAAGCACACGATCGTCTTCGGCATCGGCCCCGCCGGCACCGGCAAGACCTACCTGGCCATGGCCAAGGCCGTGCAGGCCCTGCAGTCCAAGCAGGTCAACCGGATCATCCTGACCCGTCCGGCGGTCGAGGCCGGCGAGCGGCTCGGCTTCCTGCCCGGCACGCTGTACGAGAAGATCGACCCCTACCTGCGCCCGCTGTACGACGCGCTGCACGACATGCTCGACCCCGACTCGATCCCGAGGCTGATGGCCGCGGGCACGATCGAGGTCGCGCCGCTGGCCTACATGCGGGGTCGTACGCTCAACGACGCCTTCATCATCCTGGACGAGGCCCAGAACACGAGCCCCGAGCAGATGAAGATGTTCCTCACCCGGCTCGGCTTCGACTCGAAGATCGTCATCACGGGTGACGTGACCCAGGTCGACCTGCCGAACGGCACCAAGAGCGGCCTGCGGCAGGTGCAGGAAATCCTGGAAGGCGTCGAGGACGTCCACTTCTCCCGGCTGTCGTCCCAGGATGTCGTACGGCACAGGCTGGTGGGCCGTATCGTCGACGCGTACGAGAAGTACGACAGCGACCACGGCACCGAGAACGGCGCCCCCAAGGGCGGGCGTGGCAGGACGGGCGCCAAGGGCACCAAGGGGAAGTAGACCAGCACGACCATGTCGATCGACGTCAACAACGAGTCCGGCACCGAGGTAGACGAGCAGGCGGTCCTCGACATCGCCCGCTACGCGCTCGCACGGATGCGCATCCACCCGCTCTCCGAGCTCTCGGTGATCGTCGTGGACGCCGAGGCCATGGAACAGCTGCACATCCAGTGGATGGACCTGCCGGGCCCGACCGATGTCATGTCGTTCCCGATGGACGAGCTGCGCCCGCCGTCCAAGGACGACGACGAGCCGCCGCAGGGGCTGCTCGGCGACATCGTGCTGTGCCCGGAGGTCGCCGCCAAGCAGGGGGCCGAGGCGCCCACGCAGCACTCCATGGACGAGGAGCTCCAGCTGCTCACCGTCCACGGTGTGCTGCACCTGCTCGGGTACGACCACGAGGAGCCCGACGAGAAGGCCGAGATGTTCGGCCTCCAGGCCGCCATCGTGGACGGCTGGCGGGCCGAACGCGGCCTGACCGGGCCGTCCCCGGCGCCGACCGTCTCGTAACCGCGCCCATGTCCCCGCAGATCGTCTTCGGCGCGGTCGCGCTGGTCGTCGTCGCCTGGCTCGCCGCCTGCGCGGAGGCGGGCCTCGCGCGCGTCTCCAGCTTCCGCGCCGAGGAGGCCGTGAAGTCCGGGCGGCGGGGCGGCGCCAGGCTCGCCCAGCTCGCCGCCGACCCCACCCGCTACCTCAACCTGGCCCTGCTGGTCCGTGTCGCCTGCGAGATGGCCGCGGCGGCGCTGGTGACGTACGCCTGCCTCCAGGAGTTCTCCGCCACCTGGCAGGCCCTGCTGGTCGCCATCGGCGTCATGGTGCTCGTGTCGTACGTCGCCGTCGGCGTCTCCCCGCGCACCATCGGCCGCCAGCACCCCCTCAACACCGCGACCGCGGCGGCGTACGTGCTGCTGCCGCTGGCCCGCGTCATGGGACCCATCCCGTCCCTGCTGATCCTCATCGGCAACGCGCTCACTCCCGGCAAGGGCTTCCGGCGCGGCCCCTTCGCCTCCGAGGCGGAGCTGCGCGCCCTGGTCGACCTCGCCGAGAAGGAGTCGCTGATCGAGGACGAGGAGCGCCGCATGGTGCACTCGGTCTTCGAACTCGGCGACACCCTGGTGCGCGAGGTCATGGTGCCGCGCACCGACCTGGTCGTCATCGAGCGCTACAAGACCATCCGCCAGGCCCTCACCCTCGCCCTGCGCTCCGGGTTCTCCCGGATCCCGGTCACCGGCGAGAGCGAGGACGACATCGTCGGGATCGTGTATCTGAAGGACCTGGTCCGCAAGACGCACATCAGCCGGGAGACCGAGGGCGACCTGGTCTCCACGGCCATGCGCCCGGCCGTGTTCGTCCCCGACACCAAGAACGCCGGCGACCTGCTGCGCGAGATGCAGAAGGAACGCAACCACGTCGCCGTGGTCATCGACGAGTACGGCGGCACCGCCGGGATCGTCACCATCGAGGACATCCTGGAGGAGATCGTCGGTGAGATCACCGACGAGTACGACCGGGAACTGCCGCCCGTGGAGGACCTCGGCGACGACCGCTTCCGGGTCACCGCCCGCCTGGACATCACCGACCTCGGCGAGCTGTACGGCCTGGAGGAGTACGACGACGAGGACGTGGAGACCGTCGGCGGGCTGCTCGCCAAGGCCCTCGGCCGGGTGCCCATCGCCGGTGCCTCGGCCGAGGTCGAGCTGCCCGACGAGCGCCGGCTGCGGCTGACCGCGGAGGCGGCGGCCGGGCGCCGGAACAAGATCGTCACAGTGCTGGTGGAGCCGCTGCCCGCACCCGTCGCCGAGGAGGCCGGACCACAGTGACGCCGAAGGAGCTGCGTGCCTTCTGCCTGTCCTTCAACGCCGTCGAGGAGGACTTCCCGTTCAACCCGGAGACCTCGGTCTTCAAGGTGCTGGGCAAGATGTTCGCCCTGACGGCCCTGGGCGCGCGGCCCCTGACGATCAACCTCAAGTGCGACCCGGAGGACGCGATCCGGCTGCGCGGCGAGCACGAGGGACTGGTCGTTGCCGGCTGGCACATGAACAAGCGCCACTGGAACACGGTGACGGTGGACGACCGGCTCCCGGACCGGCTGGTCCGGGAGCTGATCGAGGACTCGTACGACCTGGTCGTCGCCGGCCTACCGCGCGCGGAGCGGCTGCGCCTGGACCGTCCGTGACCTCAGGCCCAGGCCGGTCAGGGCGGCCGCCACGAGCACCACGGCCGCGTCCAGGGCGAGGACCGTGTGCGCCCCGGTCAGCAGGTCGTCCGAGGTGGTGGCCAGCACGCCCAGCAGCGGGATGCCGACCGTGATACCGACCTGCTGGGTGGAGGTCACCAGGCCGGTGGCCAGGCCCTGCTCCTCGTCGGGGACCCCGGAGGTCACGGTGAGCCCGTACGAGATGATCGCGCCCAGGTGGCACATGCTCGCCAGGGACACCGCGGCGGTGGCGAGCCACACCGACCAGACGTGGGCGTTCAGCAGGACCAGGGTCGCCACCAGCGTGCCCTGGCCGGCCAGCGAGCCCACCAGGGTGCGACGGGCGCCGAAACGGCCGATGACCTTGGCCGCGAGGGTGCCGGCGACGGCCGACAGGACGCCCTGGACGCCGAAGACCAGACCGGTCTCGAAGGCCGACAGCCGCAGGACCTCCTGGAGGTACAGGGTCAGCACGAAGACCACCGTCGACATCATCGAGAAGGTGACCAGGCCGCCCAGATTGCCCCAGGCCACCGTGCGGCGGCGCAGCATCGGGAGCGAGACGAGGGGGGCCGCCGAGCGGGACTCGATCACCCCGAACGCGGTGAGCAGCAGCAGGCCGGCGACCAGCGTGGTGATGACGTCCGCGCGGCCGAAGCCGTGGTCGGCGGCCGTGGACAGGGCGTAGATCAGCGACAGCAGCCCGGTGGTGACGGTGACCGCTCCGGGGATGTCCAGCCGCGGCCGCCGGGGGGTGCGGGACTCCGGCAGCAGGCCGGGCGCCAGCGGCAGGACGATCAGCGCGAACACCGTGAGCAGGGCCATCGTGGAGCGCCAGCCGAGCGTGTCCGTCAGCACCCCGCCCGCGACCATGCCGACGGTGAAGCCCAGCGACAGCAGCGTGCCGGAGATGCCGAGGGCGCGGTCCCGGGCCGGGCCCTCGGGGAAGGTGGTGGTCAGCAGGGACATGCCGGTCGGCACGATCGCCGCCGCGCCGAGGCCCTGCAGCGCGCGCCCGGCCAGGAAGGACGCCGGGTCCCAGGCCAGTGTCGCCAGCAGCGAGGCCGAGCCGAACAGGGCCAGGCCGATCAGGAACAGCCTGCGCCGCCCGTACAGGTCGCCCATGCGGCCGAACAGGAGCAGGAATCCGCCGGAGGGCAGCGCGAACGCGGTGACGGCCCACTGCAGGGCGGACCGGCTCATGCCGAGGTCGCCGCCGAGGTCGGGCAGGGCCACGTTGAGGACGGAGAAGTCCAGCGCGACCATGAACTGGGCCGCGCACAGGACGAACAGGACGAGCTTGTCGCGCGTCGACAGCCGGGGGGTGCCGAGCGATTCGCCCGCGGGGGCGGTGGATTGGGTGGTGGTGTCGATCGCCATGGCACGAGCTTGCGGCGGCCGGAACAATCCTGGGGAGTCGGAACTTATGGTGGTGGTGGTACCACCAGTGACGACGGGGGAGGAGCGGTACGTGCCTGCTGTGGGGGCGCCGAGGAGCCGACGGCACGACGAGCTGCGCGAGTTCCTGATGAGCCGGCGGGCCCGGGTCAGTCCGCAGGACGCCGGACTGCCGGGCGGCGGCGGCCGGCGACGTACGCCCGGACTGCGCCGGGAGGAGGTCGCCGTGCTCGCCGGGGTGGGTGCCTCCTGGTACCAGTGGCTGGAGCAGGGGCGGGACATCTCCGTCTCCCCGCAGGTCCTCGACGCCGTCGCCCGCGTGCTCCGGCTCAGCGACGCCGAACGCCGGCACCTGTACCTGCTGGCCGGGCTGAACCCGCCCACGCCCGAAGTCGTGGACGGCCGGCGGGACATGTGCGACGGGCTGCGCCGCCTGATCGACACCTGGATGCCGTACCCGGCGCACATCATGGACCTGTACTACAACTGCGTGATGTACAACGACGCGGCGGCGGTCGTGCTCGGGATGCGGCAGGACCGCACCCAGAACTGCCTGGTCGACTTCTTCGTCGACCCGCTGTACCGGTCGCGCAGCAACAGCTGGGAGCGGAACGCGCGCACCGTCGTGGCGCAGTTCCGGGCCGCGTGCGCGGCCCGGCCGGACGACGAGGGGTTCCAGTCGGTGCTCGCCGAGGTCAGCGCGGCCAGCGCGGAGTTCCGTCAGATGTGGGCGCAGCGGGACATCGAGGACCAGGGGCAGATCCGCAAGGAGCTGAACCATCCGGCGGCCGGGCTGCTGGTCGTGGAGTCGACCGCGATGAAGGTGCCGGCCCGGCCCGATCTGCTGATCGTGCTGCACACCCCGCTGGACGAGGCGAACACCGCGGCGAAGCTGGAGTGGCTCGCCTCCCCCGAGGGACGGCGGGGCGCGATGTACCCCGTGGCGGGGTGAACCCGCGGCGGCTTCGTATGCTCTGGGCATGACCGAGAGCAACGCGCTTGACCCCGAGGACCGCAAGATCGTGACCCTGGCCCGTTCCGCGCGGGCCCGCAACGGTGTGCCCGAGGGGGCGGCCGTACGCGACGACACCGGGCGTACGTATGTCGCCGGGTCGGTGGAGCTGGCCTCGCTGAAGCTCAGCGCGTTGCGTACGGCCGTCGCCATGGCCGTGGCCTCCGGTGCCACCTCCCTGGAGGCGGCGGCGGTGGTGAGCGAGGCGGAGTCGGTGCCGGACGAGGACCGGGCCGCCGTCGCCGACCTGGGGGGTGCCCGTACGCCGGTGCTGCTGGCCGGGCCCGACGGGACGGTGCGGGTGACGGTCTCCGCCGGCTGAGCGGACGCCGACCGAACAGAAGGTCGGCTGGAATTCAACCTTGTTGGGTCCTCCGTGCGGCGCGTCAATGGGCCATAGGTTCCGACGGGCCGTCAGATCCGCACCGCCGCGCAGTGTGCCCGCACCCGCCTGCTCCGGCATCCCCGTCCGTCGGCGTCCCCACACGGCACCTCCCAACGGAAAGGGAAGCGGATCCCCATGAGAGGCAAGCGCACGGCAACAGGTGCGGCACTGGCCGCCGGGGCCCTCGCGGTCACCGGACTCGCCTTCGCGCCCACCGCGGCCGCCGTCACTCCCCAGACGGCGACCATCAACGCGAGCTGCGGCATCTTCGGCGGTGGCGCGGCCACGCTCACCGCCACCCAGAGCGGCACCTCGGCCACCCTCACCCTGACCTCCTCCGCGATCACCGCGCCGGTCGCGGTGGCCCAGGACACGATCACCTCCACGCTCACCATGGCCAAGGCCGGCGGCGGCACCGTCGTGTTCAGCGGTACGAAGAACCCGGCCATGAGCGCGGGCTCCTCCGTCAGCGTCGGCCCGCTCCCCGGCACCGTCACCTCCGGCGCTAGCCTGGACGCCTACGGCGGCTCGCTGAAAATGGTGATCTTCGGGGTCACGGTGACCTGTACGGCGACGGCCAGGCAGGCGCCCGGCCCGTTCGTCTTCAGCTGACCGCCCCGGGTCATCTGTTCCGGATGCCGCAGAAACTGATGATCCGTCAGATTTCTGCGGCATCTCCATTGACTTCTCACCCCCGCTCCACATCAATGCCCCCTGTCGGCGCAGACGAGCCGCTGCGCCAGCGACCCTCAGGAGGGGGCCCATGGGTTCGACACCCCGAAGAGCCCGACGGTGGCGCTGGGCGTCACTGCTCGGGGCGACCGCCCTCGCGGTCACCGCGGGCGGCGCGCTGGCCTGCCCGGCCGGCGCCGCCGGCACGAACGTGGACTTCGCCACGCACTGCATCCCGCCCGCCGTCGCCGGCATCCCGCCGATCGACGGCACCACCACCGCGAGCGTGTCGGTGGACAACACCACCCCGAAGGTCGGCGACACGGTCACCGTGACCTACACGGTGGTCACCGCCGCCGCCAGCAACCCCACCGACCTGGCCCTGCCGGCCGACATCATGACGCCGACCGGCAAGGTCACCCTCGGCGGCGCCCAGACCGGCGGCGTGACCGTCGCCGGACCGAAGAAGAACCCGCCGGTGCCGGGGCGGGCCGCCTTCCCGTCCTTCTCCATGACCGGCACGTTCACCGTCACCGCGCCCGGCCGGATCACCCTCTCGCCCGGCGACTACAACATCCACACCAGCTACATCCTGGAGCTGGACACCCCCTGTACCGTCATCACGCCGCCCGCCCCGGTCTCGCAGACCGTGACCGCGACCGACGGCACCCCGGCCAACACCCGGTCCATCTCGCTCGGCTCCGCCTCCGGTGACCCCGGCGCCGCGGTCACCGTCAGCGGGACGCACTTCACCCCGGGCGCGGCCGTCACCCTGGCCGGCCGGGCCGGTGACACCCAGACCGCGGACACCGCGACCGTGACCGCGAACGCCCAGGGCTCCTTCAGCGGCTCCCTCGTCGTCAACGACACGGCGACGACCGGGATCGTGGCCTACGAGGGCGGCTCCTGGAACGCGGACAAGGGTGCCGGTCCCGCGGCCTACGCCGTCAACGACACCACACCCGTCCCGGACGGCAGCCAGAAGCTGACCACCACCGTCAAGGCGGGCACCCTGTCCATGTCCCAGGCCGGGGACTCCGTCGCCCTGTCGGCGGTCGACTTCGGCCAGGGCGGAGCCTCCACCGGCGCCCTGAACACGGTGACCGTCAAGGACTTCCGCGGCGGCCCCGCCGGCTGGTCCCTGACCGGCAAGGTCACCGACTTCAGCGGCCCCGGCGCCAAGGTCGACGCGGGCAGGCTCAGCTGGACCCCGGCCTGCGCGACCAAGGCGGGCAGCCCCAGCACCTGCAAGGCAGGCACCGCGGGCACCGTCGGCACCTCGGGAGCGACCCTCGCCTCCACCCCGAACGGCACCCTCACCGGCGGCGAGTTCACCGTCGACGCCGGCCTCTCCCTGGACGTACCGGCGTTCACACCCCCCGGCTCGTACTCCGGAGTCCTGACCCTCACCCTCACCTGACCGAGCGCAACCGACACCGGTGGCCGGGCGCCCCGCCGTACGACCGGGGCCGCACCCGTCCGACCGCCACCGCCCGCCCGAGCCCACGCGGGGGTCCGCACCCATGCGCACGCCGTACGCCCTCCTCCTGAGCCTGCTCCTCCTCCTCGGCCTGCCGTCCGGCACCGCCCACGGCGCCGACAACGGCAGCTGGTCCGTCTACCCGGTCGCCTCAGAGGTCGCCGCGCGGCCCTACTTCACCCTCACCGCCGAACCCGGCCAGACCCTCACCGACCGGGTCGCCGTCCAGAACAAGACCGGCCGGCCGCTCACCTTCCGGCTCTACGCGGCCGACGCCTACAACACCACCCGGGACGGCGGTTTCGCCGTGCGCACCCTGAGGGAACACATGCGCGGGGTGGGCGCCTGGGCCAGACCCGCGAAGACCCGCGTCACCGTGCCGGCCCACCGCACCGTCACCGTGCCCTTCACCCTGCGCGTCCCCGACGACGCCGTGCCGGGCGACCACCCCGGCGCCGTCGTGGCCCTGGACGAGCGGATCGCCCCCGGCAGCGGAAAGCTCGCCCTCGGGGTGCAGCGGGCCGTCGGCGCCCGTGTCTACCTCCGCGTCGGCGGGCCCACGCTGCCCGCCCTCTCCGTCGAACACGTGCGTGTCAGCCACCATCAGCCGCTCGTCCCCGGCCTCGGCGACAGCACGGCGACCATCTCCTACACCCTGCGCAACACCGGCAACGTCACCCTCGCCCCCAGGGTGGAGCTGACGGCGCGCGGGCTGTTCGGCCGTACGCTGCTCGACCGGGACCTCGCCCGGGTGCCCGCCGAACTGCTGCCGGGCCAGCGGGTACGGCTCACCGAGACCTGGCGCGGGGCGCCGCAGTTCGACCGGGGCGACGTGACCCTGACCGCGAGCGCGCCCGGCACCCGCCAGTCGGCCGGGGCCGGCTTCCTCGCGCTGCCCTGGCTGATGGTGGCGCTGGTCCTCGCCGCCGGTGCGCTGACCGGGGCGCTGCTGGTCAGAGCGCGTCGGGCCCGCGCTCGCCGGTGCGCACCCGCACGACCGTCTCCACCGGAACGGACCACACCTTCCCGTCCCCGATCTTCCCCGTCTGCGCGGCCCTGACGACCGCGTCGATGACGTCCTCGGCGACGGCGTCCTCCACCACGACCTCGATACGCACCTTCGGCACCAGATCCACCCGGTACTCGGCCCCCCGGTACACCTCGGTGTGACCGCGCTGGCGGCCGTAGCCGCTCGCCTCGGTCACGGTCAGCCCGTGCACCCCCAGCTCCTGCAGAGCGGTCTTGACCTCGTCCAGACGGTAGGGCTTGACGATCGCGGTGATGAGCTTCATGCCTGGCTCTTGACCTTCTGGGCGGGGGAGAGGACGGAGGAGCTGACCGGGGCGCCGTGGCCCAGGACGCCGTGATCGTATGCCGTCTCGGCATGCACCGTAAGGTCCAGGCCGGTGTGCTCCTGCTCCTCGCTCGCCCGGAAGCCCAGCAGCCTGTCGATCAGCCTGCCGAGGCCGTACGTCACCGAGAAGGCGTACCCGCCCACGGCCACCACGGCGAGCAGCTGCCTGCCGAGCGGGGCGAGCCCGCCGCCGTAGAACAGTCCCTCCGCGCCACCGGTCATCGCCTTCTCGGCGAACAGGCCGATCAGCACGGTGCCGATGATCCCGCCGACCAGGTGGACACCGACGACGTCCAGGGAGTCGTCGTAGTTCAGCCGGAACTTCCAGCTCACGGCGTACGAGCAGACGACACCGGCGGCGAGGCCCACGACGAGCGCGCCGAGCAGGGAGACCGCGCCGCACGACGGGGTGACCGCGACCAGGCCGGCCACCGCGCCCGAGGCGGCGCCCAGGGTGGTCGGATGACCGTCGCGCCGCTGCTCGACGAAGAGCCAGCCGAGCAGCCCGGTGCAGCCGGCGGCGAGGGTGTTGAGGAACGCGGCGGCGGCGAGACCGTTCGCACCGAGCGCGGAACCCGCGTTGAAACCGAACCAGCCGAACCAGAGCAGGCCCGCGCCGAGGATCACCATCGGCAGGTTGTGCGGGCGCATGGCGTCCTTCTTGAAGCCGAGGCGGGGGCCGAGGACCAGACACAGGGCGAGACCCGAGGCACCGGAGGTGATCTCGACCGGAAGGCCGCCCGCGAAGTCCAGCGCGCCGAGGTCGTCGAGAATCCAGCCACCCGGCCCCCACACCCAGTGCGTCACCGGAACGTATACGAGGAGGGCCCAGACGGGGACGAAGACCAGCCACGCCGAGAACTTCGCCCGGTCGGCCACCGCGCCGCTGATCAGCGCGGCCGTGATGACCGCGAAGGTCAGCTGGAAGGTGGCGAAGAGAAGGGTGGGGACCGTGCCGTGGACGCCCGTCGGACCGATCCCGCGCATACCGGCGTGTTCCAGGCCGCCGATCAGACCGCCGCCGACGTCCTCCCCGAAGGCGAGGGAGTATCCGGCCGCCAGCCACACCACCGTGACCAGGGCGATCGACACGAAACTCATCATCAGCATGTTCAGGACGCTCTTCGTACGGACCATGCCGCCGTAGAACAGGGCCAGGCCCGGCGTCATCAGCAGGACGAGTGCGGTCGCGGCGAGCAGCCAGGCGGTGTCGCCGGTGTCTGCGTGGGCTGCGGCGAGGGTCACGGGCGTCTCCAACGGTGTGGGGGCTGCGTCAGAGGGTCACGGGTGCGCGTTTCCGGCCGCGTACAGGTGTGTTTCCGTGACGTTTCATCGCCCGAGGGTCACCGGGACCGCGCGGTACGGCGGAGCCTCGTGGACCACCGGGACCGCGCGGTACGGCGGAGCCTCGTGGATCAGGGACAATGAACGCCATGAGCGTTCGCACCCCGTCATCCGAGCAGCCGGCCGAGACCGCCCACCGTGCCGGCTTCGCCTGCTTCGTGGGCCGTCCCAACGCGGGCAAGTCCACCCTCACGAACGCTCTGGTCGGGCAGAAGGTGGCGATCACCGCGAACCAGCCGCAGACCACGCGGCACACGGTACGCGGCATCGTGCACCGGCCCGACGCCCAGCTGATCCTGGTCGACACCCCGGGGCTGCACAAGCCGCGCACGCTGCTCGGCGAGCGGCTCAACGACGTCGTACGGACCACGTGGGCCGAGGTCGACGTGATCGGTTTCTGCCTGCCGGCGAACGAGAAGATCGGTCCCGGTGACCGCTTCATCGCCAAGGAGCTGGCGGGGATCAAGAAGTCCCCGAAGGTCGCCATCGTGACGAAGACCGACCTGGTCGACTCCAAGACCCTCGCCGAGCAGCTGATCGCCATCGACCAGCTGGGCAAGGAACTGGGCATCGAGTGGGCGGAGATCGTGCCGGTGTCGGCCGTGGGGTCCAAGCAGGTCGATCTGCTGGCCGACCTGCTGATCCCGATGCTGCCCGAGGGCCCGGCGCTCTACCCGGAGGGCGACCTCACGGACGAGCCCGAGCAGGTGATGATCGCCGAGCTGATCCGCGAGGCCGCGCTGGAAGGCGTCCGGGACGAGCTGCCGCACTCCATCGCGGTGGTCGTGGAGGAGATGCTCCCGCGTGAGGACCGTCCGGCGGACAAGCCGCTGCTGGACATCCACGCCAACGTCTACATCGAGCGCCCCAGCCAGAAGGGCATCATCATCGGCCCCAAGGGCAAGCGGCTCAAGGACGTCGGCATCAAGTCCCGCAAGCAGATCGAGGCGCTGCTGGGGACGCCGGTCTTCCTGGACCTGCACGTGAAGGTGGCGAAGGACTGGCAGCGCGACCCGAAGCAGCTGCGGCGACTGGGCTTCTAGCCACCCGGCCCGGCCCCGCGGTCACTCGAGGGACGACGCGCGCCGCGGGGGGAGCGGCTCCCCGGCAGGTTCGTCCGGTGCGCGGTCGTCCTCGTCCGGCGGGTCACCTCTGCGCCCGCAGCACCTCCCGGAACCAGTGGTAGGAGGACTTCGGGGTGCGGGTGAGGGTCTCGAAGTCCACGTGCACCAGGCCGAAGCGGCGGGCGTAGCCCTCCGCCCACTCGAAGTTGTCCAGCAGGGACCACACGAAGTAGCCGCGCACGTCGACCCCGGCCGCCAGTGCCGTGTGCAGGGCCCGGATGTGGGCGTCCAGGTAGGTGATGCGGTCCTGGTCGTCGAGGCCCTCGTAGGAGCAGCCGTTCTCGGTGATGATCACGGGCGGGAGCCGGTCGCCGTAGCGGTCGCGGAAGCCGGTGAGCAGTTCGGTGAGGCCCTCCGGGACCACCGGCCAGCCGAAGTCCGTGACCGGGCGGCCCTCGATCTCCCGCAGGGAGAAGGGGAGCCCGTCCGGGAGCGTGAGGCCGCCGTACTCGGTGTCGCCGTCTCCCGGCGCGCCGACCCGCGAGGGCGCGTAGTAGTTGACGCCGTACCAGTCGACCGGTTCGGCGATCACCTTCAGGTCCGCCTCCACGTCGCCCGGCATCAGCTCGCCGATGCCGTCCGGGTAGGCGCCCAGGAGGACCGGCTCGGCGAAGAGCCGGTTGAGCAGGAGGTCGTAGAGGTCCGCGGCCTCCACGTCGGCCTGTTCCGCCGAGGCGGCCCGGACCGGGCCGTGGGAGTTGGCGATGCCGATGTCCGTGGCGCCGGCCGCGCGCAGCGCCCGTACCGCGAGGCCGTGGGCGAGGAGCTGGTGGTGGGCGGCCGGGAGGGCGTCGAAGAGCAGCCGCCTGCCGGGGGCGTGCGCGCCGAGCGCGTGCCCGAGCAGGGTGTGCTCCGCGGGCTCGTTGAGGGTGATCCACTTCGTGACCCGGTCGCCGAGGCGGTCCGCCACCACGCTCACGTGGTCGGCGAACCGGGCCGCGGTGTCCCGCCGGAGCCAGTCCAGGGAAGCGGGCAGGTCCCAGTGGAAGAGGGTCGGGACCGGGCGCACGCCCGCCGCGCACAGCTCGTCCACGAGGCGGTCGTAGAAGTCCAGGCCGCCCGGGGAGCCGACGCGGGGCCAGGAGACCGAGAAGCGGTAGGCGTCGATCCCGAGATCCGCCAGCAGGGCCACGTCCTCGCGGTAGCGGTGGTAGTGGTCGCACGCCACCGCCGCCGTCGAACCGTCCTTCACCCGGCCGGGCTCGGCCGTGAACACGTCCCAGACGGACGGCTCCCGCTCGTCGGCCGCTCCCTCGATCTGGTGGGCGGAGGTCGACACGCCCCACAGGAAGCCGGCCGGGAACCGGGGGATCTCGGTGCCGGTGTCAGTCGCCATGGGCGGATCATCCGTACCCCCGCCGGCCGAAGTCAACGGGCGGGAGCGGGACGGGCCGCTACGCGCCTTCCTTCAGGACTCTCGACACCAACTCCCTTTCGTCGTCCGACAGTCGGGGGTCGGCCGCGTACACCGTGCGGCCGTCCACGGTGATCTCGTAGCCGAAGCCGTCCGGGACCCCCGCCGGCGGGGTGCCCCGGCCCGTGGCGAGGACCCGTCCGGCCAGGGTCTGCCACTCGTCGGCGTCGGGCCGGGCCGAGGTGTCCACCTCGGCCCGGCGCTCGATGCCCGCGAAACCGCCCGTGCGTCGTACTCGAATGCGCATGGGTGGATGTCTAGTACGGATCTACAGACTCCGCACCCCCACCTGGTCCCACGCCTTCTGCACGGCCTGGGCCTCGTCCCCGGCGCCGTACCGCTCCCGGGTCGCCTTCACCGTCAGCTTGGCGAAGTCGGCGAAGAGGGCGTCCTCCGCCAGTTCGCCGCCGGTGAGGACGTCGTACCAGATCTGGCCGGCCTTCTCCCAGGCGTGGCCGCCGAGGGCGGTGGCGGCCAGGTAGAAGGCGTGGTTGGGGATGCCCGAGTTGATGTGCACGCCACCGTTGTCGCGGCCGGTGTGGACGTAGTCGTCCATCGTCGCCGGCTGCGGGTCCTTGCCGAGGACGTCGTCGTCGTACGCCGTGCCCGGGGCCTTCATCGAGCGCAGCGCGGTGCCGGTGACGCGGGGGGCGAGGAGGCCGGCGCCGATCAGCCAGTCGGCCTCGGCGGCGGTCTGGCCCAGCGTGTACTGCTTGATCAGCGAGCCGAAGACGTCGGAGACCGACTCGTTGAGCGCGCCGGACTGACCGAAGTAGGTCAGGTTGGCGGTGTGCTGGGTGACGCCGTGGGTCAGCTCGTGGCCGATGACGTCCACCGGGATGGTGAAGTCGAGGAAGATCTCGTTGTCGCCGTCGCCGAACACCATCTGTTCGCCGTTCCAGAAGGCGTTGTCGTAGCCCTCGCCGAAGTGCACCGTGGCGTCGAGCGGCAGCCCGTGGTCGTCGATGGAGTGCCGGCCGTACGCCTTCAGGTACAGCTCGAAGGTGGCGCCGAGGCCCGCGTAGGCGCGGTTGACGGTGGCGTCGGAGCCGGGCTCGGAGCCCTCCTCGCGGACCTTGGTGCCGGGCAGGTCCTGGGTGTGCCCGGCGTCGTAGACCGTGCGGTGCGGACGGTCGGCGGCGGCGCCCGCGGGCGCGGCGGCGGAGGGGGCGCCGATCACCGTGGTCAGCCGGCGCTTGGTGCGCTGGTAGGCGTCGTGCTCCAGGGACCGGCGGGCGGGGCCGGACAGGGCGGGGTCCTCGTGGCGGGCGAGCCGGTCCAGGACGTGGGGCGGGACGATCGTGCAGAAGACGGGCTGGAAGCCCCCGTTGGTCGTCATGTCCGGCACCATTGCACTGTGTGATGTCGGTGTCACTACCTGCCACCATGATTGGTGAAATACCAGGACAGGGAGCGCGACGCTCCGTGACGGTGTGGTAGGGCGATGTGGTGCTGCGCACTTTTTGTCCTGATTTGCCGTGGGGTCCCGCATACTGGGACAGGCCCGCGCGCCCCGGAGCGGCTCGGCTAGGCTGCGGAGCATCATGCGTTCCTGGCTGCTTCTTCTTAGCTGCCGCGGCGAGGGCCTGTAGTCGAGGCCGACTCCCTCCCCGCGGAGCTTGGCGTTGCGTCGTCGGCCGTCCTTCCGGACACCCTGAGGAGCCTTACGCATCATGGCGAACCGCCAGCAGCCCAGCCCCATGCCGATCCACAAGTACGGCCGCTACGAGCAGGTCGACATCCCGGACCGCACCTGGCCCGGCAAGCGGATCACCGCCGCTCCCCGCTGGCTCTCCACCGACCTGCGCGACGGCAACCAGTCCCTGATCGACCCGATGTCGCCCGAGCGCAAGCGCCGGATGTTCGACCAGCTGGTCAAGCTGGGCTACAAGGAGATCGAGGTCGGCTTCCCCGCCTCCGGCCAGACCGACTTCGACTTCGTGCGCTCGATCATCGAGGAAGAGGGCGCGATCCCGGACGACGTCACCATCTCCGTGCTGACCCAGGCCCGCGAGGACCTGATCGAGCGGACGGTGGAGTCCCTGAAGGGCGCCAGGCGGGCCACCGTCCACCTGTACAACGCCACGGCCCCCGTGTTCCGCCGGGTGGTGTTCCGCGGCTCCAAGGACGACATCAAGCAGATCGCCGTCGACGGCACCCGCCTGGTGATGGAGTACGCCGAGAAACTGCTGGGCCCGGAGACCGAGTTCGGCTACCAGTACTCGCCGGAGATCTTCACCGACACCGAGCTGGACTTCGCACTGGAGGTCTGCGAGGCGGTCATGGACGTCTACCAGCCCGGTCCGGGCCGCGAGATCATCCTCAACCTGCCCGCCACCGTGGAGCGTTCGACCCCGTCCACGCACGCGGACCGCTTCGAGTGGATGCACCGCAACCTCTCCCGCCGCGAGTACGTGTGCCTGTCCGTCCACCCGCACAACGACCGCGGCACGGCGGTCGCCGCCGCCGAACTGGCCCTGATGGCGGGCGCCGACCGCATCGAGGGCTGCCTGTTCGGGCAGGGCGAGCGCACCGGCAACGTCGACCTGGTCACCCTGGGCATGAACCTGTTCTCCCAGGGCGTCGACCCGCAGATCGACTTCTCCGACATCGACGAGATCCGTCGTACGTGGGAGTACTGCAACCAGATGGAGGTCCACCCGCGCCACCCGTACGTGGGCGACCTGGTCTACACGTCCTTCTCCGGCTCCCACCAGGACGCCATCAAGAAGGGCTTCGACGCCATGGAGGCCGACGCGAAGGCCAGGGGCGTCACGGTGGACGACATCGAGTGGGCGGTGCCCTACCTGCCGATCGACCCGAAGGACGTCGGCCGCTCGTACGAGGCCGTCATCCGCGTCAACTCGCAGTCCGGCAAGGGCGGCATCTCCTACGTCCTGAAGAACGACCACAAGCTGGACCTGCCCCGCCGCATGCAGATCGAGTTCTCCAAGCTCATCCAGGTGAAGACCGACGCCGAGGGCGGCGAGATCACGCCGAAGGACATCTGGGCGGTGTTCCAGGACGAGTACCTGCCGAACCCCGAGAACCCGTGGGGCCGCATCCAGGTCAAGACCGGCCAGTCCACGACGGACACCGACGGCGTGGACACCCTGACCGTCGAGGCCACCGTCGACGGCGAGGACACCGTCCTGACCGGCTCCGGCAACGGTCCGATCTCGGCCTTCTTCGACGCCCTGCAGACCGTCGGCATCGACGTACGCCTGCTGGACTACCAGGAGCACACGATGAGCGAGGGCGCCTCCGCGCAGGCCGCCTCCTACATCGAATGCGCGATCGGCGACAAGGTCCTGTGGGGTATCGGCATCGACGCGAACACGACGCGTGCCTCGCTGAAGGCGGTCGTCTCCGCGGTGAACCGCGCGGCCCGCTGACCCCGTCCCACCGGGCCTTTCGACGCCCCGGCCGCCACTCACGGCGGCCGGGGCGCCGTCGATTGTCAGCCATCACGCCCCTCCGGTCACGGAAAGGTCTCCGACGGGGTACTGACTCCGCCGAGGTGATGTGGCTAACATCACGCCAGCACGGCGATGTTGCCGCGCGGTTACGGAGGTGCGACGTGCTGCCAGTACGGGGACGAGACGGCCGTGCCGCCAGGGCTGCGCGCATCCTGGGCACCCGCACCGCGTGGACACCCGTCGGGGACGGCGAGTTCTTCTGCCCCGGCTGCGGCGGCGACCGCAACTACCAGCGGCTCACCGGCCGCCGCAGGCTCACCCTGCTCGGCGTGCCCGTCCTGCCGCGCGGCGCCACCGGGCCGGTCGTCGAGTGCGCGGCCTGCCAGGACCACTTCGGCACCGAGGTCCTGGACCACCCCACCACCCGGCGGTTCTCCGCGATGCTCCGCGACGCCGTGCACACCGTCGCCCTCGCCGTGCTCGCCGCGAGCGGCACCTGTGCCCGCCCGGCCCTGGAGACGGCCGCCGCCGCGGTCCGCGCGGCCGGCTTCGCCGACTGCACCGAGGACCAGCTGGCCGCCCTGGTCGAGGCCCTCGCCGCCGACACCGGCCGGTTCTTCGAGCAGCCCTGCGGGGCCGGGCTGACCATAGAGCTGCACGAGGCCCTGGACCCGCTCGCCCCGCACCTGGCCCCGGCCGGCCGCGAGTCCCTGCTCCTCCAGGCCGCCCGCATCGCCCTCGCCGACGGCCCCTACACCCCCGCCGAACGCGACGCCCTCGTCACCGTCGGCGCGGCTCTCACGATCTGCGCCGACGACGTCACCCGCCTGCTGGCCGCGGCCCGTACCCCGTCCTGACCACCCGAACGGAGTAAGAGCGGCGCCCTCCCCGCGGGCAGCATCAGGGCGTGACCCCGCGCAGCCGTTCCCTCCTCGCCGGCCTGGTGCTCCTCACCTCGTTCACCGTCCGGATCCCCGCGCACGCCGCGCCCGGCGGCTGCGGGTCCTCCACGCCGTACGTCTCCGGGCAGGGCGGCTACGCCGTCTACCGCATCCCGGCCGTGGTGAAGACCCGGCACGGCACCGTCCTGGCCTTCGCCGAAGGGCGGCGCGGCGGCGCCGCGGACACCGGTGACATCGACGTCGTCCTGCGCCGCTCCACCGACGACGGCTGCACCTGGGGCCCGCTGAGCGTGGTGGCCGCCGGGCGGGGCCACACCCGGGGCAACCCGGCCCCCGTCGTCGACCCGCGCACCGGCGCCGTCGTCCTGGTGACCTGCGCCAACGCCGGGACCGTGACAGAGGCGCAGATCATGCGCGGCCAGGTCACACCGGCCCAGGGCCGCCGGGTCTTCGTACAGCGCAGCTGGGACGACGGCCGGCGCTTCACCGCCCCCCGGGACATCACGGCCGAGGTGACCCGGCCGGGCTGGCGCTGGTACGCCACCGGCCCCGGCCACGCGGTCGCGCTCACCCGGGGCCCGCACCCCGGCCGGCTGCTGGTCCCCGCCAACCACTCCGCGGCCCCGCCCGCCGGCTCCCGCGACACCGGACAGGAGGCCAGGTACTACGGCGGGCACGCCCTCTACAGCGACGACGGCGGCGGCCACTGGCACCTCGGCTTCGTGGACGACGGGTACGACGGCGTGACCAACGCCAACGAGACCAGCGCCGCCCAGCTCCCGGACGGCCGCGTCTACTTCAGCTCCCGCGACCAGAATGGCACCGCCCCCGGCAACCGGCTCGACACCTACTCCGGCGACGGCGGCCGGACCCTGGACCGCCCCTACGCCCCCCAGCCGGCCCTGGACGCCGTCCCCGTGGTCCAGGGCAGCGTCCTGCAGGCGCGCGGCCCCGGGGCGCCCCTGCTGTTCTCCGCGCCGTCCGTACCGTACGCCCGCCGCGCCCTGGCCCTGTGGGGCAGCGCGGACGCCGGACGCACCTTCACCGCGCTCGGCACCCTCACGTCCCGCCCGGCCGCCTACTCCGACCTCGTCCAGCTCGCCCCGGGCACGATCGGGGTCCTCTACGAGACCGGTGTCCGGGGCCCGTACGAGTCGATGGAGTTCCGCCGGATCCGGCTGCACCGGACGCCGGGGCGTGTCACGGGCGGGACGGCTGTCTCGTCGTAGGGGGGTACGACCTTCCCCGATCGAGGAGCGGATGATGAACCTCGTCCTGTGGCTCGCCGCCGGACTGCTGGCGGCGGTGGCTCTGCTCGGCGGCGTCACCAAGACGTTCGTGCCGAAGGAGAAGCTGGCCGCCGCGCACGGCGGGGGCTGGACCGGCGACGCCGGCACGGGATTCGTGAAGACCCTCGGCGTGCTGGAACTCCTGGCCGCGGCCGGCCTGGTCCTGCCCGCCGCGCTGGGCGTCGTCCCGGTGCTGGTGCCGGTGACCGCCCTGTGCTGGATCGCGCTGATGATCGGTGCGATGATCACCCACGGCCGTCGCGGCGAGTCCGCGTTCGTGTTGCTGAACCTGGCCTACCTGACACTTGCCGCGTTCGTCGCCGGGGGGCGATTCCTGTGAGCGGGACCGAGGAGTTCGAGGAGCTGCGGCCCCTGCTGTTCTCGATCGCCTACCGGATCCTCGGCAGCGTGAGCGAGGCCGAGGACGCCGTCCAGGAGACCTGGCTGCGCTACTCCGCGTCCCCGACCCGGCCCAGGTCCGTCAAGGCGTTCCTGTCCGCCACGGTGACCCGGCTCTCCATCGACGTCCTGCGCTCGGCCCGCGTCCGGCGGGAGACCTACGCCGGGCCGTGGTTCCCCGAGCCGCTGCTCGCCGACCCCTACGAGGACCCCGCGCGGTCGGCGGAGCTGGCCGACTCGGTGTCCATGGCGGCCCTGCTGCTGCTCGAACGCCTCAGCCCGCTGGAGCGGGCGGCCTTCGTGCTGCGGGAGGTGTTCGACTTCGGCTACCCCGAGATCGCCTCCGCGGTGGGCCGCTCGGAGGCGGCCTGCCGCCAGCTGGTGGTACGGGCCCGGCGCCACATGACCGAGGGCCGGCCCCGCTTCGAGGCGGACCGCACCGAGCGGGAGGAACTGGCTTCCCGGTTCTTCGGCGCCCTCCGCGAGGGCGACGTCACCGGGCTGCGGGAACTGCTCTCCGCCGACGTCTCGATGGCCGGCGACGGCGGCGGCAAGGCGCCGCAGCTGGCCCAGGCCGTCACGGGCGCCGAGCGCGTGTCCCGGCTGCTGGGCTCCGTCTTCCCCAGCATGGCCCGGCTCGGTGTGACGTTCGAACCGCACGAGGTCAACAGCCGGCCGGGCGCGGTCTTCCGCGACCGCGACGGCAGGGTGCTGCACACCATGACACTCGACGTCATCGACGGCCGGATCCGGACGATCCACCTGGTGGCCAACCCCGACAAGCTCGGACACGTGGGCCCGGTCGGGGACGCCTGGGCGGTCCACCGGGAGCTGGGGCGGTCCCGCCGGGCCGCCCGCTGACGTCGGCCCGGCAAAAACGGCGGTGCGCCTGGAGACCTGTACGTCACCGTGCACGTCGTCGACCGGTCAGCCGTCGGACTCCGGCGTGCGAAGCTCCGGCGCTTCAGCACCGGCCGCTGCCTTGCTGGACGGCGGCCTGATCGTCGTCGACATCACGCCGTCAGCGGACCGCGACGAAGCCGAGGCAGGCCATGGCCGCCCCGTGGAGCGAGCGGCTGCCGGGGCTCGATCGCACGCGGAACGGGATTCCGTCGATCATCATGCGGTGGTCGCACCGCCGGCCTCCCCGACCGTCCGACGGCGGTAGACGCGGTTTCCGGAGCGACCACTCGCGGTTCGTGCCCCATGCCTCAGCCGACGAACCTCGGCCACCAAGCCGCATGGTCCGCCGGACAGGGCCTGGTCGGCTCGGGTGTGCGCTGACGTCGGCCCGCAGGCGTGACCTTCGATGCCGTCTTGCTGATCGTTTCAGATTGAGGTTGTCCTTCGGCGCGCCGATGTCGTCGTGGTGCGGTCCGACGCCATCAGCTCTCTGCGGTACATCTCTTTGCTGTCAGCGGTCGGCTACCCGCGCACTCGCCTTGGCGCCGGACCTCAGCGCAATACGCTCGGGTGGTTTACCCGGCGCACCCGTCCGGCGGTCACCCGCCCTCAACTAGCTTCATGCCGTAGTCGCATGACTACGTTGAGTGAATGGAGACCGTGGATGCGTTCGACGTTCATGGGCAGGCTGGCAGCCCTCGCCCCGACGGCCCTGCCGGCCCGTCCCGGGGGAGCTATGCGGCACCCTGTCTCCCGCCTGCGAGCAGGAGCACTGGCCGTGGGGCTCACGCTGGCGGTATCCGTGCTTGCGCCTTCGGGCTCCGCCGGTGCGGCTGATCAGTATCAGTGGGCCGCGCTGGGTGACTCGTACACCGCCGGCGGGTTCGTCGGGGACCCGCAGCCTCCGCTCGGCGATGCGGCGCGGGACGGATGTGACCGCACCAGCGACGCCTACCCCGGCGTGGTCGACCGGGAGTTCGACGAGTTCCCGCCGGGCAAGCCCGTCCACCTGACCAACGTCAGCTGCGGCAACGCCACCATCGCCGACATCGCCACGTCCAGGCAGACGCCGATCAGCCCGGTCCAGCCCCCCGCCGGAGGCTGGCCCGCGGTGGACACGCAGATCCAGCGAGCGAAGCTCAACGACAACACCGACGTCGTGACCATCGGCGTCGGCGGCAACAGCCTGCCCTTCGGAGGCATGCTCCTCAAGTGCCTCGAACTGGGCGCCACACCTGGCAAGACCTGCCGCGAGTACTACACCAGCCCTCCCGACGGAGAGGAGGGCATCCAGGACAAGCTCGCCCGGGTCCAGAACGAGTACATCGAAATGCTGGCCAGGGTGCACGAGGCCGCACCCGACGCCAAGGTGATCACCGTCGGCTATCCGGCCGTCCTGCCGGAGGAGGGCAGTGCCTGCAACCGCCTCTCCCTCACCGAGCTGGGCCTGATCAAGCACGCCGACGTCGACTGGCTCCGGGAAAACGTCCTCAAGCCGCTGAACAGCACGATCCAGCGTGTCACGTCGTTCTTCGGCGACCGCTACGTCGACGTCTACTCCTCCAGCGTGGGCCACGACGCCTGTCAGCCCGCGGGCACCAAGTGGGTTGAGGGGATCTGCGGCGATGCCGCGGACTACTGGCCCGCCAAGCTCCCCGGCACCCTGCTGAACTGCGCTCCCATCAACAAGCGTGTCACCCTGGTCCACCCCAACGCCCACGGCTACGCCAACACCGCCGCGCACGTCGAACGAGCCATCCGTATCGCCCTCCTCGACCGCTGACCAGCAGACCAGACCCGACGCCGGAGCCACGGCATCTGTTGCAAGGAGACGCGGCCGAACACCTGGCCGACCAGCACAGGCGCCTGGCAACTACGACAGGCCCGGGACCGGGCCTGTCGTGGCAGACGTCGTCAGCAACTGGGTGACATCGTGCCGGTTGCCGCCGGTTGCCGCCGGTTGCCGCCGGTGAGCATGACGGCGAGCGGTGTCCCGTGACGGTCGACGATCACATGGCGCTTGGAGCGGGGACAGGACCGGTCGACGGGCGAAGGTCCAACCCGATCCCCCCTCTGAGAGCACGGACGTGCGAGCCGTCTAAGACGCTGTCATCCAGATCCGACAGGTCGGCGCGAACGCGATCAGTCAGGTGCCGGTTGCTCGGGCGGACCGGGGTTGGGCGCGCAGAGCGGGCAGCCGGGCGCGGTCGTCCGCTGTGGCCAGGCTCTCGCCCAGGGTCAGGAGGGAGAGGAGCCGCACCGGCCGGCCGGTCGTGGCGGCCGCCTCGAGTTTGTGGTGGCCGTCGAGAAGGAAGTGGGTCAGGCCCCAATGCGCGCAGGGATCATCTCCCAGGCCGAGAGCCGACTGGCACACGTCCAGCGTGGAGACAGCCACCGCCGTAGGAACCGTTCCCCGCTCCATCAGCGCGATGTACTCCTCGACGCGCTGTCTTTCGTTCCAGTTCGGGGGGACCATGGGCACGACGAACTCGTAGAGGTGGGCGCCGGCGTCGACCGAGGTCTCGAAGGTCCGGTAGTACGGGGTGTGCGGGTACGCCGGGAGGCCCCAGAACTGGTCGATCCCCCACGCTGTGACCTGCTCGCCGCTGAAGTAGTCACCTTCCTGGCCGGGGGTGATCAGGCGGGGTTCCACGCTCAGGAGCAGCGGAAGGTACTCGTCCGCATGCTCCTGGGGCTGTGCCCGGTGCGGGTCTTGGAGGCGTCCTCGCGGAAGGCGGTGTCCCGGACGAAGTGGAGCCTCATTCGGCGTCCGTGGTGTCCGAGGGACAGCGGCGACGACGCATGACGAGGGGTCTGCGAACGCGGCGGGACCACCCACAACGCGGCCTCGTCGCCGGTCAGGAGCCGGCGACGAGGCCGAGGGTGGACTCAACGGAGTTGAGCTGGGCGACGATGGGGCTTCACCCACTTGTCGCCCGGGTGGGCGGCGGTATGCGGGCCGCCGGTGCCGGTGATGAACCGGCGGAACTCGGTCAGCTTCTCCCTGCCCACCGCCCGTTCGGGTCTACCGCCGGTCCGTCCCCACGCCGAGCAGCCCGGCCGCGGCCAGGAACTTGCCGACCTGCTCGACCTCCTCACCGGACAGCGGCACCTGCGGCTCCGCGGTCACCGGGCAGTCGATGACCCCGCGCAGATGCAGCGCCGCCTTGAACGCGCCCAGCGCCGCCGAACCGCCGCCCATCCGCGCCGGGGCACCGGCGCCGACCATCCCGAACAGCGCGCACAGCCGCTCCTGTTCGGCCCGCGCACCCTCCCAGTCACCCGCCCGGCACTGCCGGTACAGGCGCACGTAGCCGTGCGGGTCGACGTTGGCCAGACCCGGCACCGCCCCGTCGGCGCCCAGCGCCAGCGCGGAGTCGGCCACCAGCTCGGAACCGGTCAGCACGCTGAACCCGGGGTGGGCACGGGCCCCCGTGACGATCTCCCGGAAAGCCGCCAGGTCCCCGCTGGAGTCCTTGATCCCGGCCAGCACCCCGTCCCCGGCGAGCCCCAGCACCAGGTCGGCGGGGAGCTTGGTGTGCACGGCGACCGGAATGTCGTAGGCGATCACCGGGACCGGGCTGGCGGCGGCGATCCGGCGGTAGTGGTGGACGATCTCCGAAGGATGGGTGCGGGTGTAGAACGGGGCGGTGACGACGACGGCCTGCGCGCCGGCCGCGGCGACCGCCGAGACGTGCTCCAGGACGCGCGGGGTGGTCATGTCGATCGCGCCCGCCAGGACCGGCAGCTGACCGCCCACGTGCGCGGTGACCGCCTGGACCACCTGCCGGCGCTGCCCGTCCGTCAGGAAGGCCGCCTCCGACGTCGAGCCGAGCAGGAACAACCCGTGCACCCCGGCCTCCACCAGGAAGTCCACCAGGCGCAGCAGCGACGGCACGTCGACCTCCCGCCCCGGCGTGAGCGGGGTGCAGACGGGCGGGACGACACCGGTGAGGGGCGCGGGGAAGGTCATTCAGGGCTCCTGGCGAGCTAGGTCTCGGGTCGACGTGTCCTCCTCCACAGGATGGTGACAACGGTAGCGGTGTCCGGGCTGCGACGCGGCCGAGAAGTCCGGCATCACCCGCGCGCACACCTCGTCGGCCTTCCAGCAGCGGGTGCGGAACGGGCAGCCGCTCGGCGGCCGGGTCGCCGACGGCACCGGCCCGCTCAGCGGGATCGGCTCGATCGGGTCCAGCAGGCCGGGCGTGGCCGAGAACAGGGCCCGGGTGTACGGGTGCCGGGCGGCGTCGGTGACCCGGCCGGCCGGGGTCTCCTCCACGATCCGGCCGAGATACATGGTGATCACCCGGTCGCTCATCCGCCGCACCGTCTGGATGTCGTGCGACACGAACACCAGGGCGAGACCCAGGCGTTCCTTGAGGTCGAGCAGCAGATTGAGGATCTGCGCCCGGACCGACACGTCCAGGGCGCTGGTCGGCTCGTCGGCGACGACCAGGGCCGGTTCCAGGGCGAGCGCGCGGGCGATCGCGACGCGCTGCCGCTGCCCGCCGGACAGCTGCCCGGGCAGCGCGTCGGCCAGCGCCCGGGGCAGGCCCACCAGGGCCATCAGCTCCCGTACCCGGTCCTCCCGTTCGGCCCGGGTGCCGCGCTGGTGGACGTCCAGCGGGTCACGCAGCACCCGGCGGACCGTCAGCCGGCGGTTCAGGGCGGTCGACGGATCCTGGAAGATCAGGCCGGTGCCCGCCCCGACCGTGGCCCGGCGTTCCGCGGACGGCATCGCCCACAGGTCCCGGCCGCCGAACGACACCGTCCCGGACACCGGGCGCTGGACACCGACCAGCACCTTCGCCAGCGTCGACTTCCCGCACCCCGACTCGCCGACCACACCGACCGTCTCACCGGCCGCGACGCGGAGATCGGCGCCGGTCAGGGCGTACACCCGGTCCCGCCGGAACAGGCCGCCGCTGCGCGCCCTGTGCACGACGTGCGCGTCCCGCACCTCCACGACAGCGGTCACTGCAGGGCCTCCTCGCTCTCGGCGGACGTCAGCTCCACCGCCGGACGGTGGCAGGCGGCCGTGTGCACCGGGGTGCCCGCGAGGACCGGGGCGGTGCGGTGGCACACCTCGGTGGCGAGCGGGCAGCGGTCGGCGAACCGGCAGCCCGCCGGGAAGTCGGCGGGCGACGGCACGACCCCCTTGATCTGGGTCATCCGCTCCGCGGCCGACTCCAGCGAGAGCACACTGCCGAGCAGCCCGCGCGTGTAGTGGTGGGCCGGGGCCGCCACCAGGTCCGCGGTCACCCCGGTCTCCACGATCTGCCCGCCGTACATCACCACCACCCGGTCGGTGACGTCGGCGACCAGCGCCAGGTCGTGCGAGACCAGGATCAGTGCGAAGCCCAGCTCCGCCCGCAGCCTGAGCAGCAGCTCCATGACCTGCGCCTGCACGGTGACGTCCAGGGCGGTGGTCGGTTCGTCGGCGACGATCAGCCTCGGCTCCCGGGAGAGGGCCATGGCGATCAGCACCCGCTGGCGCTGCCCGCCGGACAGCTCGTGCGGATAGCTGCGCAGGGTGCGCTCGGGGTCGAGACCGACCAGCGCCAGCAGCTCCCGCGGCCCGCGGCGGCCACCGCGCCGGACGAGCTGCTTCAACTGGGCACGGATGGTCATGGCCGGGTTCAGCGAGGACAGCGCGTCCTGGTAGACCATGGCCATCTCGTGGCCGAGCAGCCGCCGCCGCGCCCGCGCCGGCTCGGTGAGCAGGTTCCGCTGCCGGAACCGCACCTGGCCGCTCACCCGCGCTCCCTTCGGCTGGAGCCCCATGACCGTGAGCGCGGTCAGCGACTTCCCGCACCCCGACTCGCCCACCAGGCCGAGCACCTCCCCGGGGTGCACCTCGAAGCTGACCCCGGCCACGATGTCCACGCCCCGGTGCCGGTCCGGGAAGCCGATGGCGAGGTTCTCCACGGCGAGCACCGGCTGCCCGCCGCGGTCGGGCAGCGGCCGCGCCCGGGACCGCAGCCGCCGGGCGGCCTCGGTGAGGCCGGGCAGCGGCAGCACCTCACCGGTGCCCGGCTCGGGTGTCTCCAGCCGGTCCTCGGGCGCCCTCACCTCCCGCGGGGCGGGCGCCGCCCACGCGTCCGACACGCCCTCGGACAGCACGTTCAGCGACAGCACGGTGAGCAGGATCAGCAGACCGGGGAAGACGGTCGCCCACCAGCCACCGGTCAGCACCATGTTCTTGCCGTCGGCGATGACACTGCCCCAGGACGGGTCCGGGGGCCGCACACCCGCGCCGATGAAGGACAGCGACGCCTCGAAGACGATCGCCTCGGCGACCTGGACGGTGCAGAACACCAGGACCGGGGCAGCGCAGTTGACGGCCACGTGCCGCAGCACGATGTGCGGGGTGCGGGCCCCGATCACCCGTTCCGCCGTCACGTAGTCCTCGCCGTACTGGTCCAGCACGTTGGCCCGCACCACCCGCGCCACCGGCGGCGTGAACAGGAAGGCGATCGCGCAGATCAGCACGCTGATCCCGCCGCCGAACACGGCGACCAGCACGGCCGCGAGCGCGATCCCCGGGAACGCCATCACGACGTCCAGACAGCGCATCAGCGTCTCGTCGAGCGCCTTGCGGGAGGTCGCGGCGAGCGCCCCGAGCAGCGCGCCCACCACGAGCGCGAGCGCGGTCGCCCCCAGCCCGATCGCCAGCGACCACCGGGCGCCGTACATCAGCCGGCTCAGGATGTCCCGGCCCAGGCTGTCCTGCCCCATCCAGTGCCCGGCGGACGGCGCCCCGGTCCCGCCGGCCGGGTCCTGCTGGTCGAGCGGGTCGTGCGGCGCCAGCACCGGCGCGAGGACGGCGACCAGGACGACCAGGGCCAGGAAGCAGACGGCGGCCTTGGACGGCAGCGGCAGCCTGCGTGGGCCGCGCAGCCGGACGCCGGGCCGCGACAGCCGCTGGGCGAGACTCGCGCGCGTGACCATCAGCCCGCCCTCAGTCGTGGGTTGACCAGCAGATACAGGATGTCGATGACGAGGTTGACGACGACGAACCCGGTGGCCGTGGTCAGCACGACGCCCTGGACGACGGCCGGATCGCCGTTCTGCACGGCGTCGATCATCAGCTTCCCCATGCCGGGCAGCGAGAAGATCGTCTCGATCACGACGGCGCCGCCCAGCAGGTAGCCGACCCGCAGACCGAGCACGGTCAGCGGATTGACCAGGGCGTTGCGCAGCACGTTCCGGCCGACGACCACCCGGGGCGGCAGCCCGCTCCCGACGGCCGTGCGCACGTAGTCCTTGTCCAGCTCCTCCACCACCGAGGTCCGGACGATCCGGGTCAGCTGGGCGGCGACCGGCAGGGACAGGGCGAAGGCGGGCAGCGCCATCGTCCGCAGCCATCCGGTGACGGAGTCGGCGGGGTTGATGTAGCCGCCGGTCGGGAACCAGCCCCGGTCCACGGCCAGGTACTGGATCATCAGCAGCGCCAGCCAGAACCCCGGCGCGGCCACCCCGACCAGCGAGACGACCCGGATGACCTGGTCCGGCAGCCGGTCCCGGTACACCGCCGCCGTCACCCCGCCGGTCAGCGCCAGCACGACCGCGACGGCGAGGCCCAGGAAGGTCAGCTGGAGGGTGAGCGGCAGGGCGGTGGTGACCTGGTCGACCACCGGGGCACGGGTGAGCGCGCTGGTGCCCAGGTCGCCGTGGACCAGGTCACCGACGAAGTGGACGTAGCGCACGGGCAGCGGGTCCAGCAGCCCGTTGCGCTCCCGGAAGTCGTGCAGCTGCCGCGGAGTCGGATTGGCGCCCTGGAAGAACGCGGACGCCGGGTCGACGTCCGAGAACCGCATGACCAGGAACACGAACAGCACGATGCCGAGGAGCAGCGGCACCAGCAGGGCGACCCGGCGGAGCAGGATCCGTACGACCGTCGTCATGCCGTCAGATCCAGCGGGCTTGCAGGAGGTTGACGCCCGGGTAGGGCTGCGCCCTTATCCCGCTGAGCTTGCGCGCGTCCCAGGCGGTCATCAGCTCGTTGTGGACGACCGGGTAGAGCACGGCCTGCTCGGCGACGACGTCGACGTAGTCCTGGACCATCGTCCTCTTCTTCGCGGGATCCGGTTCCCGGGTCGCCCGGTCCATGTCCTTGAAGAGCTGCCTGGCGACCGGGTCGCCGGCCCACCGCGTGTACTGCATCCACAGGTTCTCGGGGCCGTAGTTGTAGTGCATGATCAGGTCGGCGTCGAGTCCGAACTGGTTCGGGTTGGAGGCCGCCGCCACCACCTGGTAGTCCTGCTTCTGGTCCATCTTGGTGAACACGGCCGTGGTCTCCTGCGGTGCCAGCGTGGTCTCCACGCCGATCGCGTCCCAGGAGGACTTGACGGTCGGCAGACAGTCCACGATCCAGCTGACGTTGACCGCCAGGATCTCGATCTTCAGATCCTTCACCCCGGCGGCCCTGAGCAGCGCCCTGGCCCTGTCGGGGTCGTGGTCGTAGACGGTCGCGGCCCGCCGGTAGCCGGGGTTGCCCTCGTCGAGGAACGAGGACGCGGGCTTGCCGTGCCCCTTCAGCGCGACCTGCACCATCTTCTCCGTGTCGATGGCGTAGTGCAGGGCCTGCCGCACCCGGACGTCGTCGAAGGGCTTGTGCCGGGTGTTGAACATCAGGAAGAGGTTGTTCATCCCGGCGCCGCCGGCCACCTTCAGGCCGCCCTGCTCCAGCCGCGCGATGTTGGCGTAGGGGATGTTGTCGGCGATCTGCGCGCCCGCGCCGGTCCCGGAGATCTTGGCGACGCGCGGGGCGGCGTCCACTATCGTCAGCCAGTTCATCCGGCGGAAGGCGGGCCTGCGGGGGCCGTTGTAGCCGGCGAACGCCTCGAAGGTGGTGTTCGACTTGGGGTGGTGCGCGGTCTGCCGGTACGGCCCCGAGCCCACGGCCAGCCCCTTGATCGCGTCGTCCCAGGCGCCGGGCCGCGAATAGACGTGCTTCGGCATGACCTTGGCCAGCGTGAGCCGCGAGAGCCCGTCCGGGAAGGGGAACTTCAGCACCAGTTCCACGGTGCGCGCGTCGGCCTTGCGCACCGAGTCCAGCCAGGGGGCGAAGAAGCCCTTGGCGAGGGTCTGGGTCTTCGGGTCCAGGATCCGGTCGAAGACGAACACGACGTCGTCGGCGGTCACCGGCTCGCCGTCGTGGAAGGTCGCGCCGGGGCGCAGGGTGAACCGCCAGCGGGTGGCGCCCGGGTCCTTCGGCACCTCGGTGGCCAGCGCGGGGTACGGCGCCCGGGTGATCGGGTCGGTGTCCAGCAGCCCCTCGTAGATGTGGTTGTTCGCGGCCATCGCGAACGCCGACGCCGTCTGGGTCGGGTCCCAGCTGCCGTCGTTGCCGTAGCCGATGACGGCGGTCAGCGTGCGGTCCTTGCCGCTGCCCCCGCCGCCGGTCTCGTTGGTCGACTCCGGCCCGGTCGAACAGCCCGCCAGCAGCGCGCCGGCCCCCAGCGCTCCCGCGCCCTTCAGCAACGACCGGCGGCGCGGTGCCGGTACGTCGGGGTTCACGTCGTCGCGCACGGATCCTCCAGCAGGTGGGTGGGGGAGGGGTGGGAGGTGAGGTACGACGTCCTACGTCCTACGTCCGGTCGGTAGCGCGACCATAGGAGGGGCCGTGGGGGCGGTCAAGACAGCGCACACGAATGGCGTAGGGGAGCGGGACGCCGTCGGTGCCGGGAGCCCGCAGCGCCCGCAGCCCGGGGCGGGGTGCCCCGGCGGCGGCAGGTGAGCCCGGCCACTCGGCGCCATGGGCGAGAATGGTGGGCATGAGTCTGTTCCGCGACGACGGCATCGTGCTGCGCACCCAGAAGCTGGGCGAGGCGGACCGGATCATCACGCTGCTCACGCGCGGTCACGGGCGGGTGCGGGCCGTGGCGCGCGGCGTGCGGCGCACCAAGTCGAAGTTCGGAGCCCGGCTGGAGCCGTTCTCCCACGTCGACGTGCAGTTCTTCGCGCGCGGGAGCGAGCTGGTCGGGCGCGGGCTGCCGCTGTGCACGCAGAGCGAGACGATCGCTCCGTACGGCGGCGGGATCGTCACCGACTACGCCCGGTACACCGCCGGGACGGCCATGCTGGAGACGGCCGAGCGGTTCACGGACCACGAGGGCGAGCCGGCCGTCCAGCAGTACCTGCTGCTGGTCGGCGGGCTGCGGACGCTCGCCCGGGGGGAGCACGCCCCCCATCTCGTCCTCGACGCGTTCCTGCTGCGCTCCCTGGCCGTCAACGGCTACGCGCCCAGCTTCACCGACTGCGCGAAGTGCGGGATGCCCGGCCCGAACCGCTTCTTCTCGGTCGCCTCCGGCGGCTCCGTCTGCACCGACTGCCGGGTGGCGGGCAGCGTCGTACCGTCCCCGCAGACTCTGGTACTGCTGGGTGCGCTGCTTACGGGAGACTGGGAGACGGCGGACGCCTGCGAGGCACGGTACGTCCGCGAGGGCAGCGGGCTGGTGTCCGCCTACCTGCACTGGCACCTGGAGCGCGGGCTGCGCTCCCTCAGGTACGTAGAGAAGTAGTTCACGGTCGAGGAGACGAGAAGGACATGGTCGTACGCGGGATCCTGGGGCGCCAGCGGCGCGAGTACAGGGCGCCGGAGCCGCATCCGTCCGGTGCCCGCGCACCCAAGCTCCCGGGCGAGCTGGTGCCGAACCACGTCGCGATCGTCATGGACGGCAACGGCCGGTGGGCCAAGGAGCGCGGTCTGCCGCGCACGGAGGGCCACAAGGTCGGCGCCGAGCGGGTGCTGGACGTGCTCCAGGGCTCGATCGAGGTCGGCGTGCGCAACATCTCGCTGTACGCCTTCTCCACCGAGAACTGGAAGCGGTCGCCCGACGAGGTCCGCTTCCTGATGAACTTCAACCGTGACTTCATCCGCAGGACCCGCGACCAGCTCGACGCGCTCGGCATCCGGGTGCGCTGGGTGGGGCGCATGCCCAAGCTGTGGAAGTCGGTCGCCAAGGAACTCCAGGTCGCCCAGGAACAGACCAAGGACAACGACCTGCTCACCCTGTACTTCTGCATGAACTACGGCGGGCGCGCCGAGATCGCCGACGCGGCGCAGGCCATCGCGGAGGACGTGAAGGCGGGCCGGCTCGACCCGTCGAAGGTCAGCGAGAAGACGGTCCAGAAGTACCTGTACTACCCGGACATGCCGGACGTGGACCTGTTCCTGCGCCCGAGCGGCGAGCAGCGCACCTCCAACTACCTGCTCTGGCAGAGCGCTTACGCCGAGATGGTCTTCCAGGACGTGCTGTGGCCCGACTTCGACCGCCGTGACCTGTGGCGGGCCTGCATGGAGTTCGCCTCCCGGGACCGGCGCTTCGGCGGAGCCGTGCCGAACGAGGAACTGATCGCCATGGAAGCCGCCATGAAGGGTGACGCCACCTCGTAGCCGTCCTCCGTTCACGCGGGCCGCCGAGGATGCGGGACTCATGAGACGTCTCTTCCCCGTCATCGCCCTCGGCGCCCTGCTGCTCACCGCGCTGCCCGCGCACGCCGCCGACGGGCCCGCGCACCGCGAGAGCTACGGCACGAAGGCGCCGTACGAGCCCGGGCGGAATCCGCACGGCTACCAGCAGGCCCCGGCCGGTTTCGTCCCGGTCTTCACCGAGAACGTCTCCCGGCACGGGTCCCGGGCGGCCACCGACAGCGAGGACGCGGACCTGATCCTCGCCCTGTGGGACAAGGCCGAGGCCGAGGGCCTGCTGACCCGCCGGGGCCGCGCGTTCGGGCCGAAGGTGCGCGCCCTGCGGGCCGCCATGGCGAAGACCGGCTACGGCAACCTCAGCGGGCGGGGCCGGCGGGAGCTGGCGGACGCGGCCGTGCGCATGGAGCGGCGGCTGCCGTCGCTGTTCGCCCGGATCGCCGACCGCGGGGAGAGGGTCGACGTCGTCAGCTCCGGGCAGGGGCGCGCCGTGGACAGCGGCACCGTCTTCGCGGACGCCCTCGCCGCCGCCGAGCCCGGGCTCCAGCCGCTGATCGGCCCGGCCCGCACCGACAAGGACCTGCTGTACTTCCACAAGGCCGCGGGCGGCGCCGCCTACCGGGACTACATAGCGAACGACCAGCGCCTGAAGGACACCCTGAGCGGCATCACCGGTCAGCCGAGGACCCGCAAGGCCGCCCGCAGCGTGCTGCGCAAGATCTTCGAGGACTCCTTCGTCGCGCAGATCACCGACCAGGTCGGCGCCGCACGGGCCGTCTACGACCTGTACGCCATCGCCCCGGCGATGAGCGAGGAGAGCCCGGACGGCAGGGGCTGGGGCATGGAGCGCTACGTCTCCCGCGCGGACGCGGCCTGGTTCGGCTACCTCTCCGACGCCGAGGACTTCTACGAGAAGGGCCCCGGGTTCGCCGGCAGCGACATCACCTACAAGATGGCCGGTGTCCTCCTCGACGACTTCTTCCGCAAGGCCGAGGACGCGCACGCCGGTACCGGTGACCTCGGTGCCGAGCTGCGGTTCACCCACGCCGAGGAGATCATCCCGCTGGCCGCGCTGATGGGGCTGCCGGGCAGCACGGAACCGGCGACGCCGGGTGAGCCGTACACGTACGCCGGCAATCCCTGGCGCGGCGCCTCCGTGGCCCCGCTGGGCGCGAACATCCAGTGGGACGTGTTCGGCAAGGGCGACCGCCGCCTGGTCCGCATGCTCTACGACGAGAAGGAGACGGCGTTCAAGGCGGACTGCCACCCGGTCACGAAGGGCAGCGCGTTCTACGACCTGGACGAGCTGGAGCGCTGCTTCGGCCGCGGCTGATCCGCGGCCGGGGACGGCTGTACGATCCCGCCTCACGGCCACGGCCACGAAGCGGTACGCCGCGGAGCGACGCGGCGGACGCCGGCCGGCTGCGGTCGATCCTGGACCGCAGCCTCACCCGCGTCCGAGCCTCAGCCCACGGCGGAGGCGCACTCGGCGCACGTGCCGAAGATCTCCACCGTGTGGGCCACGTTGACGTAACCGTGCTCGGCGGCGATCGCCTCCGCCCACTTCTCCACCGCGGGGCCCTCCACCTCGACCGCCCTGCCGCAGGTGCGGCAGACCAGGTGGTGGTGGTGTTCACCGGTGGAGCAGCGGCGGTAGACCGACTCGCCGTCGGAGGTGCGCAGGACGTCGACCTCGCCGGCCTCGGCGAGGGACTGGAGGGTGCGGTAGACCGTGGTCAGACCGACGGAGTCGCCCTTGTGCTTGAGCATGTCGTGCAGGTCCTGGGCGCTGCGGAACTCGTCGACCTCGTCCAGGGCCGCCGCCACGGCTGCACGCTGGCGGGTCGCGCGGCCCTTCACGGGCGGTCCAGCGGTCGTCACCGTTCCTCCTCACGTCTGGCGTCTGCCGGGCCATTGTGCCAGCCCGGCTCGTCCGCGGTCAGACGCCGATCTCCTCGCCGGCCTCCCGGGCGGCCGGGATCGAGCACTCCGCCGGGTCTCCGGCGACCGGTTCCGCTGCCGCCGCACGGGCGCGCCGCCGGGCCAGCGGGGTGGCCAGCGCGGTCAGCGCGATGAACCCGGCGATGGTGAACAGGACGATCGTGGCGCCCGGCGGGACGTCCTGGTAGTAGGAGGTGATCGTGCCGCTGACGGTCACGGCCACACCGATCGCCACGGCGATCACGAAGGTGACGGTGAAACTCCGGGTGAGCTGCTGAGCCGCCGCCACCGGCACGACCATCAGCGCGGACACCAGCAGCAGGCCGACGACCCGCATGGCGACCGTCACGGTCACGGCCGCGGTGACCGCCGTCAGCAGGTTCAGGGCGCGTACCGGCAGCCCGGTGACCCGCGCGAACTCCTCGTCCTGGCTGACCGCGAACAACTGGCGGCGCAGGCCCAGCGTGACCAGCAGGACGAAGGCGGCCAGGACGCAGATGGCCGTCACGTCGGACGGGGACACCGTCGACAGCGAGCCGAACAGGTACGAGGTCAGGTTGGCGTTGGAGCCGCCCGGCGCGAGGTTGATCAGCATCACACCGCCGGCCATGCCGCCGTAGAACAGCATGGCGAGGGCGATGTCGCCGCGCGTCCTGCCGTACCAGCGGATCAGCTCCATCAGGACCGCGCCGAGGACGGAGACGGCCGTCGCCATCCACACGGGGGAGGTGGAGAGCAGGAAGCCGAGGCCGACGCCGGTCATGGCCACGTGTCCGATGCCGTCGCCCATCAGGGCCTGGCGGCGCTGGACCAGGTAGATGCCGACCGCGGGCGCGGTGATGCCGACCAGGACGGCCGCCAGGAGCGCCCGCTGCATGAATTCGTAGTTCAGGAAGTCCATCAGCTCAGCAGTCCCGTGCGGATCGGTTCGGCGCCCGCGGGTGCGTGCGGGTGTACGTGGTCGTGGCCGGGCAGGGCGTGCTGGCCGACGGCCCGCGGGGGCGGCCCGTCGTGCAGGACGCAGCCGTCGCGCAGGACGACCGCCCGGTCGATCAGCGGCTCCAGCGGGCCGAGTTCGTGCAGCACCAGCAGGACCGTCGTACCGGCCTCGACCTGCTGCCGCAGCGTCCGGGCCAGCACCTCCTGGCTGGCCAGGTCGACGCCCGCCATCGGCTCGTCCATGATCAGCAGTTCGGGCTCGGCGACCAGCGCGCGGGCGATCAGCACGCGCTGGTGCTGGCCGCCGGACAGGGCGGTCACGGAGTCCTTGGCGCGGTCGGCCATGCCGACCAGTTCCAGGGCCCGGCGGACGGCTTCCCGGTCGGCCTTGCGGAAGAGCCCGAAGCGGGTGCGGGAGAGGCGGCCGGAGGAGACGATCTCGGTGACCGTCGCCGGGACGCCGCCCGCGGCGCTCGTGCGCTGCGGCACGTAGCCCACGCGCGCCCAGTCCCGGAAGGACCGGCGCGGGGTGCCGAACAGCTCGACCGTGCCGCTGCCGGCGGGCACCTGGCCGATGATCGTGCGGATCGCCGTGGACTTGCCGGACCCGTTCGCGCCCAGCAGCGCGACGACCTCGCCGCGGCCGACGGTCAGGTCGATGCCGCGCAGGACGGGGCGCGCGCCGAGTTCGGCGGTCACCTTGCGCAGGGTTATGACGGGTTCGCCGGTCATCTTGCCTCCCGTGCCGCTCACTTGGCGCCCAGGGCTGCGCGGAGGGCCTTGAGGTTGGCCTCCTGGACCGCGATGTAGTCCTTGCCCCGGGACTTGTCGGTGATGCCCTCGATCGGGTCGAGGACGTCGGTCTTCAGGCCCGCGTCGTCCGCGACGGTCCGGGCGGTCTTGTCGCTGACCAGGGTCTCGTAGAAGACGGTGGTGGCCCCGTCCGCCTCGGCCATCCCCTCCAGGTCCCTGATCCGGGCGGCGCTCGGCTCCGACTCGGGGTCGAGACCGTTGATCGCCTCCTCGGTGAGGCCGTAGCGCTCGGCGAGGTAGCCGAACGCGGCGTGCGTGGTGATGAAGACCCGGCTGCCGGTGTGCGCGAGCCCCCGCTCGAACCGCGCGTTCAGGGCGTCCAGTTCCCCGACCAGCTTCGCGGTGTTCTTCCTGTAGTCGGCCGCGTGCTTCGGGTCGGCCTTCTCGAAGGCCCCGGCCACACCCCGGGCGACCTGGGCGTACCGCACGGGGTCGAGCCAGATGTGCGGGTCCTTGCCCGCGTCCTCGTCGCCCTCGTGGGTGTCGTGTCCGGCCGCGTGGCCGCCGACCTCGTTGCCGTGGTGCTCCAGGGTGGTCAGGGAGGCCGCGTCGATCTTCGTGCCGACCGGGGACTGGGCCACCGCGTCGTCGACGGAGGGCTGGAGGCCCTTCAGGTACAGGACCGCGTCGGACTCCTCCAGCGACGCGATCTGCTTGGGGCTGATCTCCAGGTCGTGCGGTTCCTGGCCGGGGGAGGTGAGCGTGGTGACGTGGACGTGGTCCCCGCCGATCCGCTCGGCGAGGAAGGCCATGGGGTAGAACGACGCGACGACGTCGAACTTGCCGGTGTTGGCCGCCACCGCGGTGTCGCCGGAGCAGGCCGAGAGCGTGCCGATCCCGAGTGCGGTGACCGCGGTGACCGCGGCGGCGGGTATGAGGCGTCGTCGTACGTTCATGACAGTCATTTTCAACTAACATGGAAACCGTTGTCAACAATGCTCATCAGGTGGTCTTGGCAGGGGCCGATTTGGTCGTGGGGGAGCCTGCGCCGGTAACCTGAATCATTCGCTGGAAGCATCTCGCTTCACACGCCCGTCGTCGTTATGAAGAGAGCACCGTGGCCGCCGACAAGATCGACACCATCGTCAGCCTGAGCAAGCGCCGTGGCTTCGTTTTCCCGTGCAGTGAGATCTACGGCGGACAGCGTGCCGCCTGGGACTACGGACCCCTGGGTGTCGAGCTCAAGGAGAACATCAAGCGCCAGTGGTGGCGCTACATGGTGACGTCGCGCGAGGACGTCGTCGGCATCGACTCGTCCGTGATCCTCGCCTCCGAGGTCTGGGTCGCCTCCGGCCACGTCGCCACCTTCACGGACCCGCTGACCGAGTGCACCTCGTGCCACAAGCGGTTCCGCGCCGACCACCTGGAGGAGGCGTACGAGGAGAAGAAGGGCCACGCCCCGGCGAACGGCCTGGCGGACGTCAACTGCCCCAACTGCGGCAACAAGGGCCAGTTCACCGAGCCCAAGCAGTTCTCCGGTCTGCTCTCCACCCACCTCGGCCCGACCCAGGACTCCGGCTCCGTCGCCTACCTGCGGCCCGAGACCGCCCAGGGCATCTTCACGAACTTCGCCCAGGTGCAGACCACCTCGCGCCGCAAGCCGCCGTTCGGCATCGCCCAGATGGGCAAGTCGTTCCGCAACGAGATCACGCCGGGCAACTTCATCTTCCGCACCCGCGAGTTCGAGCAGATGGAGATGGAGTTCTTCGTCAAGCCCGGCGAGGACGAGCAGTGGCAGGAATACTGGATGGAGCAGCGCTGGAACTGGTACCGGGGCCTGGGCCTGCGTGAGGAGAACATGCGCTGGTACGAGCACCCGAAGGAGAAGCTCTCCCACTACTCCAAGCGCACCGCCGACATCGAGTACCGCTTCCAGTTCGGCGGCAGCGAGTGGGGCGAGCTGGAGGGTGTCGCCAACCGCACCGACTACGACCTGGGTGCCCACGCCAAGGCTTCCGGCCAGGACCTCTCCTACTTCGACCAGGAGGCCGGCGAGCGCTGGACGCCGTACGTCATCGAGCCGGCGGCCGGTGTCGGCCGCGCGATGCTGGCGTTCCTGCTGGACGCCTACGTCGAGGACGAGGCGCCCAACGCCAAGGGCAAGATGGAGAAGCGGACCGTCCTGCGGCTCGACCACCGCCTCGCCCCGGTGAAGGTCGCGGTGCTCCCGCTGTCCCGCAACCCGGAGCTGTCCCCCAAGGCCAAGGGGCTGGCGCAGGCGCTGCGGCAGAACTGGAACATCGAGTTCGACGACGCCGGTGCCATCGGCCGCCGCTACCGCCGCCAGGACGAGATCGGTACGCCGTTCTGTGTGACCGTCGACTTCGACACGCTCGAGGACAACGCGGTCACCGTGCGCGAGCGTGACTCGATGAAGCAGGAGCGCGTGTCGCTCGACCAGATCGAGGGCTACCTGGCCCAGCGCCTCGTCGGCGCCTAGTCACCACGCCGGATGCCGGACGGGCCGATGCTCAGCCCGTCCGGCATCCGTGTGTCCGGGCCCGGTCAGCGGCCCTGCAGTGCCTTCACGTTGTCGCCGAAGGTCCAGTTCTTCGCGCCGTCCCAGTTGACCGACCACGTCATCAGGCCCTTGAGCGAGGTGCCGTAGTGCTTCCACGCCTGGGAGACGAGGGACGGTGACATGTAGCCGCCGCCCGCGCCGGACTGGGCGGGCAGTCCCGGCACCTGCTTGTCGTACGGCACCCTGACCGTCGTGCCCTGGACCACGAGCCCCTTGTTCAGGCAGTCGGTCTGCGCGGTGAAGCCCTGCACCGTGCCGGCCGAGTAGGAGTCTCCGGAGCAGCCGTACATGCTGCCGTTGTAGTACTGCATGTTCAGCCACCACAGGCGGCCGTTGTCGGCGTACTTCTTGACGACCGGCAGGTACGCGCCCCAGATCGAGCCGTAGGTGATGCTGCCGCCGGTCACGTAGGCCGTCTCGGGCGCCATCGTCAGGCCGAAGTTCGACGGCATCTGCGCGAGGATCCCGTCGATGATGCGGATCAGGTTGCTCTGCGACGCGGAGGGCCGGCTGATGTCCCCGCTGCCCGTCAGGCCCGTCTCGATGTCGATGTCGATACCGTCGAAGTTGTACTTCTTCAGGATCGGGACGATCGTCGCCACGAAGCGGTCGGCGACGGCGGACGAGTTCAGGTCGATACCGGCCGCCGCGCCCCCGATGGAGAGCAGGATCGTCTGGCCGGACGCCTTGGCCGCGCACATCTCGGCGGGCGTGGCCACCTTCACGCCGGTGTCCATGCCGTCCTCCCACAGTGCCGTGCCGTCGGAACGGATCACGGGGAAGGCCGCGTTGATCACGTTGTAGCCGTGGGCGGGGATGCGCGAGTCGGTGATCGGGGTCCAGCCGAAGGGCGGGTGGACGCCGTTGGCGGAGCCGTCCCAGTTCTCCCAGTAGCCCTGGAGCACCTTGCCGGCCGGGCGTGACTTGACCGCGCAGGTGTCGGCGGCGGAGGCGGCGGGCGCGGCGGCGATCGCGAGCGGGGCGAGGACGGCCGTGGTGAGGGCGGCGGTGAGCAGGCGCAGGGTGCGGCGGAGCATGGGGCCTCCCGGTGGGGATCGGTGAGGGCGGGGATCGGAGAGGTGTCGTAGGCATGACAGTGCGCTGGTCCAGACCTCTCGTCAATAGGTCTGGACCATTTCCCCGGGAGGGCTGACGAAGTTGGACTGACAGATATTGAAATCTGTCATCTGTTATGTCACGCTGGTGGCATGACGATGCGAACCCGAACCCTCGGAACCACCGGCCCCCAGGTCTCCGCCCTCGGCCTCGGCTGCATGGGCATGTCCGCGCTGTACGGCGACGCCGACCGCGCGGAGTCCGTCGCGACGATCCACGCCGCCCTCGAAGCGGGCGTGACCCTGCTGGACACCGGCGACTTCTACGCCATGGGCCACAACGAGATGCTCATCGGCGAGGCCCTGCGCACGGCACCCCCGGCCCTGCGGGAAAAGGCTCTGACCAGCGTCAAGTTCGGCGCCCTGCGCGACCCGGAAGGCAACTGGAGCGGATACGACGGCCGGCCCGCCGCCGTGCGGAACTTCGCCGCCTACTCCCTGCAGCGCCTCGGCGTCGACCACATCGACGTCTACCGGATCGCACGCCTCGACCCGGACGTGCCGATCGAGGAGACCGTCGGCGCGATCGCCGAACTGATCGAGAAGGGGTACGTCCGGCACGTCGGCCTGAGCGAGGTCGGCGCCGAGACCATCCGGCGGGCCGCCGCCACCGCACCGGTCGCCGACCTCCAGATCGAGTACTCGCTGATCTCCCGGGGCATCGAACGGGAGATCCTGCCGGTCACCCGTGAACTGGGCATCGGCGTCACCGCGTACGGCGTGCTCTCCCGCGGCCTGATCTCCGGCCACTTCTCCCGCGACCGGCAGCTGGCCGCGACCGACTTCCGCGCCCACTCGCCCCGCTTCCAGGGCGACAACCTCCGGCACAACCTCGACCTCGTCGAGGCGCTGCGCGAGATCGCCGAGCGGAAGGGCGTCACGGTCGCCCAGACCGCCATCGCCTGGGTGCTCTCCCGCGGCGAGCACATCGTGCCGCTGGTCGGCGCCCGCACCCGCGACCGGCTGGCCGAGTCGCTGGGCGCGCTGGACGTCACGCTGGACGAGGCCGACCTCGCGGCGATCGAGGAGGCGGTGCCCGCGGACGCCGCGGCCGGCGACCGCTACCCGAGCGCGCAGATGACGCACCTCGACAGCGAGCGCTGATCCCGGTGCCGGGTACGGTCTAGTCATGCCACCGACCAGCGAGACCCTGACCGCCGAGCGCATCCTCGAAGCCACCGAGGAGGTGCTGCGCCGGCACGGCCCGGCCAAGGCCACCGTGGTCGACGTGGCCCGCGCGCTGGGCGTCAGCCACGGCAGTGTCTACCGGCACTTCCGTACCAAGGCGGCGCTGCGCGAGGCGGTCACCAAGCGCTGGCTGGACCGGACCTCGCAGCGGCTCGCCCTGATCGTCGCCGCCGAGGGCAGCCCCGAGGAGCGGCTGCGGGCGTGGCTCACCGCCCTGTTCGACGCCAAGCGGCACAAGGCGGGCGACGATCCCGAGCTGTTCGCGACCTACACGGTGCTGACCGACGAGAACGGCGCGGTGGTCGGCGAGCACATCGCCGACCTGACCGGACAGCTGACCCGGATCATCGAGGCGGGGACCGGGCCGGGCGTCTTCACGGCACCCGACCCGGCCGCCGCCGCCCGCGCCGTCTTCCACGCCACGGGCCGCTTCCACGACCCCGGCTACGCCAGGGAGTGGCAGCGGCCCGGCGTCCAGGAGGAGTTCGAGGCGGTCGTGGACCTGCTGGTGCGCGGACTCAGTTCACCTTGACCGTCACCGTGGGCGAGTAGACCTTCCCGGAGGAGTTCACGCCCGCGATGCGCAGGTGCTCGGTGCCCTTGGTGTTGAGCTTGGCGAGCAGGGCGTACGAGCTCCCCTTCTTGATCTTGGAAGTCGCCCGCAGCGAGGTCCACTTGCCGGACTTCTCGTGCTGGAGCACCAGCGGGCTGCCGATCTTCAGGCCCTTGGTGCGCCCGCTGAACACCACCTGCTCACCGGCCTTGACCGAGGACTTGCCGGCCTTGACGCTGATCGAGGCCGAGCCGTCGCCGGAGCCGGGGCTCGAACCGGAGCTGCCCGGGGTGGTGACGGCCAGGGCGCCGGCCGTCCCGCCGGAGAGCAGCGCCACGGACAGGGCACCGGCGCCGAGCGCGCGGAGGCAGTGGTGACGGAGTACGGAGGTCATGTGTGTCTCCCGTCCTGTCGCTCGATGGACCTTCCCAGGCTGGCGCCCGACCGCCGTCCCGGCCACTCGGGGCCGCCGGCGAACCCTCTCGTCTCCGGCGGGAACACCAGGTCAGGGCCAGGATCGGCGCGGGCGGGAGTCGTCCGCGCCCGCGCTGCCGGTGCCCGGGATCCCGCCCCGCTCCCCGGACCGGACCGCCCGGCCGCGAGGAGGCGGTGGGACCGGCGGTCACCCGGCCCGGCGGCGAGGGGAGCGGCGGGACCGGCGGTCACCCGGTCCGGCCGCGAGGGGACCGGAGGGACCGGCGGTCACCCGGTCCGGCCGCCGCACGCCGGGCCGGCCGGGCCCCCGGTTCAGCCGACCGTCCGGGGCAGCCGCAGGCTCAGCAGGCCCGTCAGCGCGATCCCGGCCAGCTGCACCAGCAGCGTGCCGACGAGCGCGTCCCGCATGCCCAGGTGCGGCACGAGGGTCAGGAACAGGGTGCCCAGCGTCGCCACGCCCAGGGCCAGTGCCGACTGCTGGGTGGTGACCATCACGCCACTGCCGACGCCGGCCCGGGCGGGCGGCACCTCGGACATCACGATCCGCATGACGTTGGGCAGTTGGAGCGCCTGACCGGCACCGGCCACGGCCGTGCCCGGCAGCAGCACCCCGAAGCCCAGGTGCGGCCAGTCCCGCCAGGCGGCCAGCACGATCAGCAGCACGCCGGCTCCCTGGAGCACCGCTCCGGCGGTGACCACCCGGGTGCCGAAGCGGGCGATCAGCCGGGGCCCCGCGAGCGAGACGAACAGGAACGTCACGGCCATCGGCGCGAGCGTGAGACCGGCCGCCACCGGACCGAGCCGGGCGCCCTGCTGGAGCGCCAGCGCGATCACGAACATGAAGCCGCTGAAGCCGACGGAGAACGGCACGATCAGCTCCAGACCGCGCCGCATGGACGGCACCCGGAACAGGCTCGGCGGCACCAGCGGGGTCCGCCCGGCCCGGTCGGCCCGCCGCTCCACCACCCAGAACGCGGCCACGGCGAACGGGAACGCGGCCAGCGACAGCCAGGTCCACAGCGGCCAGCCGGCGGCCCGGCCCTCGGTGAGCGGCGCGAGCAGCGTCAGCAGGGACACCGCGAGCAGCACCGTGCCCGGCCCGTCGACGGGCTCGGGGTGCTGCGACCGCGTCTCCGGGACGAACCGCGCGGCCAGCACGAGCCCCAGCACGACCACCGGCACGTTGACCAGGAAGATCGCCCGCCATCCGGTCCCGGCGAGATCGGCGGCGACCAGCACGCCGCCGAGTATCTGCCCGGCGACCATGGCCAGTCCGGCCGTGGCACCGTACAGGCTCATGGCCTTCGCCCGGCGCGCGCCGCTCGTGGCGGACTGGATGGTGGCGAGCACCTGCGGCAGCATCGCGGCGGCCGAGGCACCCTGCGCCACCCGGGCCGCGACCAGGCTCCAGGCGCCGGGCGCGAGCCCGCAGGCCAGCGAGGTGAGCCCGAACGCGGCCATACCGCCGAGGAACAGCCGGCGCCGGCCGAACAGGTCCCCGAGCCGCCCGCCGAGCACGAGCAGCACGGCGTACGCGAGCCCGTACCCGGCGACGACCAGCTCCAGCACGGCCTCGCCCGCGGCGAGATCGGCCCCGATGGTCGGCAGGGCCACATTGACGATGAAGAAGTCGACCAGCGGCAGCGCCGCGGCGAGCAGGACGGTGAACAGCCCGGGTCCGCCGAGCGCGGGCGGTGCGGCCGTCGTCCGGACGGCGGGGACGGTGACGGTTTCACTCATGCCCCCGAGGCTGCGCCTCCGCTCAGCCTGGTACCAGAGTCTTCTCATCCTGGTACCGCGAGCACCTGGAAACCGGCTCCCCGGCACGGCACCCTTGAGGGTATGACGACCATGGCCCGGGAGGCCCCGGCGCAGCAAGCCGGGGGCGCGGAGATCCGCCGCAACGAGCTGGCCGTGTTCCTGCGCAGCCGGCGTGAGCGCCTCGCGCCGGAGGAGGTGGGCCTGCCGCGCGGAGCGCGCCGGCGCACCCCCGGACTGCGCCGGGAGGAGGTCGCCCAGCTCTCGGCGGTCGGCGTCACCTGGTACACCTGGCTCGAACAGGCCCGGGACATCCAGGTCTCCGTCCAGGTGCTGGACGCACTGGCACGCGCCCTGCGGCTGGACGCCAGCGAGCGGGTCCATCTCTTCCAACTGGCCGGCGCGACCGATCCGACCCCGGCCGCGAGCTGCCCGAGCGTCACGCCCGCCCTGCGCGAGATGCTGGCCCGGCTGGAGCCGATCCCGGCCTGCATCCAGAACAGCCGGTACGACATCCTCGCCTACAACCGCACCTACGGCCGCCTCCTGGGCGACCTGGACGCGGTCCCGCCCGAGGACCGCAACTGCATGCTGCTCGTCCACACCAACGCGGACTGGCAGGCGGCCGTCGTGCACCTGGAGGAGTCCCGGCGCCTGATGGTCGCCCGGCTGCGCGCCTCCCTGGCCGGCCACCTCGGTGAGCCGGCCTGGCGGATGCTCCTCGCACGGCTGGAGCAGATCCCGGAGTTCCGCGAGAACTGGGAGCGGTACGAGGTGGTCGGCAACCGCTCCCGGACCAAGGAGTTCCTCAACCCGTACGTCGGCCACCTCACGCTGGAACACACCGACCTGTGGCTGGGGCCCCAGCTGGGCGCCCGCATGGTGACGTACACCCCGGCGGACGACGAGACCCGGCGGCGGCTGGAGCGGCTGCACGCGATCGCGTCGGCGGTGCCGGAGCGCTGAGCCGGGGCCGGCCGCCCCGGCCGGGACTCAGGCCCGCCCGGAGGCCCCGACGACCTCCGGTGTCTGGGGCGACGCCAGCCTGCGGGACGTCTCCTCGGCGGTGCGGCGGGCCCAGGTGCCGCTGGTGAGCAGCCCCAGTACCAGGACCGCCAGGCCGCAGCCGGCCAGGATCCACCAGCCGGGGCGGGCCGCCTGCACGAACGCCTGCCGGTACGGGGACGAGCCGATGCCGGAGGCCAGGACGGCGCCGACCACCGCGACGCCGAGTGTCTGGCCCAGCTGGCGGCTGGTGGAGGCGACGGCGGCGGCGACGCCCGCCTGGGTGCGGGGCATGCCGGACACCGCCGTGTTGGTGATCGGCGCGTTCACGAAGCCGAAGCCGATGCCGAACAGGACGTAGCCGAGCACGAGGGTGGCGTTCGTCGTCTCCGCCTCGAAGGCCGCGAACAGCACGCCGCTCGCGGTCATCGCCGTACCGGCGATCAGCAGGGGCAGGCGGGGGCCCCGGGTGCCGACCAGGCGGCCGGACAGCGGGGCGCACAGGAACGTCGGCGCGGCCATCGGCAGCATCCACAGGCCGGCGTGCAGGGCGTCGAGGCCGCGTACGTTCTGCAGGTACAGGGTGGACAGGAACAGGAAGCCGCCGAGCGCCGCGAACGCGCTGACCGCTATCACCGTGGCGCCGCTGAACGGAGCCGAACGGAAGAAGCGCAGGTCGACGAGGGGTTCCACGCGCCGCCGCTCGTACCACAGCAGGGCCGGCAGGGCGGCCCCGGCGACCGCGGCGAACGGCGCCACCGGGCCGGCGCCCGACTCCGGTGCCTGGATGATCGCGTACGTCAGCGAGCCGAACAGGGCGATCACCAGCAGCTGGCCGACCGGGTCGGGACGGCGGGCCCTGGGCGCGCGGGACTCGGGGACGAAGCGGAGGGTGAGCAGGAGGGCGGCGAGCCCGACGGGAAGGTTGATCCAGAAGATCGAGCGCCAGCTCACCGACTGCACCAGCAGCCCGCCGACCAACGGGCCGGCCGCCATGGAGATGCCGACCACGGCACCCCACACGCCGATCGCGCGGGCGCGCTCGCGGGCGTCGGTGAAGGTGTTGGTGATGATCGACATGGCGACCGGGTTGAGCATCGAGCCGCCCACCGCCTGGACCATGCGGAACACGATCAGCAGTTCCAGGCTGGGGGCGAGGGAGCAGAGCAGCGAGCCGACGGTGAACACCACCAGGCCCGCCATGAAGACCCGTCTGCGCCCGATGCGGTCGGCCGTGGAGCCCGCCAGCATCAGCAGCGAGGCCAGGACGAGGGTGTAGGCGTCGATCGTCCACTGCAGGCCGGAGGTGGTGGCGTGCAGGTCGCGCTGCATCGACGGCAGCGCCACGTTCAGCACGGTGTTGTCGAGGCTCACGATCAGCAGGCTCATGCAGCAGATCCCGAGCACGAGCATGCGTCGGCGATGGCTCAACTCTGGCATGCGCTCCATCGTACGCCGATTTCAATAGTGCGGTTAACTAATGAGTGGTACATGATGTTCGGGGCGGCGGCTCCGAGCGGGCCGTTCAGTCCCGTACCCGGGGCAGCCGCAGCCCGAGCAGCCCCAGGCCCACCAGCCCCGCCGCCTGCACCGCCAGGACCACCACCAGCGCCTTGCGTATCCCGGCGCCGGGCGCCAGCGACAGGAACAGCGAGCCGAGCGTCGCCACCCCGACCGCGAGACACGCCTGCTGGAGCGTTGCCGCCAGCCCGCTGCCCGCGCCCGCCAGCCGGTCCGGGACCGCGGCCAGCAGGATCCGGTAGTACAGCGGCAGCTGCAGACCCTGTGCTGCCCCGCACAGCACCAGGCCCGGGGCCAGGGCGAGCGGGCTCAGCCGCGGCCAGGGCCCCAGCAGCGCGGTCCCCGCCAGCACCGCCAGACCCGCGATGTGCACCGCCGCCGCCCAGGACACCGCCCGCCCCCCGAGACGCCGCACGGCACGGGGAGCCAGCAGCGACGCGGCGAACTGCGCCACCCCCATCGGCACCAGCGTCAGCCCGGCCCGCAGCACCCCGTACCCGAGCCCCTCCTGCAGCGTGACCGCCATCACGAACATCCAGCCCGCGAAACCGACGAACACCGGCAGCCCCAGCAGCAGACCCCGGCGCACCCCGGCCGCGGCCAGCAGCGACGGCGGCAGCAGCGCACCGCCGGCACCGCGCTCCGCCCGCCGCTCCACCGCGAGGAAGGCCAGGGCCAGCGGCGCAGCCGCGCACAGCAGCAGCACCGACCACAGCGGCCAGCCCGCCGCCCGGCCCT
>NZ_WWJT01000787.1 GCF_009865385.1 Streptomyces sp. SID486 | reverse complement strand
CCGCCGGTGACGGCGACACCACCGCCGACGCCGTGCGCACCGCAGCCCGGGTCAGGGCCGCCGGCGGCACGGTCGTCGCCGCCGGCGGCTGCTTCGACCTGCTGCACGCCGGGCACGTCACCCTGCTCCAGGCCGCCCGCCGGGCCGGCGACTGCCTCGTCGTGTGCGTCAACTCCGACGACTCGGTGCGGCGCCGAAAGGGTGACGGCCGGCCCCTGGTCCCGGCCACCGACCGGGTGCGGGTGCTGCGCGCCCTGGAGTGCGTGGACGCCGTGGCCGTCTTCGACGAGGACACCCCGGAACGCATTCTCGGTGAACTCCGGCCGCACATCTGGGCCAAGGGCGGCGACTACGCCCGGACCCGGCTGCCCGAACAGCCGCTGGTGGAGAGCTGGGGCGGACAGGTCCTGTTGCTGCCCTACCTCGACGGCCGCTCCACCACCGGCCTGGCTCGCCGCGCGGCGACGGCCCCGGCGCCCACCGTGGGACGGCCGACATGAGCACCACACGCTCAGCACGCGGGCGGGGCGTGAGCGGGCCCCTGACGGGAACGGGCGGCCGGGGTGCGTGCCGTCCCCCCGTCCGTCGGCCGCCCGTGAGCGGCGCCACGCACGGGGAACAGGCCCTGCTGACTCCCGGGCGGGCGGCCGCCACCCCTGACCCGCCGGCACCTGCCGCCGCCACCGCGCCACCCTGTGCCTCTGGTCGGCACCAGCCGTCCGCCACCGCACCACCCGTGCCCCCGGGTCGGCACCCGCTGCCCGCCAGTCGGGGTGCGTGCCGTACTCCTGCCCGCGAGACCGCCAGGAGTGGCGCCGGACACGGGGAACACGCCCCGCGGCCCGCCCCGGGCGAGCGGCCGCCGCCAAGCCGCCCGCTCGCCACCGCTCCACCTCATGCCCCCGGCCGACACCCGTCGCCCGCCACCGCTCCACCCCTGACCCGGCCGGCACCCGTCGCCCGCCACCGCGTCACCTCATGCCCCCGCCCACCGGAGGATTCCGTCGGTGATCACCGAGCACGCCACGAACTCCCCGCGCGTACTGGTCCTGCGTGCGCTGGGCCTCGGCGACCTGCTGGCGGGCGTGCCCGCGCTGCGTGGCATCCGCCGGGCCTTCCCCGGCCACCAGCTGGTCCTCGCCCAGCCGCCCGGGCTCAGTGAACTCGCCCTGGCCACCGGGGCCGTCGACGCCGTCCTCGCGGCCGAGGCGCCGGGCCGCGGGGTACCGGACCTGAGCCACTGGAGCGGCCCACCGCCCGACGTGGCCGTCGACCTGCACGGCAACGGTCCCGAGAGCCGCGACGCCCTGGCCGCCCTGCATCCGCGCAGACTGCTCGCCCACGCCTGCCCGGACGGGCCGCCCTGGCTCGGCCACGCCAACGAACGGGACCGCTGGTGCGCCTTCCTGCGCGGGTACGGCATCCCGGCCGACCCCCGCGACCTGCGGCTGCCCCGGCCCGGCACGCCGTCACCGGCTCCGGGCGCGGTCGTGGTGCACCCCGGCGCCGCCTCGGGCTCCCGCCGCTGGCCGGGGGAGCGGTACGCCGCCGTCGTCCGGTGTCTGCGCGCCGCCGGGCACCACGTGGTGCTCACCGGCGGCCCCGGTGAGGACGCCCTTGTCCGTTCGGTCGCCGAACGCGGCGGGCAGCCCGGCCACGACGTGCTGACCGGCGGCATGCCGTTCGGGCAGCTGTCCGCGCTGGTCGCGGAGGCGTCCCTGGTCCTCAGCGGCGACACCGGGCTCGCCCACCTCGCGGTGGCCCACGGCACCCGATCCGTCACCCTGTTCGGGCCGGTCTCCCCGCGCCTGTGGGGGCCGCCCCCCGGCCCGGACCACGTGGCCCTGTGGAAGCCCGGCCCGCCCGGCGACCCGCACGGCCGCACCCCCGACGCCCGCCTGCTGCGCATCGGCACCGGCGAGGTCGCCGCGGTCTGCCTGACCCTCCTGCGGGGTGCCCGGGCCCACTCCCACCCGACCGGACCGCGGGTGGCGCACGCCCACTGACCGGGCCCCGCAGCATCCTTCGGCCGGCCGTGCGGGGCCCCGGGAACGTCATGACCAGCGCCCCCGGCACCAGCCTGCCGTCCGCGGGCGGCAGCGGACCCCGGGCGGCGCGCACGCCACTCCGCAGGGCCCTGCGCGCCGCCCAGCGCAGCAAAGGGCTGCCCAGCACAGCAAAGGGCTGCCCAGCACAGCAAAGGGCCGAGCGCCGCCCAGCGCCCCCGCGGGACCCTGACGGTCGGGCGGCGGCCCAGGCGCGGCTCATCGGCTCACCGGCTCCCTGGCTCCCCGGCTCACCCGCACGGCGGTACGGCGGCGGACCGCCTGCCGGTACGACACACCATGGGCCGTCGTTGCGTCCGGCGTCCGGGGGAGGGCACAGTGAACTCCCGGTCAAGAAGCGGCCGGCCGACCTTCCTCCCCGCCCAGGAAGCCCCGCCCCATGGAAACCGGTCAGCCGTCCCCTCCCGCCCGCGTCCGCCCCGGCGGCCCCGCCCCCCTGCTGCTGCGCACCGCGCGCGAACACCGTCCCGGCCTCGGCGGGGTCAGTGTCCTGGCGGCCCGGGGCACGGTGGACGCCTGCAACGCCGGGCGGTTCACCGAGGCCCTCGCCGACCACCTCGAGCGGACCGGCCAGGCCGGTGATCACGCCGTGCTGGACCTGACCGAGGTGTACATCGCCTGCTCCGCCGCCGACCTCCTGCACCGGGGGACCGGGGGCGGCTGCACCCGCTCCGGCCGCGCCCTGTCCGTCGTACAGCCCCGCCCGCACGTGCGCGAGACCCTGACCGCGGCGGGTCTGCCCGGCGTCCGCCTGCACGCCTGCCTGGACGCCGCCCTGCTCGCCCTGGCGGCCCGAGGACCGGTGCGCGCGGAGCCCGGCACCCACGACCAGGACCGGTAGCCCCGACCGGCGCGGTGGACGGCGCGTTTGAGGACGCGCCACCTACCGTGCATGGTGGTGCCAAGGTCAGGAAGAGGCCGAGCCACTTCCTCGGGACGTCCTGTCTGGGTGATGCGATGAAACCCTCTTCCGGCCGGCCGGCCGCACCCGCTTCGCTCGTCATCGAGTCCTCGGTCGTCGAGGGACTGCCCGCCGAAGGCGCGCTGCTGCTGCGCATGACCGGCAGCCTCGACGCCCACGGCGCACGGGCCTGGTCGGACGAACTGCGCGGCCACCTCCACCAGGCGGACCGCGCCGGACTGCGCCCCGTGCTCGACATGGCCCACGTCCAGCTCGGCGGCGCCGCGGTGCTGCGCACGCTCAGCGAGACGACCCGGGCCCGCACCGGCCGCCCGGACCTGGTCATCGTCCGCGCCCGGCCCGGGGTGCGCGAGGCGGTGCACCTGGCCCGGCTGCCCGGCGTCCAGCTGTACGCGACCCTCGACGAGGCGCTGCGCGAGCTGGCCCGCGCCGCCTCCCGGGTGGAGGAGCTGCCGGCCTGGCGGTCGCAGATGGCCGATCCGCTGCGGCCCTCGTACGAGGACCTGCACAAGGAGGTCCGCGCGCTGCGCGCCAGGGTGCGCACCGCACCGGTGATCGGCATGGCGCAGGGCACGCTCATGGTCCGCTACGGCCTGCCCGACGCCGGCAGCGCGTTCCGGGTGCTCCGCGACGCCTCCCAGCGGTTCAACGTGCCCCTGCGCGTCCTCGTCTCGGCCGTGGTGGTGGCCCGGCCCCCGAGCGGCGAGGCGTGGTTCCCGGGCCGCCGGTGCCTGCCCGTGCCACAGCTGCGGATCCTGGCCCGCGGCGGCCGGGACCCCCGCTACCGGCGGCAGATGATCGACGCCGTGCTGCACGAGGCGCTGGCCATCGGCAAGTCACCCGCCGGATACGTCCAGCTCGTGGACCCGGCCGTGAACGCCCTGGCCCTGGAGACGCACCACGGCTGTGCGGACACGTTCCTCGACCACCTCGCGCGCGGCCGGGGCGAGGGCACCGCCGACGCGGCGGCCCGCGCCCGGGGCCGTCAGGTGAGCGTCCCCGACGTCGCCACCGATCCGCTGCTCTCCGACGAGTGCCGGTGCGCCCTGCTGACGACGGGGGCCCGCGCCGTGCAGAGCATCCCGGTGCTGTCCTCCGCGGGCTCGTGCACCGGTGTGATCAGCCTGCACTGGGCCGGTGCCGGCCATCGCCCGACCGCCGCGCAGGCCGAGGCGTTCGCCCTGCTGGCCGCGGACACCGCGGCCTGGCTGAGCTGGTACCACCGCTCGGTCCTCCTGGACGCCCTCGAACACCTGCACCGGACGCTGACCCGCCCTTCGCGCACCGGACCGGACCCCCAGGGCGTCCGCGCGTGACCATGCCGGGCGGGGGTCCCGGCGGCCGCCGGGCAGGCGTTACGCTCCGGGCATGCGGATCTCCGTCTCCTCCGACATGGACGAACCCGTCGCCCGCCTCCTGGTGGCCGAGCTGCGGCGCCGTGGCCACGACGTCCGGGAGCACGGCGCGCTGCGGCCCGGGGACGACGCCCGGTGGGCGGTCTGCTCACAGGCCGCCGCCCGTGAGGTGGCCGACGGCACGGCCGACCAGGCGGTGGTGTGCTGCTGGACCGGGACGGGCGCGTCCATCGCCGCCAACAAGGTGCCGGGCGTACGCGCGGCCCTGTGCACGGACGCCGCCACGGCCGACGGCGCGCGCCGCTGGAACGACGCCAACGTCCTCGCGCTGAGCCTCCGGCTGGTCTCCGCCCCCGTGCTGACGGAGATCCTCGACGCCTGGTTCACGGCCGAGCCCAGCCAGGACCCGGAGGACGTCCAGAACGTGGCCCGCGTCGGCCGCCTGGACGCCGCCCGAGACATTTCCTAGGGGCGTCACGGCGGTCCGGCGCGGGCCGGGTCGCGGGCCGGGTTCAGTGGGCGCCGAGTCCTCCGCCGCCGAACGAGCCGCTGGAGCCCTTGCTCCAGCGCGGGCGGTCCTTCGACTCCGTCGTGCCCGGCCTGGTGTCCATGTTGCTCAGTTCGTAGGGGGTGAGCGGCCGCTCTCCCTTGGCGGTCCGCGGTACGTCCGACGCCTCCCGGTTGCTCTCCCGGACCTCGTGCACCGGGCCGCCCGGCGGCATCTTCGGCTGCTCGTCGGGGCGGGGGCGCGGGGACTCGCGGTACCTGACGCGGGAGGTCATCCAGAAGCCGCCGGCGAGGAGGGCGAGCACGGCCACGGCCACGACGAACAGAACGAGGCTCATCAGACCACTCGCCGCGGCCAGCTGCATCGATGCAGTGTTCATAGCAGAGGTGTACCCGCGCCTAACGGGATGAACCGGGACAGAACGCCCACAATGGGCGGGATGCTCGGCGGCCGGTGCCGGCGAGGCGGACGGGGACCGGGCTTCGGGTGGTCTCGGCGCGGTGGTTTGTCCCCCGCCGCCCCGGCTACCCGCACGGTGTGACACCGCCGACTTCACAGCAGCAGCTGTACCGGTTCCTGGAGGACCGATTCACCTGTGCCCAGGCGTGCACGGAGTGCGCCCGGGCCTGCGCCGTGCGGGCGAGTCTCGTCGACCCGGACGGCACCGAGCACCAGGAGCGTGTGCGCAGGCTGGGCATCATGTGCGCCGAGGTGTGCGACGCCACCTGCCGGGTGCTGTGCGAGGAGAACCGACAGGACGAACAGGGCATGCGGGTCCGCGTGGAATGGTGCCGCTCGGTCTGCCTGGAATGCGCCCGTGCCTTCGACGGGCACCCCGGTGCCGAGTCGGCCGCGGCCACCTGCCGGGACTGCGCCGACGCCTGCGCGGCCTTCCTGCGAATGCTCGAATGACCCCTCCGCCACCCGGTCGGGGCCCGTGAGCCGAAGTCGCCCGGGCCCCTGCATTCCCAATTTCTGAAACACGTTCTACGGTGTGCGCCGTCAGGACCGCCCTTGGGGAGCCTGGAGGCGCCGTGCACCTCGACCACACGCCCGCACAGCAGCGGCTGCGCACCGAACTGCGCGCCTACTTCGCCGACCTGGTGCCGGACAACGCCTACGCCCGGTACGCCGACCCGGCCGAGCAGAAGCGCTTCTACCGGGAGACCATCCGCCGGCTCGGCGCGGACGGATGGCTCGGCGTCGGCTGGCCAGAGGAGTACGGCGGGCGCGGCATGACGGCGATGGAGCAGTTCATCTTCTTCGACGAGGCCGCGCAGGCGGGCGTACCCCTGCCACTGATGGCGCTCAACACGGTCGGGCCGACGATCATGCGGTACGGCACCGACGAGCAGAAGAGCTACTTCCTGCCCCGCATCCTCTCCGGCGAGATCGACTTCGCGATCGGTTACAGCGAGCCCGACGCCGGCACCGACCTCGCCGCCCTGAAGACCAGGGCCGTACGCGACGGCGGCGGAGAGTACGTGGTCGACGGGCAGAAGATCTGGACGACCAACGGCGACACCGCGGACTGGGTGTGGCTGGCCGTGCGCACCGACCCCGAGGCCCCGCCGCACAAGGGCATCAGCATCCTGCTGGTGCCGACCTCCGACCCCGGTTACTCCTGCACCCTCATCCGCACCCTCGCCTCCCACGACACCACCGCGAGCTACTACGAGAACGTCCGCGTCCCCGTCTCCCGCCGCGTCGGCGCGGAGAACCAGGGCTGGCGGCTGATCACCAACCAGCTCAACCACGAACGCGTCACCCTCGCCGCCCACGGCACCATGGCCGTCCGCGCCCTGCACGACGTCCAGCGCTGGGCCCGCGAGACGAAGCTCGCCGACGGCCGCCGGGTGGCCGACCTGCCCTGGGTGCGCCGGCTGCTGGCCCGCACCCACGTCCGGCTCGACGCGCTCAGACTCCTCAACTGGCAGATGGTCACCGCCGTCCAGGACGGAACGCTCACCCCGCAGGACGCCTCGGCGGTCAAGGTCTACGGCTCCGAGGCCCGCCGGGACGCCTACGCCTGGCTCATGGAGGTCGTCGCCGCGGCCGGCCCGCTGAAGGAGGGCTCGGCCGGCGCCGTCCTGCACGGTGAACTGGAACGCGGTTACCGCTCGGCGGTCATCTTCACCTTCGGCGGCGGCAACAACGAGATCCAGCGCGAGATCATCTCCTGGATCGGCCTGGGGATGCCACGGGTGCGGCGCTAGCCTTCGGGCATGGGCGACCCCGGGCTGTTCACACCGCACTCCGTGACCTGGCAGATGCACGGCGACCCCATGATGTGGGTCGCCGGTGTCCGCGCTCTCTACCTCCAGGCCCTGCACCCGCGCGCGGTCCGCGGGGTGCTGCAGAACTCCGACTTCCGGCGGGACGCCTGGGGGCGGCTGAAGCGCACCGCCGACTTCGTCGGGACGACCACCTACGGCACGAGCGAGGCGGCCGAACGCGCCGGCGCCCGGGTGCGGAAGATCCACGGCATGCTGCGCGCGGCCGACCCGGACACCGGCGAGCGGTACGGCGTGGACGAACCCGAGCTGCTGCTCTGGGTGCACTGCGCGGAGATCGACTCCTATCTGCACGTGCTGCGCCGCTCCGGATACCCGCTCACCGACGCCCAGGCCGACCGGTACACGGCCGAACACCGGGTCAGCGCCCGCCTGGTGGGCCTGGACCCCGAGACCGTACCCGCGAGCCGCGCCGAACTCGCCGCCTACTTCGCGCGCGTGCGGCCCCGGCTGGCCGCGGGACCCGAGGCCCGCACGGTGGACGACTTCCTGCGGCGCCCCCCGGCCCACCCCCTGCTCGTACCGGCGCGCGAGGTGCTGTGGCAGTGGGTGGCCCGGCTGGCGTACGCCTCGCTGCCGCCGTACGCCCACGAGCTGTACGGCAGGCGGGCCCCCGTGCCCGCCGTCGTCACCCGCAGGCTGCGCGCCACCGGCGCCGTGCTGCGGGCGGTACCCGCGCAGGTGCGCTGGCAGCTGCCGCCGAAGCACATCCTGCGCGCCACGGCGAGGCTCGGCCCGTGGGCGCGACCGGCAGCGCACCGGCTGCCGTGACCGTCCGCCGCCCGGGGCCCGGCCGCCTTCCCAGGCCGATCACCACGTGCTACGAAGAACCATGTCCGCGAACGAGGGAACCCGCGCGTACGACGCCGTCATCGTCGGCGGTGGCCACAACGGCCTGGTCGCCGCCGCCTACCTGGCCCGGGCCGGGTGGTCGGTGCTGGTGCTGGAACGGCTGGACCACACCGGCGGCGCGGCCGTCTCCACCCGCCCGTTCGCCGGGGTCGACGCCCGGCTGTCCCGGTACTCCTACCTGGTCAGCCTGCTCCCGCGGAAGATCGTGCGCGACCTCGGGCTGGACTTCCGGGTCCGCTCCCGCACCATCTCCTCGTACACGCCCGTCGAGCGGTCCGGGCGGCCCACCGGGCTCCTCGTCGGCGGCGGTGAACAGCGCACCCGCGCGGCGTTCGCCCGGCTGACCGGCGGCGACCGCGAGTACACGGCCTGGCAGCGGTTCTACGGCAGGACGGCCCAGGTCGCCCAGCGGGTCTTCCCGACGCTCACCGAACCACTGCCCACCCGGGACGAGCTGCGCCGCCGCATCGACGACGAGTCCGCCTGGCGGGCCCTGTTCGAGGAACCCCTCGGCGTCTGCGTGGAGGAGACCTTCGCCGACGACCTGGTCCGGGGCGTCGTCCTCACCGACGGGCTCATCGGCACCTTCGCCGACGCCCACGACCCCTCCCTCGACCAGAACCGGTGCTTCCTCTACCACGTCATCGGCGGCGGGACCGGCGCCTGGGACGTGCCCGTCGGCGGCATGGGCGCGCTGACCGACGCGCTGGCCGGGGCGGCCCGGGCGGCCGGCGCGGTCATCGCGACCGGCCACGAGGCGGTCCGGATCGACACCGGCCGGGACACCGCCGAGGTCGCCTACCGCACACGGGACGGCGAGGGTGCCGCCGCCGCCCGGTACGTCCTGGTCAACGCCTCCCCGCGGGAGCTGGCCGCCCTCACCGGCGACCCGGCGCCCGAACCCGCCGAGGGCGCCCAGCTCAAGGTCAACATGCTGCTCGAACGGCTGCCCCGGCTGCGCGACCCGGACGCCGACCCGCGCGAGGCGTTCGCCGGCACCTTCCACATCGCCGAGGGCTACCGCCAGCTGGCCACCGCCCATGCCCAGGCAGCCGCAGGTGAACTCCCCACCGCCCCGCCCTCGGAGATCTACTGTCACTCCCTGACCGACCCCACCATCCTCGGCCCCGAGCTCGCCGGGCGCGGCTACCAGACGCTGACGCTCTTCGGCCTGCACACGCCGGCCCGGCTCTTCGACCGGGACAACGACGCGGTGCGCGACGAACTGCTGAAGTCGACCCTCGCCCAGCTCGACGCGCACCTCGCCGAACCGCTCGCCGACTGCCTGGCCACCGACGCCGACGGTCGCCCGTGCATCGAGGCCAAGACCCCGCTGGACCTCGAACGGGACCTGCGGCTGCCCGGCGGCAACATCTTCCACCGGGCCCTGTCCTGGCCGTACGCCGGACCGGGCGACGGCCGCTGGGGTGTGGAGACACGGCACGACCGCGTGCTGCTGTGCGGGGCGGGCGCGGTACGCGGCGGCGGCGTGAGCGGGGTGCCGGGGCACAACGCCGCGATGGCGGTGCTGGAGCGGGGCTGACCCTGGACCCCGCGGGGGCCCGGCGCTCCTGGCCGCCGGAACCGCGCGTGCCCGCCCGCGGGCCCGGCCGGCTCAGTCGGCCGAGCGCTGCCAGCCCACCGCCGCGAGCCGGGCCCTGTCCGCCGGACGTGACCCGTCGAACAGCACCCTCCCGCCCGCCTCCACACGCAGGGCGTCGACGTAGGCGCCCCGCCCCACGTACAGCGCGTCGGTGCCGTACCGCCAGCGCAGGGCCAGCCGGGGGCCGGCCGGTACCGCCGCCCGCACCCGGTGCCAGACGCGGCCCGACCAGCCCGTGACCGTGCCCGCCGGGTGCTCTTGTGCCCCCTCGCCGCCGCGGGTGGTGGTGAACGGGACCGGGCTCCAGGTGGCGCCGCCGTCCGTCGAGGACTCCAGGGACAGCACGTCGGACCGGGGCTCGGTGTCCCACCACAGGGCGCAGCGCAGCCGCGCCGGGCCGGCGGAGGTGTCCAGCTCCGGGAGGGTCAGGGTGGCGGCCGTGGCGCTCGCCATGCCCGAGAACCAGGCCGTACGGCCCCGCGCCGGGCGGACCGCCACCGCCCGGGCGAGCCGGTTGCCGGCGGCGACCCGGGGCGCCGAACCGGACCGCCAGGTGCGCACCGGGTGCACCGAGTTGCCGAGGACGACCAGGAACGAGTCGGTCGTGGGGTCGAGCACGAGCGAGGTGCCGGTGAAGCCGGTGTGGCCGGCCGTGCGCGGGGTGGCCATCGCCCCCATGTACCAGTGCTGGTACAGCTCGAAGCCGAGGCCGTGCTCGTCGCCCGGGAAGGCCGTGTTGAAGTCGGTGAACATCAGCTCCACCGACTCGGGCCGCAGGATCCGGGTCCGGCCGTAGGAGCCGCCGTTGAGCAGCGTACGGCCGAGCACCGCGAGGTCCCAGGCGCGGGAGAACACCCCGGCGTGGCCGGCGACCCCGCCCAGGCTGTAGGCGTTCTCGTCGTGGACCTCGCCACACACCAGCCCGCGGTCCAGGCCCGACCACGGCCGGCGCGCGTCCTCGGTGGCCGCGATCCGCGGCTTCCAGGAGGCGGGCGGGTTGTAGCGGGTGCCGTCCAGGCCGAGCGGACCGGTGATCTCCTGGCGCAGCAGCGCGTCCAGCGTGCGGCCGGTGATCTTCTCCAGCACGAGCTGAAGGGAGATCAGGTTGAGGTCGGAGTACAGGTAGGCGGTGCCGGGCGGGTTCAGCGGCGCCTCGTTCCAGATCAGCTCCAGTTTCGCCTCGTACGTCGGTGCTTCGTACAGCGGGATCCAGGCCCGGAATCCCGACGTGTGGGTGAGCAGCTGCCGGACCGTCACCTCCCGCTTGCCCGCACGGCCGAAGTCGGGGAGGTACGAGGCGACCGTCCCGGCGAGGTCCAGCGCACCCCGCTCGATCTGCTGCACGGCCAGCAGCGAGGTGAACAGCTTGGAGACGGAGGCCAGGTCGAACACGGTGTCCCGGGTCGTCGGGAGCTGCCGGGCCGGCGGGAGTTCGACTCCGGTGTCGGTCTTCTCGTCGTACGCGGCGTAGCGCACCGCCATGCCGATCGGCTCGTGCAGCGCCACGGTGCCGCCGCGCCCGGCGAGCAGGACGGCGCCCGCGTACCAGGGGTGCCGGGGGGAGGGGCCGAGGAACGTCTCGGCGTCCGTGACGAGTTGCCGCAGGTGTCCGGGCAGCAGTCCGGCGTGCTCGGGCGAACCGTGCCGCAGGGTGGTGCGGCGCCCGGCGGCGGGTGCCGCGGCGGCCGGGCCCGCCGGGAGCGCGCCG
>NZ_WWJT01000786.1 GCF_009865385.1 Streptomyces sp. SID486 | reverse complement strand
ACGGGCACGGCGGCCACCGCCGCACCGGCCGCCGCCGCCCCGGCCGCCCCGCAGCTCGCGGCCGGCTCCAAGGTCGTCGGCTACTTCACCGAATGGGGCACCTACGACCGCAAGTACTACGTCAAGAACATCGAGACCTCGGGCTCCGCGGCCAAGCTGACCCACATCAACTACGCCTTCGGCAACGTCACCGGCGGCAAGTGCGCGATGGGCGACGCCTACGCGGCCACCGACCGGGCCTACACCGCGGCCGAGTCCGTCGACGGCGTCGCCGACACCTGGGACCAGCCGCTGCGCGGCAACTTCAACCAGCTGCTGAAGCTGAAGAAGAAGCACCCGGGCCTGAAGATCCTGTGGTCCTTCGGCGGCTGGACCTGGTCCGGCGGTTTCGGCGAGGCCGCGAAGAACCCGGCCGCCTTCGCCCAGTCCTGCTACGACCTGGTGAAGAACTCCAAGTGGGCGGGCGTCTTCGACGGCATCGACATCGACTGGGAGTACCCGAACGCCTGCGGCCTGAGCTGCGACACCAGCGGACGGGACGCGCTGAAGAAGGTGCTGTCGGCGCTGCGGTCGAAGTTCGGCTCCGGCAGCCTGGTGACCGCGGCCATCACCGCGGACGCCACCAGCGGCGGCAAGATCGACGCCGCCGACTACGCCGGCGCCGCCCAGTACGTCGACTGGTACAACCCGATGACGTACGACTACTTCGGCGCCTGGGACACCACCGGCCCGACCGCCCCGCACTCCCCGCTGAACTCCTACCCGGGCATCCCGAAGGCGGACTTCTTCACGTCGGCGACCATCGCGAAGCTCAAGGGCCTCGGCATCCCGGCATCGAAACTGCTGCTCGGCATCGGCTTCTACGGCCGCGGCTGGACCGG
>NZ_WWJT01000785.1 GCF_009865385.1 Streptomyces sp. SID486 | reverse complement strand
CCGGCCGCCGCTGCGGGGGTCCGGCGTAGGCCCGGCCGCCGAGTCCGGCCGGGGCCGATGTCCGTGGCCCGTGCGGACGAGCGCCGTCCGGGCGGACGCCTCGCTCGGCGAGGCCGTGAGGACCGACGGTCTCACCGCGACGTCTCGCGGTGGGGCGGAGCCGGGGGTGGGGCGGGAGCTGACGGTGGTGCAGCCAGCGAGGCACACCAGCGCCGCCACCAGCAGCGGAAGGAGTCGGCGAGGCACCCGCCCACTGTGCCGCAGCACCCGCGGTCCGGTCCCGTACCACGCGACAGCACCACCCCGACGAGCGACCGGCCGGGCTGACGGGCCGCGTCACCGTCCCGTGGCAGCCGTAGGACACGTGCGACGCCCGTCACCCTTCCGTGGCAGCCACCGCACATGCGCGAGACCCGTCACCCTCCCGGGGCAGCCGCCGGACAGGTGCGAGGCCGGTCACTCCCGGGGCAGCCGCCGGACAGGTACGAGGCCGGTCACCCTCCCG
>NZ_WWJT01000784.1 GCF_009865385.1 Streptomyces sp. SID486 | reverse complement strand
GAGGCCGGCCTGCGCACGGAGTACGCCGGCCGGCTGCCCAGCACCACGCCCCCGGCCCGGCGCCGGCCGGCCCGCCCGGTCGCCCGCCGGCGCGCATCGCCCTCCACCGCTCCGCGTCTCCTCTCCGCCTCCCCGGCCGACGTCGGGTCACGTCCACAGCACGGTAAGCACAAGGCGCACGAGGGGCGCGTCGGAGGCCCCACCGGTGTCCGTCCAAAGGCCCCGCGGGTGCCCGTCCCGTCGCCCCCGTCCCGTCCCCCGCCCGCGCCGTCCCGTCACGGCCGGACGGGTGACGGTCATCCCGACACGGCCCGGGCCGCCCGCCGGCCCGTCGCCCCGCCCGCGCGCCGGTACCGACGACAGCCGCCGCGATGAGGCCACTGCCACCCGTCACCGGTTGCTCGTCGCCGCTCGCCGGTCGTGGGTTGCTCGTCGCCGGTCGCCGGTCGCCGGTCGCCGGTCGCCGGTCTCTGGTCATCGGACAGAGACCACCGGTCACCGGCCAGAGGTCCCCGTCATCGGTCAAAGGCCGACGGGGAGGTCACCGATCACTGTCGAAAGCCGACGGGGAGGTCGCCGATCACCGTCGACGGTCAGCGATCACGGGTCACAGGACCTTCACACCCGCCGAGGGTCGGCAGGCGACGGCAGGGGCACCCGCCCGGTGATGTCGGCACGGAGGGAGCCGCTCCAGTGATCATCGTCGTGGTTCTGCTGTTCCCGGTCCTCAGCGTGTTGCTGTACGGACTGGACCAGGTCGAGGACCGGTGGGTGCTGCGGCCCTCCCCGGCGCGCCGCTCCCGGCATCGCCGGCCGGCTGGGACAGGGCGTCACTGAGCTTCCCGGACGCCGTCACCGCACCGGCGATAGCGGGTGATCGCCTTCGCGAGTTCGAGCCGCTCGGGTTCGGGAAGGGCGCCGCCCTGGGCATAGGCCAGCACGTGTTCGGCGACGGTGCGCAGCTTGACGTTCGTCCGCTGGGAGACGTCCCGCAAGGCCCGCCACGCCTCCTCCGGGGCGATCTGCCCGAGGACGACGAGCGCGCCGATGGCCTGGTCGATCGTGGCATGGGAGGTCAGAGCGCGCCGCAGCTGCTCGTTCTCGTCCTCAAGACGGTGGTGCTCGGACGCCAGGTCGGTGGCCGAGAGCAGGACCAGCGGTTGCTGCCGGGAAAGTGCGAAGAAGGCCATCGAGCACCTTTTCGAGGTGGGGGGCGTCACGACCACGCCTGCCCCCGGTGGGCGCTTGCACACGAATTCAACCAGCATCGCGGATCCCGGTCACGCTGCACCGTCCGCACGGTGCGGCGACCCGCCCGCCGACCGCCGACGGCGACCCGCCCGCCGACCGCCGACGGCGACCCGCCCGCCGACCGCCGACGGCGACCCGCCCGCCGACCGCCGACGGCGACCCGCCCGCCGACCGCCGACGGCGACCCGCCCGCCG
>NZ_WWJT01000783.1 GCF_009865385.1 Streptomyces sp. SID486 | reverse complement strand
GCAGTACGCCGACTACACGCTGTGGCAGCAGGAGCTGCTCGGCGAGGCCGACGACCCGGACAGCGCCGGTTCACGGCAACTCGCCTTCTGGCACGAGGCGCTGGCGGACCTGCCGGAGGAGGCCACGCTCCCCGCCGACCGGCCCCGCCCGGCCGCCGCCTCCTACCGCGGCGGTCTGTGCACCGACCACCTGCCGGCCGAGCTGCACACCGGACTGACCCACCTGGCCCGGGAGTCGGGGGCCACCCTGTTCATGGCGGTGCAGGCGGCGGTCGCGACCGTGCTGTCCCGCTCCGGGGCCGGACCCGACGTCCCGCTCGGCTCGCCGGTCTCCGGCCGGATCGACGAGGCGCTGGACGGCCTGGTCGGCTTCTTCGTCAACACCCTCGTGCTGCGCACCGACCTGAGCGGCGACCCGAGCTTCCGCGAGCTGCTCGACCGGGTGCGCAGGACCGACCTGGCCGCCTGGAACCACCAGGACCTGCCCTTCGACCGGCTGGTCGAGGTGCTCAACCCGGAGCGGTCCGCCTCCCGGCACCCCCTGTTCCAGGTGATGCTCACCCTGGGCGAGGCCGGTTCGGACACGGTCGGCTTCCCCGGCCTGGACGCCCGGACCGAGTACAACGAGCTGCAGATCGCCAAGTTCGACCTGACCTTCGGCTTCGCCGAGCACCGCACCCGGGACGGGCGCCCGCACGGCCTGGACATCACCATCGAGTACGCCACCGACCTGTACGAGGCCCGTACGATCGACGCCCTCATGGCCCGGCTGCGGCGGCTGCTGGAGTCGGTGCTGACCTCGCCGGACACTCCGCTGTCCGTTCTCGACCTGCTCGGTGAGCACGAGCGCCGGCAGCTCCTGGAGGAGTGGGCGGGACCGGTCACCGGTACCCCGGACGCGAGCCTGGCCGAGCTGTTCTCCGCGCAGGCCGCCCGCACCCCGGACGCGGTCGCGATGGTCGACGAGTACCAGGACTTCAGCTACCGCGAGCTGGACGAGCTGACCAACCGGCTCGCCCACCACCTGATCGGCCTCGGCATCGGGCGCGGTGACGTGGTCGCCGTCCTGATGGAGCGGTCGGCCGGACTGCTCACCGCCCTGCTGGCGGTGGTGAAGGCGGGTGCGGTCTACGCGCCGCTGAACACCACCGACCCGGACACCCGGCTGACCCAGATCCTCACCGACACCGCGGCCCCGGTGCTGCTCACCGACGAGGCGCTGGCCGACCACCCGGTGGCCGCCGCCACCACGGCCCGGGTCGTCGTGCTGGACGGCACCTCGGTCCCGGCGGGTCTGCCGGCCACCGCGCCGGTGCCGGCCGTGCACCCCGACGAGCCGGTGTACGCGATGTTCACCTCGGGCTCGACCGGAGTCCCGAAGGGCGTCGCCGTCACCCACCGCAACGTCGCCGACCTCGCCGCCCAGACCAGGTACCGGGGCGGCCACCACCGCCGGGTGCTGTTCCACTCGCCGGCCGCGTTCGACGCGTCGACGTACGAGATCTGGGTGCCGTGGCTGAACGGCGGCACCCTCGTCGTCGCACCGCGCGGGCACCTCGACCCGGCGGGCTACCGCCGGCTGATCGACACCCACGGCATCACGAGCATGTGGCTGACCGCCGGACTGTTCCGGGTGATGGCCGAGGAGGCGCCCGACGCCTTCGCCGGGGTCCGCGAGGTGTGGGCGGGCGGTGACGTCGTACCGCCCGAGGCCGTACGCCGTATCCACGAGCACTGCCCGGACACCACCGTCGTCAACGGCTACGGCCCGACCGAGACCACCACCTTCGCCGCCACCCACCGCATCCGGCGCCCCTTCGACTACCCGGGCACCGTCCCGATCGGCGAGGCGCTCGACAACCACCGGCTGTACGTCCTGGACCCGGCGCTGCGGCTGGTGCCGCCGGGCACCCCGGGGGAGCTGTACATCGCCGGCGCGGGGCTCGCCCAGGGATACCTCAACCGCCCCGGGATGACGGCGGAACGGTTCGTCGCCGACCCCTACGGTCCCTCCGGCGCGCGCATGTACCGCACCGGCGACCTCGTCCGCTGGAACCACGAGGGCTCCCTGGAGTACCTCGGCCGGGCCGACCAGCAGGTCAAGCTGCGCGGCTTCCGCATCGAACCGGGCGAGATCGAGACCGCGCTGACCGCCCACCCCGCCGTCGCGCAGGCCACGGTGACCGTCCGCGAGGACCGGCCCGGCGACAAGCGGCTCGTCGCCTACCTGGTCGCCGCGCAGGACGTCCGGCTGGACGGGGAGGACGTGCAGCGGGAGATCTCCGCCGCCCTGCCCGAGTACATGGTCCCGTCGGCGTTCGTGGTCCTCGACGCACTGCCGCTGACCCCGAACGGCAAGATCGACCGGCGGGCGCTGCCCGCGCCCAGGCAGAGCACCGACACCGGCGGGCGGGCGCCGCGCACCCTCGCCGAGGAGGTGCTGTGCGGGCTGTTCGCGGCCGTGCTCGGGCTGCCGTCGGCCACCATCGACGACCACTTCTTCCGCCGCGGCGGCCACTCGCTGCTCGCCACCCGGCTCATCAGCCGGATCCGTGCCGTGTGGGACGCCGAGATCACCATCCGGGACCTGTTCCAGCACCCGACGGTCGCCCAGCTCGCCGAGCGGCTCACCGCGGCCGGCGGCGGGACACGGCGGCCCGCCCTCGCGCCGCAGGAGCGCCCCGAGCGGATACCGCTGTCCTCGGCCCAGCAGCGGCTGTGGTTCCTGGACCAGATGGAGGGCCCGTCGGCGACGTACAACATCCCGATGGCCCTGCGGCTGACCGGCGAACTGGACCGGGAGGCCCTGCGCCTGGCGCTCACCGACCTGGTCATGCGGCACGAGAGCCTGCGCACGGTCTACCCGGTCCACGAGAACAGCCCCCACCAGCACGTCCTGCCGGGCGGCCCGGTGGAACTGCCGCTCACCGACACGACCGAGCGGGACGTGACCCGGCTGCTCCACGAGGAGGCCTCGCGCACCTTCGATCTGTCGGGTGAACCGCCCTTCGCGGTACGCCTGTTCCGGCTGGGCCGGCAGGCGCACGTGCTCTCGCTGGTGATCCACCACATCGCCTCCGACGGCTGGTCCAACGGCCCCCTCTTCCGCGACCTGTCCGACGCCTACGCGGCCCGCACCGAGGGGAGGGCACCCGACTGGGAGCCGCTGCCGGTCCAGTACGCCGACTACGCGCTGTGGCAGCAGCGGCT
>NZ_WWJT01000782.1 GCF_009865385.1 Streptomyces sp. SID486 | reverse complement strand
CTTGCGGAACTGGAGCTGGACGGACTGGCTGCTGAAGACGCCGTACGTGCCGCGCTCCCAGTCGGCGCGGGTCAGCTTGCCGGTGACGGTGAGGATCTTGCCCTTCTTCACCGGCTCCGGGGCGGCGTCGGTGGTGAGCTTGGTGGCGCGGCGGATCGGCAGAGTACCGAGGTCGCTCTGCCGCTTCTCGGCGCGGGTCTTATTGTCCTGGGCGATGCCGCCCTGCTTCCAGGTGCCGGCGTCCGAGTTCCAGAGTTCGTCGGCGGGGATGGTGATCGTGGCCGAGCAGTTCACGGTGGTCGTGTCGACCGTGGTGCAGGTGCCCGGGGCGTCGCTGCCGACCAGGGTGTCGGGGTCCGCCGCCGAGGTCCCGCGGTAGAGCAGCGGGCCGGTGTCGACGTTCGCCATGGAGACCGTGGTGGGGTGCGTGACGGTGTACGTCGCCGAGACCCTGACCGTCGAGCCGGCGCCGATGGAGAGCGCCTTGCCGCTGTTGATCTTCACGTTGGAGAAGGTGACGTTCGGGGCGACGGGCGCCGCGTGGGCGGCGGGCACGGCGAAGGCGGAGAGGGCCAGGGCGCCGGTGACGGCGGCCACGGTGGCTCGAATGCGCATGTGCGTTCCCTAGGAGGGAGAAGTGATCGTGGAGTCGGTCGACTCGGGCGATCAGATCCGCGGGGCACGCGAAGGGTTGTACGGCAAGGGTGCTTCCCGGCCAGAATTGGCAGGGGCATTACCTGCACATGACATAAGTGAGAAGAAACGTTCCGGCCCCGGGATGGACGCACCCCCGGGGGCCGGACCGGTGCCGCCTACTTCACGTCGACGAAGTCACCCGCGGCGCTGACCGCCGCCGTGGTCGTGGTGCCCGCGAAGGAGAAGCGGTAGTAGCCGTCGGCCGTGGCCTTGGCCGTCGTCTTCAGGCTGCCCGCGGAGTTCGTCCTGACGGTCTTCAGCGTGGTGTAGGCGCTGGAGCCCTTCTTGCGGAACTGGAGCTTCACGGGCTGGCCGCTGTAGCCGTGGTACTTGTGGTCCTGCCAGTCGGCCCGGGTGAGCCTGCCCGTGACGGTGAGGGTCCTGCCCTTCTTCACCGGCTCCGGGGCCGCATTGGCCGTGAGCACGGCGTTGCGCCGGACCAGGGTGGAGCCCAGGCCGAACTGGAGGGACATCCTGTCGCTGTCCACGTCCCACGCGAGGGCGGCGCCGTGCCAGGTGCCGGCCTGGGAGTTGCGCAGCTTCACGTCGACCCCGGTCTCGCGCGGGTCGATGTCGATCCGGCCCTTGCAGGTGGCCGTGGTGGCCGAGGTCTCCACACAGGTGGCCGGGGCCTCGCCGCCCTGGATGTTCACGGGGTCCTCGGCGCGGCCCCGGTAGATCATCGGGCCGGTGAGGAAGGCGGGGTCGGTGATGTCGACGTCGGCGCCGTGGGTCAGCTTGTAGGTGACCACGGGGGAGACCCTGGCGCCCGTGCCGACCTTGATCGCCTTGCTGATGCGGAAACCGGAGAAGGACACGTTCAGGTCGCCGACGGGCGCCGCGGTCGCGGTGCGGGCCGACCTGCCCGGGGCGTGCTGGGCCAGGGCCTCGGCGACGTGTGCCCGGTAGGACGAACCGCCGTCCGCCGCGTGGGCGGCCGGCAGTGCGAGCGCGGAGAGGGCCACGGCGCCGGAGACGGCGGCCACGGTGGCACGAAGATGCATGTGGTGTCTGTCCTCTTGACTGGTGGGGTGTGGTTGCGGCGGGCCGTCTAGCGCACGTCGACCAGGTCGCCGGCGGCGTTGACCGCGGAAGCGGTGGAGTTGCCCGCGAAGACGAAGCGGTAGTAACCGTCGACCGACGCCGTGGTGGTGGTCTTCAGGTTGCCCCTGGCGTCCGCCTTGACGGTCTTCAGCGTGGTGTAGGCGCCGGCGGTCTTCTTGCGGAACTGGAGCTGCACGGACCGCGAGCCGTAGCCGCCGTACTTCAGCGTCTCCCAGTCGGCGCGGGTCAGCTTGCCGGTGACGGTGAGGGTCCTGCCCTTCTTCACCGGCTCCGGGGCCGCGTCGGCGGTGAGCTTGGAGGTGCGCTGGAAGGAGAAGGCGGCGGCCTTCTCCTTCCACACGTAGTTGCCGTCCTTGGCGTCGATCCAGGCACTCACGTACCAGGTACCGGCGCTCGCGTCGCTGAGGTAGTCCGTCCGGGGGTCGATCTTCACCGAGGCGGTGCAGGTGGAGGTGGTCGCGTCGACCTTGGCGCACACCGGCTTGCCGGTCATGGCGAACCCGTCCGCCGGGCCGTAGAGGTCGAACATGTCGGCGCCCGCGATGCCCGAGTCGTCGGTGGCGGTCACGCTGACCTTGACGGTCACCGCGCCGGAGGTGCCGACGGACACCTTGTTGTCACCGTCCACGACCACCTTGGTGATCCTGACGTCACCGTCGGCGCCGTCGGCCTGCGCGGCCGGTACGGCGAGAGCGGTCAGAGCCAGAGCGCCGCCCACGGCGGCGACAGAGGCACGGATACGCATAGTTCGTCCCCACGTTCGAGATCCGGGAGCCGGACGGCTCCGCAGATGTGACGTGGAGACATGGTGAAAGGTTGTACTACTCGGAGGAATTCGGCGGAGGAGCCGTGTGCCGGGCCGTACGGTCACCGACTCCCTCCGCCGCCCGTGGCGCACGCCCGCGGGCACCGCTCGTGCCG
>NZ_WWJT01000781.1 GCF_009865385.1 Streptomyces sp. SID486 | reverse complement strand
TACGCCACCTTCCTCAACCGCGCCTTCGACCAGCTGTTGATGGACGTCGCCCTGCACAGGTGCGGGGTGACCTTCGTGCTGGACCGGGCCGGTGTCACCGGTACCGACGGCGCCTCCCACAACGGCATGTGGGACCTGTCGATCCTGCAGGCCGTCCCCGGCCTCAGGATCGCCGCCCCGCGCGACGCCGACCAGCTGCGGGCCCAGCTGCGCGAGGCGGTCGCCGTGGACGACGCACCCACCCTGGTGCGCTTCCCGAAGGAGTCCGTGGGGCCGCGCGTCCCCGCGGTCGGCCAGGTCGGCGGCATGGACGTCCTGCACCGCGCCGACGACCCCGAGGTGCTGCTCGTGGCCGTCGGGGTGATGGCGCCGGTGTGCCTGCAGGCCGCCGGGCTGCTGGAGGCCCGCGGCATCGGCTGCACGGTGGTGGACCCGCGCTGGGTCAAACCCGTGGACCCCGCACTGCCGGGGCTGGCCGCCGGACACCGGCTGGTGGCCGTCGTCGAGGACAACAGCCGCTCCGGTGGCGTCGGTTCGGCCGTGGCGCTGGCCCTCGGCGACGCCGACGTGGACGTGCCGGTCAGGCGGTTCGGCATCCCGGAGCAGTTCCTGGCGCACGCCAAACGCAGCGAGGTGCTGGCCGACATCGGTCTCACGCCCGTCGAGATCGCCGGACGGATCGGCGCGAGCCTCGCGGCGCGGGACGCCGGGGGCGCGGGGAGCGCCCGGGCCGGGGCGGCCGTGGGCGGGGGCGCGAGGAACGGCCGGGGAGCCGTGTCGCCTGCCGGTGGGGGCGCCGGGAATGCC
>NZ_WWJT01000780.1 GCF_009865385.1 Streptomyces sp. SID486 | reverse complement strand
GCGCGCGGTGCCCTCGCCGTCGCCGCAGCAGGACGGCCGTGCCGGCGGCCGCCGCCGCGGACCCGCCGGTCACCGCGTCCCACGGCACGAACGTGGCCGACGTGTCCGCGGTGTCGCGGGCGCCGCCCGTCGCCGTCACCGTCAGCCGGACCCGCACCGCGTCGAGCACCGGCCGGTCGGGCCACGGTTCGCCGAACGTGCGCCGGGCGCCCGGCGGCAGCCGGACCGGCAGGGTGCGCGGGGCGCGGTCCAGGACCCGGCCGACGACCCCGTCGGCGTGCACCGCGACTCTCGGCACGAGGACGGTCGTACCGCGGTTGACCAGCTCGTACGTGATCCGGTCGGCGTGCACGGCGAGGTGCTCGACGGTCAGCGCGGCGAGCGCGGGGCCGCCGACGCGCAGCCGGACCGGCACGGTCGCGGTACGGCCGTGCGCGTCCCGCGCGACGAGCGCGCCCGTACGGTCACCGGGCACGGCGTCCCCGGGCACGGTGAGCGTGAAGGGGACCTCGGCGCGGGTACGGGGCGGGATCCGCAGTCCGGCGCGGGCGAACACGGCCGGGACGCCGGAGCCGCGCAGCCGGACCGCGACCGGGGTGCGGCCGGGGTTGGTCACGGACACCGTGTCCCGCAGCACCGTCCCCGGCACGCCCTCGGCGTAGAACGCGGGCCGCCCCCCGCCCGCGGGTGCGAGCGACCACCCGCCGGTTCGCGCGGCAGCCGGCGGGGCGGCACCCAGCAGGGCGAACGGCAGCAGTACCCCGACGAGCGCGAGCGGCGCACGGGCGGCTCTGCGGAGGAGGTGCGCGGTGGGGAGGTGCGCGGTGGGGAGGTGCGGCGGGGTGGGCTGGGCGTGCGGGGGCCTGTGCGGGGCGCGCAGGGACGGCGGGGAAGGCGGGGACGGCGGGGACGGCGGGGACGGCGGGGAC
>NZ_WWJT01000779.1 GCF_009865385.1 Streptomyces sp. SID486 | reverse complement strand
CAGCGTGGTCTTGCCGGCGCCGTTCGGGCCGACCAGGGCGACGACGGCGCCTTCGCCGACCCGGAAGGAGACGTCGCCGAGCAGCGTCCTCCCGTCGGGGAGGTGGTACTCGAGGTGCGCGGCTTCCAGATGTCCCATGGTCCGGCATTCTCCGGGGCGCCCGGCGCCGGGGGCAAACCCGTTTCGCGTCCGCGGCCCTCCGCCGGCCGCGCCGCGCTTGCGTCCCGGCCGGCCGGGACGGTGTCGCACCGGCCGGGGCGCGGCCGGCCCGCCGGGACGTTAAACGGGCGGCGGCCGGGACGGTGGACCGGTGGCGGCCGGGACGGCGGTGGGCGGTTCGACGGCCGGACCGCGGGCCCGGGGCCCGGCCGTTCCGCCGGGCGGAGGAGCGGGGGCACAAGAATCGGGTACTTCAGGGTAACCGCACCCCATGAGCCCAGACCTGGACCTGACCCCCCTCCAGAGCGGACGGACCGCCCTGCGCCGGCTGCTCGACCTCGACGCCGGAGTGTTCGAGGCGGCCGCCGCCTGGAACTGGCCCGGAGCCGAGCGGGTACTGCCCCGCCTGAGCCGCAGCGCGAACCACGGCGTCCTGTGGTTCGCCACGGCCGCCGCGATGGCCGCGAGCCGCACACCCCGGGGCCGCCGGGCCGCCGTGCGGGGCCTGGCCTCCCTCGGCCTGGCCTCACTGACGATCAACACCGTCGGCAAGCGCTCTGTACGCCGGGCGCGTCCCGTGCTGGACCCCGTGCCGCTGGTACGGCAGCTGAAGCGGCAGCCGATCACCACCTCGTTCCCGTCCGGGCACGCCGCGTCGGCGGCGGCGTTCGCCACCGGGGTGGCACTGGAGTCCCCGGCATGGGGTGCGGCGGTGGCGCCGGTGGCGGCCTCGGTGGCGGCCTCCCGGGTGTACACCGGGGTGCACTTCCCCAGCGACGTGCTGGCCGGAGCGGCGCTCGGCGTGGGTGCCGCCTTCCTGGTACGGCGGCTGGTGCCCACCCGGGCGCAGCTGCGGGGGCCCGTACGGCCCCGCGCGGACGTGCCGGCGCTGCCCGAGGGCGAGGGGCTGGTGATGGTCGCCAACCAGGCGTCGGGGACCGCCGACCGGGTGCGGGCCCTCCAGGCGGCGCTGCCGAAGGCGGAGATCGTCGAGTGCCCGCCGGAGGAGGTCGCGGACGCGCTGGCCAAGGCGGCGGCCCGGGCGCGCGTGCTCGGGGTGTGCGGTGGCGACGGCACGGTGAACGCGGCGGCCGGGGTCGCCCTGCGCCATGGCGTGCCGCTCGCGGTGCTGCCCGGCGGCACCCTCAACCACTTCGCCTACGACCTGGGTGTGGAGGACGAACGCGATCTGGCCCGCGCGGTGCGGCACGGCGAGGCGGTCCGGGTGGACGCGGGCCGTTTCGTCACCGCGGACACCGAGGGGCTGTTCCTCAACACGCTGAGCCTCGGGGTCTACCCGGAGCTGGTGCGGGAGCGGGAGCGCTGGTCGCACCGGATCGGCGGCTGGCCGGCCGGGGTGCTCGGCGCGCTGCGCGTACTGCGCGCGGACCGGCATCCGCTGGAGGTGCAGGTGGGCGGTGAGCGCCGGCCGCTGTGGCTGCTGTTCGTCGGCGCCGGCATCTACCACCGCATGGGGCTCTCGCCCGGCCGGCGTACCGATCTGGCGGACGGTCTGCTGGACGTACGGGTGGTGCACGGCAGCCGCCGCCCGGCACTGAGGCTGCTGGCAGCGGCGGCAGCCGGCCCGCTGACCCGCTCACCCGCGCATGCGGCGGTCCAGGTGAACCGGCTGCGGCTGACGGGCGTGTCGCCGGGCACCCCGCTGGCCTACGACGGTGAGGTCACCTCGGTGTCGGGCGACGTGGCACTGGAGAAGCTGCCCGAGGCGCTGACGGTCTACCGGCCCCAGAACGTCAGCGGCTGACTGCCCGTCAGTCCGGATGGCAAAACGCATATCTCAGTATTCGGCCCGTGCGCGTACCGTGACGGGTACCGCGGGGGTGTCGCCGGACACCGTCGGACCGGTACGACGAGAAGGGGCAGAGCCATGCCGAAGGCGCAGGAGACCGCCGTCTACACGCACGGGCACCACGAGTCGGTGCTGCGTTCGCACACCTGGCGCACCGCCGCCAACTCCGCCGCCTATCTGCTCGGTTCGCTCAAGCCCCATATGCGGATCCTGGACATCGGCTGCGGTCCGGGCACCATCACCGCCGACCTGGCGGAGCTGGTCCCGGACGGCCGGGTCACCGGCGTCGACCGTGCTCCGGGCGTCCTGGAGCGGGCCCGCGCCACCGCCGCCGAGCGCGGCCTGGCCAACGTCGACTTCGCGGTCGCCGACGTGCACGCCCTCGACTACCCGGACGACACCTTCTGCGTGGTCCACGCCCACCAGGTGCTGCAGCACGTGGGCGACCCGGTGGTGGCGCTGCGCGAGATGCACCGGGTGACGAAGCCGGGCGGGTACATCGCCGTACGTGACGCGGACTACGCGGCGATGACCTGGTACCCGGCCGTACCGGGGCTCACGGACTGGCTGGAGCTGTACGAGCGGGTGGCCCGGGCGTCCGGCGGCGAGCCCGACGCCGGACGCCGGCTGACGGCGTGGGCGCGGGCCGCCGGCCTGCGGGACGTCACGGCCACCTCCAGCACCTGGACGTTCGCCACCCCCGGGGAACGGGCCTGGTGGAGCGGCCTGTGGGCGGACCGCACGGTCGCGTCCGACTACGCCGGCCGCGCCACCGGGGGCGGCCACGCAACGCCGGAACGGCTGCGGGCGGTGGCGGCGGCCTGGCGGGAGTGGGGGCGGCACGAGGACGGCTGGTTCGCGGTCCTGCACGGCGAGATCCTGTGCCGCAAGGAGGTCTGATCCGCGGCCCGCGGTGAGGTCACTCGCGGGGAAGCAGTGGCCCGAGCGGCCCGAGGTCCAGATTCAGGTCCTCGGGCCGCAGGCCGTAGCGGTCGCGCAGCTCGGCCATCCGGTCCTCCAGCAGCATCAGGGTGAGCCCGATGCGCTCCTCCTGCTCCTCGGTGAGTTCACCGGTGTCGAACCGGCGCACCGCCTGCCGCTCCATCAGCTGACGCAGCAGTTCCACCACCGTGAGCACGAGCTTCACCAGGTCCCGCTCGACGGTGTCGGGTTCGAGGTCGAGCCGCTTGCGCGGGCCGGGCGAGGGCGTCGCGGACATCACAGCTCCTCGAAGGGCGAGGGGACCTGCTCGTTCACCGAGCTGATCAACGCGTTCAGGTCGATGCGCACGAGATCGACGTCCGCGATCCGCAGCGTGAGGTCACCGGTGATGACGACACCGCCCGCCAGCAGCCGGTCGAGCAGATCGACCAGCGCGATCTCACGGCGTTCCACGACGGTCACTGCCGCGTCCCCCTCATGACGGTTCTCCTGTTTCCTCTCCGGTGAACGAGTAGGCGGCCCACGGTCCGGTGAGTTCCACGCGGATCCCGGGCTCCTCGTCCTTCGTGCGGTCGACCAGTTCCACGAACTCCTCGGAGCGCCGCCGCGGCACCAGATAGGCCGCGTTGAGGACGTTCTGGCCGGGCGCCGAGGCCAGCGCGGAGGTCTGCGGGGCGTGGATCCGGGCGTCCTCGGCCTGCCCGCACAGCCGCTCGTGCAGGGACTGCGCGAAGCGCTCCGCGCGCTGCCACTTGTCCTCCTGGGCGTGGCTGCGCTCGCGCCGGCTGCGCAGGTAGTCCCGCCCGCTGGCCGGCTTGGCCGCGGGGGCGGTCCGGGCCGGTTCCGCCTCCGGCTCCAGATAGACCTTCACGCCCCACTCCACCCGGCCGGCGAGCCGGTCGAGGATGCGCCGGAAGTCGTCCTCACGGGCCTCGATCATGGAGCGTACGGCGCTGTCGTCGTGGAAGACGGTGGCGAGCCGCAGCGGCAGCGGGGTGGTGACCGTGCTGAGCGCGTCGATCACGCCCTGGTGCGCGCGGGCGGTGGCGGCCAGCCAGTCCAGGTCCTCCAGGTGGGCCTTGAGCGCCTCCTCGGAGAAGTCGGCCGCCGGGACCCCGCTGACCACGGCGACCAGCCCGTGGTGGTGCAGCACCGCGGGCGGGGCGCCCCCGATGCCGGTGAGCTGCGACTGCAGCGGCAGCTCGAAGGGGCGGCAGACGGCGTACACGTACCGCAGTCCGGTCATGATGCCTCCTTCGGCGCGCGGTGGCCCGGCTCCAGCTCCTCGAGTCGGGCGAGCCGCTCGCGCAGCTCGGCGTTCTCCCGGGCCAGCTCGTCCCGGCGGGCCCGGGACGAGAGGGCCGGGTCGGTCTCCCACCAGTCGATGCCCATCTCCTTGGCCTTGTCGACCGAGGCGACGATGAGACGCAGTTTGACGGTGAGCAGTTCGATGTCGAGCAGATTGATCCTGATGTCACCCGCGATGACGACACCCTTGTCCAGCACGCGTTCGAGGATGTCCGCGAGGTTCGCCCCCGAACCCTGTCCATAGGGTTCGGGAAAGCGGCTGGGCGTCGTCATCGACGACTCCCGCGCTCGGCGTACTCAGGTTCCTCTTCCTCGTACTCGCCCTCCTCGTCCTCCTCGGGCTCCTCCTCGGCGGGCTCCTCCTCGCCCTCTTCCTCCTCCTCGTACGGGGCCTCTTCCTCGTCCTCGTACGTGTCGGCCTCGTCCTCGTAGGGCTCCTCTTCGTCCTCGTACTCCTCGGACTCCTCGCCGGGCTCCTCGGTGTCCTCGTCCTCCTCCTCGGACTCCTCGGACGCCTGCCCCTCGGGCTCCTGCTCCTCGTCCTGTTCCTGCTCCTCGCCCTGTTCCTGCTCCTCCTCGGCGACGGCGTCCTCGTGGCTCTTGACCACCTCGCCGTCCCGGATCTCACCGCGCCAGGCGTCCTCCGCCTCGCCCTTGATGGTGATGAACCGGGCGAAGTGCTTCAGGTCCAGCCTGGCCCGGCGGCCCTGGGCGCGCCAGATGTTGCCGGTCTTCTCGAACAGGCCCGTCGGGTAGTACTCGATGACCAGCAGGACCCGGGTGAGGTTCTCCTCCAGCCGGTGGAAGGAGACCACGCCCTTGGTGGTGCCCTTGGCGCCCTCCGACGTCCACTGGATGCGGTAGTCGGGGATCTGCTCGGTCGTCTGCGCCTTCCAGCTGCGGCTGGACCAGAAGATCTTCGCCTGCCAGTCGGAGTGGGTGTCGTCGGACCGGCTCGCGCTCTTGACGCCCTTGGCGAAGCTGCTGAAGCTCTGGTACTGGGTCCACTGGTCGTAGGCGGTGCGCAGCGGCACGCCGACGTCGACGGACTCCATGATGACGGTCGGCTTCTTGCCCGCGCCGCCCTTCTTGCCCTTGCCACCCCCGAGCCCTCTGACCGCGTTCATCACGTTCTCCTTGACCCGTGAGCCGCCCAGCTCCAGGGCGGAGCGCAGCGGGCCCTTGCCCTCGGCGATCTTCCGGCCGCCGTCGAGCGCGAGCTTGGCGAAGCCCGGGCTGTTGCCCTCGGCTATGTCGTTGAGCTTGTTGGTCGTCGAGCCGAGTTTGCGGCCGAGTCCGGTGAGCATCTTGGTGGCCTGTGCGGCCAGGTACTCCTGTGCCTCCGCCTTCAGCCGGTCGGCGGCCTCGCTGTGGGCCAGGTCCGACAGCGGACTGCCCTTGGCCGCGTCCGTCGCCTTGCCCGCCGCCGAGGTGGCGGATCCCGGGGACTCGCTCATCGGTCGTCACCACCCTTCGAGGGCCGGCCCGTGGCGCGACGGGTGGTGCCGCCGGCCGCGGCCGTCTTCTTCGCGGCCGTCTTGCGGGCCGAGGTCGTCTTCTTGGCAGCCGTCTTCTTCGCGGGAGCCGTCTTCTGGGCCGCGGCCTTCTTGGCGGGGGCCTTCTTGGCGGGGGCCTTCTTGGCGGGCTCCCGCTTCGCCTGCTCCTTGCCGCGCGGCTTGTCCTCCCGGTCCTCGCGGTCGTCGCCGCGGTCCTCGTCCTCGCGGTCCTCGTCCTCGCGGTCCTCGTCCTCGCGGTCGGCGGACTCCTCGTAGTCGTCCTCGTAGCCGTCCTCGTCGCCCTGCTCCTCGTCGGAGCCGGGGGCGACGCCGGACAGCTGGTCGCGGACCTGCGAGGTGCGGCCGTGCAGCCGGTCGGCGAGCGTGTTCATCTGCCGCTCGACCATCGCACCGCTCGCCGCCTTGCCGACACCGCGCAGGTCCTGGCGCAGCTGGTCCCCGATCTCCTTGAACTGGGGGTTGTTCTTGAGCTGCTGGCTCACGACGTCGGCGAGCATCTTCGGACTGAGGTTGAGCTTCTTGCCGGCGACGAGGGAGCCGACCGCGAGGGCCATCTTCAGCTTCTTCGTACGTCCGAGCAGATATCCGGCCCCTATGGCGAGGCCCATTGCCGTTCGGTTCATCGTCCCGTCCCGTTGCCTGTGGTGTCGCCGGAGCGCAGGGCGATCTCCAGCCGGTCGAGCAGCTCGTCCTCGCGCCGGTCGAACTCCTCCTCGGTGATCTCGCCCGCCTCCAGCTGTTCTTCGAGGCGGGCGAGTTCGGCCCGTACGGTGGCGGGGTCGTAGTAGATCCGTTCCGCCTCGCGGAGCACCTGCCTGACGGCCCACGCGCTGCCGCGCACGGGCGCGAACGGCAGCATCAGTACTTCGCCTATCAGTCCCACGGTGGTCTCCTTCCGTTCGGGCCCGGAGCGCTACTGCGCGCCCGCGTCCGCGCCGGCCGCGCGGCCCGCGGGCTGCGCGGGGCCGGGCTCGACGAAGCTGTACGGCGGCAGCGGACCGTTGACCCGCAGTTCGAGGTGGGGGTGGCTCGCGCGTACCTGCTCGACGAGGGCGAGGAAGCGCTCGGCCGAGTCCCGGGGCACCAGGAAGGACACGTTCAGCAGCCAGCCGGTGGACTCGGGGCCCACGCTGACCGCGGCGGCGGCCGGTGTCAGCAGGCCCTCCACCTCGCCGGCGTCCTCGGTCTCCTTGGCCTTGACGGCGGCGGCGACCATCTCGCCGAGGCGGATCTTGTCGTCGTAGGCGCCTCCGCCGGAGCGGCGGTTGGCCTCGGCGAGGGCCCGCACGTCCGCGTTCTCGGCCATCACCAGGTGCAGGACCGCCTCTTCGACATGGGTGGCCTTGACGTTGTACTCGACCTTGCCGTCCAGCTCCCGCAGCCGCTCCGCGTAGTGCTCCGCCCGTTCGGTGAGCACCTGCGTGACGGCGTCGTCGTCGTGGGCGACGCTGCCGAAGCTCATGGGCAGCACGCAGCCGGCCGCGCCGGCCTCGGCGAGCACGTTCTGGTGCGCGAGCAGGTCCCTGCGCTTGGGGCGCAGGTCCTCCGGGGCGTCACTGACCACGGCGGTGAGGTCACCGGCCGTGAGGAGGCGCACCGGGCGGGCGGGCTCGCCCACGCCGGTCATGCCCTCGGGCAGGGCGGGGTGCGACCGGGCGGTGATCCCGTAGACGTAGGTGCTCACTCCTGCTCCTCCTTCCGGCGCGCCGGAGCCTTGCGGGCGCGCGGCCGGGACTCGGTCTCCCCTTCCTGGCGGGCCTGGTTGAAGGCGTCGGATATCGTCTGCGCGGCGCCGGACAGCGCGCCCTTGGACTTGCCGCGGGCGCCGGACTCGGTGACCTCGCCGACGATCTCGGGCAGGCCGGGGCTCTTGTTGGAGCCGGATTCCAGGTCGAGGCGGTTGCACGCCTCGGCGAAGCGCAGGTAGGTGTCGACGCTGGCCACGACGACGCGGACGTCGATCTTCAGGATCTCGATGCCGACCAGGGAGACGCGCACGAACGCGTCGATCACCAGGCCCCGGTCGAGAACCAGTTCCAGTACGTCGTAGAGGCCGCTGCTGCCGCCTCCGCCTCCGGACTGCTGTGCCGGAACTACTGTCATGCCGACGATTCCTCCTCGCGCGTAATGGGGGGCACGGTCTGTGTGGGCCCGGTCGCGGGCGGTGGCTCAGCGGCCACCGCGCGGATCCGCCCGGCCGCGTTCGTAGCGGCGGACGCGGCGGTAACCGGTCAGCTGTCCCTGCTGGTCCAGCTCGACCTGGTAGCTCGCCATCAGGCTCATGGTGTCGGGGACCCTCGCCATTTCGAGGACCTCGACCTCCAGCGCCCAGCCGTTCTCCGTCTGCTCGAACGAGGACACCGACTCCGGTGCCAGTCCGGTGAGTTCCTCGAGCTGGGCGCGCGCCTCGCGCAGCACCTCCATGGGGGCCGGACGGTCGCCGTCCACCGCGTGCCTTTCCGTTGTGCCGTGTGACTTCTGGTTGCCTTGTGTCTCTTGTGGCTCCTGGGAATCTTGTGATTCTCGTGAACCCTGTGACTGCGTTGTGTTTTTTGCGTTCGACATGGCCACCTCTCCCCTGCGTGTGGCCGCCACATCCTTGGCCAAACCTCGGGAGCGGACCGCGTGTGGCGGGAGCGCCGTCGTACCTGGTCAAAGGGGGTACGTGAGTCAGCCATGCAGTGCCGCGAGGCGGCTGCGGGGGCGCTTGAGGGAGCGTCCGCGGCTCAGCGCGCCGGCCCAGGGGTCGGTGCGCGCCTGGTCCACGGCGTCGGCGAGGGTCCAGTGACGGGCGTCGACACCCGGATCGTCCACCTGTTCCCAGGTTAGGGGCACCGCGACGGGTGCGCCCGGCCGCGCCCGGACGCTGTAGGGGGCGACGGCGGTCTGGGCGTAGGCGTTGCGCTGCACGTCGAGGTACAGGCGGCCGCCGCGCTCCTGTCTGCGGGCCGCGGTGGTGAGCAGGTCCGGGTGCCGGGCCGCGGCGACCTCGGCCAGGTCGTGCGCGAACGCGCGCACCTCGTCGAAGTCGTGGCGGCCGTCGAGCGCGGTGACCAGGTGCAGTCCGCGCGAGCCCGTGGTCATCGGGACCGCGGGCAGCCCGAGTTCGTCGAGCAGCTCACGCAGCCGGACGGCGGCCTCCCGGACGGCCGGGAAGTCGTCGCCGGGGGGATCGAGGTCGAGGACCAGCCGGTCGGGACGGTCCGGTCCGCCGGCCCGGTCGACACGGGAGAGCCAGCGGTGCAGGGTCAGGCAGGCCTGGTCGGCGAGGTACAGGAGGGTCGCGGTGTCGTCGCAGACCACGTGCGTGACCGTGCCGCCCTCCTTGGCCACCGTCGCACGGGTGATCCACGGCGGGTAGTGGTCCGGGGTGTTCTTCTGCATGAAGCGCTGGCCGTCCAGGCCGTCGGGGTGGCGCTCCAGCATCAGCGGCCGGCCCCGCAGGTGCGGCAGCATGTACGGCGCGACGGCCCGGTAGTAGTCGGCGAGGTCGCCCTTGGTGTACTCCCCGGCGCCCCCGCGGCCGGGGAAGAGCACCTTCCCCGGCCGCTGGATCTCCACCGTGCGACGGCCCGCGCGGACGGCCCGCGCGTCGCCGTGGCTCATCGCACGACCGCCTCCTCGACCAGCAGGCGGGCCGCCGCCGCGATGCCGGCGGCGTCGACGCCGGCCGCGTGGAGCTGCTCGTCGGGCGCGGCCGAGCCCGGCATGGTGCGCACCGCGAGCCGGACCAGGCGGGGCACCGGCCGGCCGTCGGCGAACGCCTCCGCGACGGCGTCCCCGATGCCGCCCTCCGGGTGGTGGTCCTCCACGGTGAGCAGGCAGCCGGTCTCCTCGGCCGCCTGCCGGAGGGTCTCGGCGTCAACGGGCTTGACGGAGTACAGGTCGATCACCCGCACCTCGATGCCGTCCTCGGCGAGCCGGTCGGCGGCGGCCAGGGCCTCCGGCACAGTCACCCCGGCCGCGACGACGGTCAGCCGGTCGTTCTCGCCGGAGCGCAGCGTCTTGCTGCCCCCCACCGGGAACTCCTCTTCGGGGCCGTAGATCACCGGCGTCTTGCCGCGGGAGGTGCGCAGGTAGCGGATGCCGTCCAGGCCGGCCATCGCGGCGACCAGCCGGGCGGTCTGGTTGGCGTCGCACGGGTAGAGCACCGTAGAGCCGTACACGGACCGGAACATCGCGAGGTCCTCCAGGCCCATCTGCGAGGGCCCGTCCTGCCCGATCGCCACCCCGGCGTGCGAGCCGACCAGGTTGATCCCGGAGCCGCTGATGGCCGCCATGCGCACGAAGTCGTGGGCGCGGGTGAGGAACGCGGCGAAGGTGGAGGCGTACGGTACCCAGCCGCGCGCGGCCATGCCGACGGACGTGGCGACGAGCTGCTGCTCGGCGATGTAGCACTCGAAATACCGGTCGGGGTGGACCTTGGCGAACTCCTCGGTGCGGGTGGAGTCGCCGACCTCGCCGTCCAGGGCGACGACGTCGCCGCGGGCGGTGCCGAGCGCGGCGAGGGCCTTGCCGAAGGCGTCCCGGGTCGCGGCCTCCTCGCCCTGGTCGAAGCGCGGGAGCTGGACGACCTCGGTGGTGAGCGAGCGCAGCGCCGCGGCGGCCTGCGGCTCGGAGACGCGTACCCGCAGATCACGCTGTCCGCCGAGTTCGGCGATGGCGTCCTCGGCCTCGGGCAGCGGCTTGCCGTGCAGGCCCTCGCGGTCCTCCACGGAGGCGACGCCCTTGCCCTTCAGGGTGCGGGCGAGGATGACGGTGGGCTGGCCGGTGGTGGACAGCGCCTCGCCGTAGGCACGGTCGATCTTGTCGACGTCGTGGCCGTCGATCTCGACGGTGTGCCAGCCGAAGGCCTGGAACCGGCGGGCGTACGCGTCCAGGTCGTGGCCGTGGCGGGTGGGGCCGCGCTGGCCGAGCCGGTTGACGTCCACGATGGCCGTCAGGTTGTCCAGGTTCTCGTAGCCGGCGTGTTCGGCGGCCTCCCACACCGAGCCCTCGGCCAGCTCGCTGTCGCCGCACAGCACCCACACCCGGTAGCCGGTGCGGTCCAGCCGCTTGCCGGCGAGGGCGATGCCGACACCGACCGGCAGGCCCTGCCCGAGCGAGCCGGTGGCCGTCTCCACCCAGGGCAGCCTGCGCGGCGTGGGATGGCCCTCCAGCCGGCTGCCGAGCTTGCGGAAGGTGACCAGCTCGCCGTCCTCGATCGCGCCGGCCGCCTTGTAGGCGGCGTAGAGCAGCGGGGAGGCATGTCCCTTGGACAGCACGAAGCGGTCGTTCGCGGGGTGCTCGGGGCGCTCGAAGTCGTACCGCAGGTGGTTGGCGAGCAGGACGGCCAGCAGATCGGCGGCGGACATCGAGGACGTCGGGTGCCCGGATCCCGCGGCGGCGGACGCCCGGATGCTGTCCACGCGCAACTGCTGTCCGAGTTCGGCGAGTTCTTCGGTGTTCATGGGTCTCCTAGTCTCCTTGCGCTCGTCGGCGCTCAGTCGGGTGCGTCCGCGGGGTCGGGTGGGTCGGTGCGCCTGACAGGGCCGGGGGCCGGATGGTCCGGTCCGCTCCTGGCGGGCTCACCGCCCGGCTGGTTCCTCGCGGGCTCACCGCCCGGCTGGCTCCTCGCGGGCTCACCACCCGGCTGGCTCCTCGCGGGCTCACCGCCCGGCTGGCTCCTCGCGGGCTCACCACCCCGCCGGTTCGTCGGGTGCTTTTCGTGCGTCATGGGCTCTTCTCCTGCCTGTGCGGACGGCCGCTCCGGGCCGTCATGGGCGGCCCTGCGGGACAGCCGCTCCCCGACACCCCGCAGCACACGCGCCGCCGCGTCCAGCAGGATCCAGCGGGGGCGCACCCCTGCGGGCACCGGCGGCCGCGGGCGAGCCGGGCCGGGGTGGGGCAGCCCGGTACGCGGCGGAACCGGCGCCGACGATCACGACGCTAGGTCGGCCCACGGTGCGCCTCCGGCCGGTGCGGCTGGTCCGAGGTCTTCCGCGTAACCGGGGCGGGGGCACCCAAACGCCGGGACGGTCACCCGTACGCCGCCGCGGGGGCCGGCGCGCCCCCGGCCCCCGCGTTCCGGTGCCGGCGTTTCGCCCGGTCGCGGCCGGTTACCCGGCCCGGGTCCGTGACCATGCCGACGACCGGCTTCGTGACCATGCCGACGACCGGCTTCGCCCGCGGAGGTTTCCCCCATGCCCGAGTACGGCTATTTCCTGGCAGCCGAGGAGCACGATCCCGCGGCCCTCGTCGAACAGGCCCGCATGGCCGAGCAGGCCGGCTTCCAGGCGCTGTGGATCTCCGACCACTACCACCCGTGGAACGACGCGCAGGGGCAGAGCCCGTTCGTGTGGTCGGTGATCGGCGCGCTGTCGGAGGCGGTGTCGCTGCCCATCGAGACGGCGATGACCTGCCCGACCGTGCGGATGCACCCGGCGGTGGTGGCGCAGGCGGCGGCGACCAGCGCGGTGATGACCGAAGGCCGCTTCCGGCTCGGTGTCGGCACCGGCGAGGCGCTGAACGAGCACATCCTCGGCGACCGCTGGCCCCCGACGCAGGTGCGCCTGGAGATGCTGGAGGAGGCGATCCAGGTGATGCGCCGGCTGTTCACCGGCGAGGAGGTCACCCACCACGGCACCCACTACACCGTGGAGAACGCCCGCCTCTACACCGTCCCCGACGAGCCCGTCCCGATCGACATCTCCGGCTTCGGCCCGAAGGCGACCTCGCTGGCGGCCCGGGTGGGCGACGGTTACATCACGATGATGCCGCAGGAGGAGATGGTGACCCGGTTCCGCAAGGGCGGCGGCGGGGCCAAGCCGGTCAGCGGCGGTACGAAGGTCTGCTACGGGACGGACCGCGAGGAGTGCGTCCGTACCGTGCACCGGCTCTGGTACAACGAGCTGCTGCCCGGCGAGATGGGGCAGGTACTCCCCTCACCCCGGCACTTCGAGCAGCTGCACGAGCTGGTCACCGAGGACATGGTGCGCGACGAGGTGGTGTGCGGGGGCGACCCCGAGCAGCACGCCCGCGCGCTGCGGGCCTTCGCCGACGCCGGCTTCGACCGGGTGTACGTGAACCAGATCGGGCCGGATCAGCGGGGGTTCTTCGACTTCTACCGGACGAAGGTGCTGCCGCAGCTCGCCGGCTGACGCCGGCTGACCGGCCGGGGCACGTCGGCGCCCCGGCCGGCGCGGGACGCGTGTTCCGGCCCGGCCGAGGTCAGGCGCGGTGGTGCGGGGTGTCCGGGTCGACGGGGGGCTGGGGCGGTGTCATGGGCATCGGCGGGTACGGCGCGCCGAGGCCGCTCGGCGGAGCGGTCGGGGCGGTGCCGCCGATCACACGGTGCGGCCCGTGCTGCCGGTGCCCCGAGTGCGCCACTCCGCGCAGCAGGAAGGCCACGACCGCGAGGGCGGCCGCGGTGATCAGCGCCGCGGCCCAGCCGGGCAGGCCGATCGCCAGGGCCAGGCCGACGGCGAGGGCCACCGCGCCGCCGGCGTAGAGGGCGACGGCGCCGGACGCGGCGTAGAGCATGGCGGTGCGGCGCTGCTTGCGGGACTGCTCGCGCAGCTCGTCGCGTACCGTCTCGCGTGCCACCTGCGCCAGCTCTTCCACCAGATACTTGTCCAGGTGTTCCAGGTGATCAAAACGGTCCATACCGTGCGGGTACCCGCCCATCACAGCGGGTAACGCGAGGGCCTGCGCGCGCCGGGCGGCCCCAACTAGGCTCGGCGCATGGAGATTCTGGGCGCCTCGCTGCGCATCTGCGTCGACGACCTCGAAACCGCGATCCCCTTCTACGAGCGCCTGGCGGGCGGCAGGGCGCTGCGTTTCGAGCGTGGCGGGGTGCAGGTCGCCGCGGTCGGCTCCTTCCTCCTGATGAGCGGCCCGCAGTCGGAGCTCGAGGTCCTGCGCAAGGTGGCGGCGACCATCGCCGTCGAGGACGTGGAGGAGGCCCACCGGCTGCTGACCGAGCTGGGCGCCCAGGTGGTCGCGGGACCGGTGCCGACGCCGGCGGGCCGCAATCTGCTGGCGGTCCACCCGGACGGGTCGGTGTTCGAGTACGTGGACCAGCGCGGCGCCTGAGCCGCTCAGCCGCCGGTGTCCGGCCGCATCCGGAAGTCGTAGCGGCCGGGCAGCGGCTCGTCGGTGAGGCGGGCCCACAGCCGGTCGATGTCGTCGGCACCCTCCCGCAGGTCGGCGACCTCGAAGCCGGCGTCGAAGACGGCCCGCGCCTCGGCGCGCCGGCCCTCCGCGAGCAGCAGCTCGGCGAGCAGCAGCCGGAACCGGCCGCGCCCGCGGACGCCGTCGGGCAGCCGCTGCCACACCGAGCGCGCGTCGGCGGGCCGCCGTGCCCGCAGCAGCGCTTCGAGGGTCTCCCGGCCGAGCGCGGCCAGGGCCGCCGTCCACGTCTCGTCGTCGTGTCCCTTCCCGTGCCCTTCGCCGCACAGGGCGCGGAAGGCGTCCGCGTACCGGTCCGCGGCCCGTTCGTGGTGGCCGGCCTCCCGGTCGGCGACGGCCAGACAGCGCAGCGCCGCCCAGGCGGCGGGCGCGCGGCGCAGTGCGCGTTCCCAGCTGCGGACGGCCTGGGCGCGGTCGCCGGCGTGCCACTGGGCGACACCGAGGTGGTACTCGGTGTGCGCGGTGGCGGGGGCGGTCTCCAGCAGGTCCCGCCAGGGCGGGGCGACCAGGGTAGGGCCGGGCGGCCGGGCCGGGTCCCGGTCCGGCAGCGCTCCGGTACGCAGCAGCTGGCGCCAGGGCTCCTGGGCGTCGCCGAGGGTGGACTCGGGGAACGGCGTACCGGGCAGGTCGAGGCCGGCCCGCAGCACTTCGAGGGCGCCCCAGCCGGAGCCGGCGGCGAGCGTGGTCCGGGGCTCGGTGTCGGCGTACGGCCGCCACGCCGCGTACGCGGCGTCGACGCGGTCGCGGGGCAGGACGGCCGCCAGCCGTCGCTCGGCCGTCTTGACGACGTCCGCCCACTCCCCCGCGGCCGGAGTGTCCAGCGGCCCGTACGCCTCCAGCCAGGACACCTCGCTCTGGGCCGCGAGTGGGACGTGTTCGAGCTGGGTGCGGGCGAGCCCGGCCTGGATCTCGCAGTAGCCGCCGGTCCCGGGTGCGGTCAGCCACTCCTGCCAGCGCCGGCCGCCCGGGCCGCTGCCCCAGACGAAGAGCTTGCGGCCGCGCAGCACGTCGGTGGAGGTCTGCACCAGCCCGTGTCCGTCGGCGTCCAGAGCGGCGATCCAGCGCCGGCGGCCGTCGGGGACGTCGTAGAACCAGTCGGCGGGGTGGGTGCTGTTGCGGGGGTGGGTGCGGTCGATGCCGTCGTAGGTGGGAACGGGCACCCGGTGCAGCCGGTTCTCGTAGCCGAAGTGCCAGGCTTCCTCGGCGGGGGCCAGGATGCGGCGGTCCTCGGGGACGGCGGTGTTGGACCACCAGTAGGTGGGCGCGGGCCGCTCGTGCGGGTTGCGGATCCGGACGCCGGCGTAGAGGAAGTCGGAGCCCTCCGGCAGCCACAGGTCGATCTGGAAGGGCAGGTCGCGCAGCCTCTCCCACTCCCACAGCCGCAGCATCTCGCCGCCGTCCGGGGCGGGGACGCGGGCGGCGTGCAGGGGGGCGCAGGAGAGGGTGGTGTGGCCGGTGGCGCCGATGTTCCACTCGATGCCGCCGGAGAACCAGGCGCCGTTGAGGGCGAAGTCGGCGGGCTGGAACACCGGGTTGCGGTAGAGGAGTTCGCGTCCCGTCGGCAGGTGGACCAGGGAGGCGAGCCGGCCGCCCAGTCCGGGCAGGACGGTGGCGCGCAGCCGGTCGTTCTCGATCACCAGCGTCTGCAGACCGCGGGGCTGCCGCTCTCTGCCGTAGCCGTCCCGGAGCGACACGGGCAGCAGGCTGCGCAGCGGCGCGAGGCCGAGCTGCCGGGCCATGTCGTCGGGCATGCCCGCGCGTTCCCGGTCGCCGACGCGGTGGACGTCGTCGCGGGGGCACAGTGCGGGCAGCGGGTTGTCGGGCCCCAGCCGGGCGGCGGGCAGGGTCAGCACGTCACGTCGGATCCTGGTCACGATGACCATGGAACCCGCCGCCGCGGCGCTCGGCCAGGGGCGCTGCCGGTCAGGATTGCGCAAAAGGCGTGCGACGGGGTCAGTGCCCGGACCGCATCTCCACGGTGAGCGCCCAGCGTTCGTGGTCGCGCCAGGCGCCGTCCACGTAGATCATTCGCGGGGAGAGGCCCTCCAGGCGGAACCCGGCGCCCCGGGCGAGGGCGATGGACGCGGTGTTCCCGGGCTGTGCGTTGATCTCCAGCCGGTGCAGGGCGAGCGGTCCGAACGCGTAGGCGATGACCAGTTCCATGCCTTCGCGCATCAGGCCGCGCCCGGCCGCGTGCGCGAAGGCGCCGTAGCCGAGGGCGCCGCACTGGAAGCCGCCCCGCACGATGTTGTTGATGTTGATGAAGCCGGCGATGTCCCCGCCGTCCTTCTCGCAGACCAGGAAACCGGCCCGGGCCGGGTCCTCGATCAGCCGGCCGGCGTAGTCGGCGTAGGTCTTGTCGGTGTCCGGCGGGAACAGCCACGGCCGGTGCAGGTCCTTGCTCTGCCTGGCCCGGGCGGTGAACTCGGGGCCGTCCTCCAGCCGGAAGGGACGGATGGCCACGCGGGGGCCGACGGCGAGGTGGTGGGACGGAGGGTGCGGCATCCGGCCAGACTACGGCGTTCCGGCCGCCGGCGCCGTGTGCGTCACACCGCCCCGGCGCGGTACGTGTCCCGCCCGGGCCTGGGCGGTCCGTCAGCGCAGCGCCGGCTCGTCCAGTGTCACCGTACCGGCGTCCGCGTCGAGTTCGGCGGTCACGCCGAAGGGGATCGTCAACGCCCCCTCGCAGTGCCCGAACCCGACCTCCTCGGCGACCGGGACGCCGAGGCCGCCGAGCCGGTCGGCCAGCATGGGCCGCAGCCCGGCGTAGTCCTGGCAGTCCTGCCAGGAGCCGAGGAGCAGTCCGCGTACCCCCTCCAGCCAGCCGGAGCGCAGCAGTTGGGTGAGGTACCGGTCGAGCCGGTACGTCTCCTCGCCCACGTCCTCCAGACAGAGCAGTCCGCCGCGCGCGGAGGGCCGGGCGTGCGGGGTGCCGCGTTCCGCGGCGAGCAGGCACAGGCAGCCGCCGAGGGTGACGCCCCGGGCCCGGCCGGGCACCAGCGCCCGGCCGCCGCTGGCGATGGTGCGGACCGTCTCGGGGGCGAAGAGCGTGGCGCGCAGGTGCTCCTGGGCCCGCGCGTTCTTGACGAAGTCGATGCCGGCCGCCATCGGCCCGTACAGCGTGACCAGCCCCAGGCGGGTGGCGATGGCCTCGTGCAGGACGGTGAGGTCGCTGAACCCGACGAAGAGCTTGGGTCCGGCCGCCCGCAGCGCCTCCCAGTCGAGCAGGTCGATCATCCGCTGCACGCCGTACCCGCCGCGGGCGCACAGCACCGCGTCCACGGCCGGGTCGCACCAGGCGCGCTGGAAGTCGGCGGCGCGGTCGGCGTCCGTGCCGGCCAGGTAGCCGAACCGGGGGTGCCGGTCGAGGACATGGGCCCCGGCGACCGGGTCGAGGTCCCAGCCGCGCAGCACGTCGAGACCGGCCTGCAGCCGCTCCTCGGGCACCGGCCCGCTGGTGGCGACGACGGCCACCCGGGCGCCGGGGGCGAGCCGGCGCGGCCGCCGGAGTTCCTTCACGGGGTCAGTTCCACCTTCGGTGTGCTCGGTGCCGGCTCGAGCCCGAACACCTGGGCGTACAGGGAGAGTTCCGCCTCCAGGGCGCGCACCATGGTCTCCGCCCGCCGGAACCCGTGCCCCTCGCCGGCGAAGGTGAGGTAGGCGTGCGGCACGCCCCGGCCCGCGATCCGGGCGAGGAAGCGCTCGCACTGGGCGGGCGGGCAGATGACGTCGTCCAGGCCCTGGAGCAGCAGGAAGGGCACGGTGAGCCGGTCGGCGTGCGCGGTCGGGGAGCGTTCGGCGTACCGGGCCGGCACCTCGGCGAGCGGGCCGATCAGCGACTCCAGGTAACGGGATTCGAAGTCGTGGGTGTCCCCCGGGCCCCAGGTGGCGAGGTCGAGCACCGGGTAGGCGATGGTGCCGCAGGCGTAGACGTCGGTCGTGGTCAGGGAGGCGGCCGCGGTCCAGCCGCCCGCGCTGCCGCCCCGGATGGCCAGCCGCGCGGGATCGGCGGTGCCCTCGTCGGCGAGGGCTCGGGCGACGGCCGCGCAGTCCTCGACGTCGACCACGCCCCACTGCTCGCGCAGCCGCTCGCGGTAGGCCCGGCCGTATCCGGTGGAGCCGCCGTAGTTGACCTCGGCGACCCCGATGCCCCGCGAGGTGAAGTAGGCGATCGACAGGTCCAGGACGAGCGGTACCCGGCTGGTGGGGCCGCCGTGCGCCCAGATCACGTACGGCGGCAGCTCGCCGTCGGGCGCGGCCCGCCCGGGGTGGTGCGGTGGGTAGACGTGGGCGTGCACCTCGCGGCCGTCCGGGCCGGCGAAGGTGCGGATCTGTGGCTCGGGGTAGTGGGCCGGGTCGACGGGGTCGCGGTGCCGGGCGCCGATCACCCGGGCGCGGCCGGTGACGGTGTCCAGCTCGATCACCTCGTGCGCGGTGCGCGGGCTGGCGCCGACCGCGACGACGCGGGTGCCGTGGGCGGCGAGGGAGGCGGTGACCTCCGTCCACGGGCCGGCGGCGTCGACGATCTCGCCGGACTCCGGGTCGAGTATGCCGAGCAGGGCCGGCCCGCGGCCGTGCGCGACCGCCAGCAGCCCGTTGTCCAGCGGCGCGAACCAGCGCAGCCCGAGCTGCCAGAGCGGTCCGGCGAACTCCTCCTCCCGCGGGCACAGCGGGGTGCCGTCGCGGTAGAGGTTCCACCAGCCGCTGCGGTCGCTCGCGTACAGGAGGCTGCCGTCCGCCGCCCATTCGGCCTGGGCGACGGACTCGTCCGGTCCGCCGGCGACCGTCCGCGCCCCCGTCAGCCTGCCGTCGTCGCCGACGTCGGCGACCAGCAGCTCGGTGCCGTCCCACGGCATCCGCGGATGGTCCCAGCCCAGCCAGGCGGCCCGCCGGCCGTCGGGCGACAGCCGGGCGCCGGTGACGAACCGGTGCCGTGCCGGGGTGAGTTCACGGACGGCGCGGCGGTCTCCGGCCGCCGACCCGTCCAGCGGCACCGCGGCCAGGACCCGGCGTACGTCGTCCGGGCCGCCCCCGGTGGACTCCTCCAGCACGCACCACACCTCGCCGCGGGCGAGGTCCAGCCGGGGCTCCGCCCAGCGCAGGCCGCCGCCCGCCGGGGCCTCGGGGGTGAGCGGCCGGGGCTCCCCGCCGGGCTCGTACCGGTAGAGCCGCTGGTCGGCGAAGTTCACGAAGACGACGAGGGGCCGGCCGTCCTGGCTCACCCCGGTCCAGGGCCGGCCGCCGTACTCGATCACCCGGCTGCGCACGTTCCAGGGCGCGGGCAGCACCGACTCCTCGCCGCCGTCGGTCCGTCGCCGCACCAGCGTGCGCCGGCCGCCCTCGGCCGGCCGGGGCTCGGTCCACCAGATCTCGTCGCCGACGAAGCCCACCCATTCCGGTCGCCCGTCGTGCGCGGCGGCGAGCGCCGCGTCGATGGGCGACGGCCACGATCCGTACGGCGCCAGTCGCATCTCGTCCCCCACCGCCTAGGCCGTCCGCAGGAAGCGGTCCAGGACACGGACCCCGAAGTGCAGCGCCGTGACGGGCACGCGCTCGTCCACGCCGTGGAACAGTGCCTGGTGGTCGAGGCCGGCGGGCAGCTTCAGCGGGGAGAACCCGTAGCCGGTGATGCCGAGGCGGGAGAACTGCTTGGCGTCCGTGCCGCCGGACATGCAGTACGGCACCACGTGCCCCTCCGGTGCGAACTCCTGCACCGCGGTGCGCATCCGGGCGAACAGCGGCGCGTCCACCGGCGCCTGGAGGGCCACCTCGCGGTGCGCGAACTCCCAGCGCACGTCCGGCCCCGTCAGCTGGTCCAGCGTGGCGGCGAACTCCTCCTCGGTGCCGGTCAGGAAGCGCCCGTCCACGTGGGCGACCGCCTCCCCGGGAACGACGTTGACCTTGTAACCGGCGTCCAGCATGGTCGGGTTGGCGCTGTTGCGCACGGTCGCCTCGACCAGCCGGGCGGCCGGGCCGAGCTTCTCCAGCAGCGTGTCCACGTCGGTGGTGCCGGCGTCGATGCCGTACAGGGCGGCGAGGGCGTCGAGGGCGGCCCGGACCGTCGGGGTGAGGCGCGGCGGCCACCGGTGCTCGCCGATGCGGGTGACGGCGGCGGCGAGCCGGGTCACCGCGTTCTCCCGGTTCACCTTGGAGCCGTGCCCGGCCCGGCCGCGCGCGCTGAGCTTCAGCCAGGCGGTGCCCCGCTCCCCCGCCCCGATCGGGTAGATCTCGCGGCCGGAGCCGTCGTGGAAGGTGAACGCCCCGGACTCGCCGATGCCCTCCGTGCAGCCCTCGAAGAGTTCGGGGTGCCGGTCGGTGAGGAAGCCGGAGCCGTCCTCGGCGCTGGCCTCCTCGTCCGCGGTGAACGCGATGACGAGGTCACGGCGGGGCCGTACGCCCTGCCGGGCCCAGGACCGGATCACCGCGAGGATCATCGCGTCCATGTTCTTCATGTCGACGGCGCCGCGGCCCCACACCACACCGTCGCGGACCTCTCCGGAGAACGGGTGCACGCGCCAGTCGGCGGCCTCGGCCGGCACCACGTCGAGGTGGCCGTGGACCAGCAGCGCGTCGGCGGACGGGTCGGTGCCCGCGATCCGGGCCACCACGTTGGTGCGGCCCGGGGCGCGTTCCAGCAGCAGGGGTTCCAGGCCCGCCCCGGCCAGCCGCTCGGCGGCGTACTCGGCGGCGGGGCGCTCCCGGCAGTCGCCGCCGCCCCGGTTGGCGGTGTCGATACGGATCAGGCCGGAGGTGAACTCCACCACCTCGTCCAGGGCCAGCTGGTCAGCCATACTGCTCCTCCACGGCGGCAGAGACGATCGTGGTGACCGCCTTGAACGTCCTGATCCCCTCGTACATGGTGGCGCTCGTGTACGCCACCTTCCGCTCACCGGTGCGGACCACACCGGGGACGACGGTGGCGGCCTGCGCCAGGTGCTCGGCGTCGAACTCGACCGCGACGGTGAACGGTCCGCCCCGCACCGGTGCGTGCCGGACCGCCAGCCGTGCCGCGTCCGCGGCCGCCGCGCGGATGTCCGCGGCCGTCCGGGCCGGTGTACGGCACACCGCGGCGTACCGCGACACGTGGTCCTTGACGGCGACCTTCAGTGCCTCGGGGGCGTAGCCGAGGGCGTCCTCGCAGGCCACGTCGTCGCCGGTGACGAGGACGACCGGGACTCCGTACTCGGCGACGACACGGGCGTTGAGCAGACCCTCGCTGGCGCGTACGTCGTCCAGCCACACCCCGGTGATCTGGTTGGCGAGGTAGGTGTGGGCGAGGACGCCCTCCATGCCGGCTCCCGCGTGGTAGCCGACGAACGCGACGCCGTCGACGTCACCGTGCTGGACGCCCTCCACCATGGACAGCGCCTTGTGCCGCCCGGTGAGCATCTCCACCCGTTCGTCGAGCCGCTCCAGGAGCAGGTTGCGCATGGTCCAGTGGGCCTCGTTGACCAGTACCCGCTCGGCGCCGCCGTCGAAGAACCCCTCGACGGCGGCGTTCACGTCGGAGGTGAACATCGAGCGGCAGCGCTCCCACTGCGGAGTCCCCGGCAGCACGTCGGCGGGCCAGGTGACGCCCGTGGCCCCCTCCATGTCGGCACTGATGAGGATCTTCATGCTGCGTCACGTTACGCGCCGAGCGGCGGACAGGCTACGACCCCGGCACGGCCGGCCCGCCCGGCGCGGGCCGGCGCGGGCCGGCGCGGGAGGTCAGGCTCCCGCGAGGACGAACCAGCGGGCCGGCAGCTCGATGCGGGTGCCGTCCGCGAGGTACTCGGTCTGCGGCAGGGTCGTCGCTCCGTCGGCCAGGACGGTGAGGCCGGCCTCGGAGAGCAGGCGCGGGATCTCGCCGTCGGCGGCGTCGGCGGGCTTGAGCCCGTGGTGGAAGACGCGCTGGAGTTTGGGTCCCGGCCCACCCGGCGCGGACGCGGCGTTCCGGAGGACGTCCCGGGAGGCCGAGGTCAGTTCGACCACGAAGGCACGGCCCTCGCTGCCTATGATCCCGGCGACGGCTGCGGCCACCGCGGGGCGGGCGTGGGGTTCGCTCTGGTGGATGACGGCCCGCATGTAGACGTTGGCGTCGCCGAGCCGCTCGTGGAGGGCGTGTACGGCGTGGGTGTCGGTGAGGTCGAGCTGCTCGAACTCGACGGCGTCGCCCTTCGAGGCCCGGCGGGCGTGCTCGACGGCGGCGTGCGAGAGGTCGACGCCGACGGCGCGGGCGAATCTGGTGGCCAGGAAACGGGTCTGGGTGCCGTTGCCGCAGCCGAGGTCGACGATCGTGCGCTCCGGGTCGGCGTAGGGCAGGAGCAGTTCGCTGTGCGGTGCGGCGCCGAGGGAGGGATCGGAGTCCCAGATCGCCTCTCCGTGGCCGTCGGGGGTCTCCCCCCAGAAACTCTCCCAGTTGCTGCGGTACTTGTCCGAGACGTTCATACGATCTCCCCACGGTTGGGTTCCGTGATCGGGATATCGCGGGGAGCGGCGGCGGGGCAAGAGCCGCGCGCCTGAGTTCACTTGTTGTGGATGATCTGTTCGAACCAGACGGTCTTGCGGTGCCCGGTGGCACTGGCGCCCCACTCCCGGGCCAGCCGGCTGACCACACGCAGGCCGCGGCCGGACTCGTCGTCGGGACCGGCGGTGATCATGGCGGGCAGGGCGGGCTCGTCGTCGGTGACCTCGAACAGCAGCGCGTCGGTCCGGACGACCCGCAGGCCGATCCGGTCGGCCCCGGTGTGCCGGACGGCGTTGGTGACGACCTCGCTGACCAGCAGTTCGGCCGTCTCCACCGTCTGCGGCAGGCCCCAGTCCAGGAGCTGTTCGCGGACCAGGCGGCGGGCCCGGCCCACCTCGCGCGGATCGGCGTCCAGCCGCCACTCCGCGACGTGTTCGTCGGGGATGCCGTTGAGCCGGGCCATGAGCAGGGCGACGTCGTCCTTGCGTCCGCCGTGGGTGTTCAGGGCGCGGATGATGGTGTCGCAGGCGTCGTCCATCGAGGCCGCGGGGTGTGCGGCGGACTCGCAGAGCGCGGCCAGGCCCTCGCCGATGTCGGAGCCGCGCACCTCCACCAGGCCGTCGGTGCACAGCACCAGCCGGTCGCCGGGCGCGACCTTGACGCGGGTGGCTTCGAAGGGGACGCCGCCGACCCCTATCGGGGCGCCGGTGGGCAGGTCGATGAGTTGGCTGCCGCCGTCCGCGGCGCGGACCAGCACGGGCGGGATGTGGCCGGCGTTGGCCAGGGTCAGCTCGCCGCGGATGGGGTCGTAGACCGCGTACAGACAGGTGGCGAGGTAGTTGTCGCCGAGCCGGCGGGCCAGGTCGTCCAGGTTGCGCAGCAGCTGGGCGGGCGGCGTCTCCATGGCCGCCATGGTCTGTACGGCGGTGCGCAACTGGCCCATCATCGCGGCCGAGTTCAGGCCGTGGCCCATGACGTCGCCGACCACCAGGGCGGTGCGGGAGCCGGGGAGCTTGATGGTGTCGAACCAGTCGCCGCCGATCCGGCCGAGCCGCGTGCCGGGCAGGTAGCGGGTGGCGATGTCACAGCCGGCCATCCGCGGGCTGACCTGCGGCAGCATGCTGTCCTGGAGGGTGTCGGCGACGTTCTCCTGGTAGGTGTACATACGGGCGTTGTCGAGCACGAGGCCCGCCCGGGCGGCGAGTTCGGCGCCGGTGGTGCGGTCCATGTCGTCGAACTGCGGGCGGTCGGGGCGGCGCATGAGCACCATGAAGCCGAGGACGACGTTGCGTGCCTTGAGCGGGACGATCAGCAGGGACCGGCCGCCGATGAGCGGCCGGAGGTCGCGTTTCTCGAACTCGCCGGAGATGCGCTCGTTCAGCTCGTCGGTGACCTGCGGCACGACGACCGGTTCACCGGTGACCATGCACTTGTAGAACGGGGTGTGCTCGGGGAAGGCGAAGGACTCGCCGACCGGCACGGTGTCGTCCCAGCGGCCGGGTTCGTCGTTGTGCTCGACCCACACGCGGAACATCACGGTGTGGGCGTCCGGCGGGCCGTCCGGGAAGCCCTCGCCCGCCAGCACCGCCGCCCGCAGGTGGGTGCCGGCGAAGTCCGCGAACCGGGGCACGGCGGCGCTGGTGACCTCGCGGATGGTCTCGCCGAGGTCCAGGGAGGAGCCGATGCGGGAGCTGACCTCGTTGAGGAACTCCAGCCGTTCGCGGACGGCGGCGTACTCCAGGTCCAGTTCGGCGCCGGCCGGGAGCAGGGCGGCGGCGGGGTCCCGCGGGACGACGGCGTCGGCGCGGACGCGCCCCGGGCGGCGCGGCACGCCCCAGTACGGTGTGACCGGCACCCGCTCGAACTGGCTGAACTCCAGCACCGGATAACCGAGTTCGAGGACCTGCGCGACGATGCGGGCGCTCAGGCCGGGGCCCATGTTGGGCAGGATGTCGGGCAGCCGCTGTTCGAGGTCCTCGGAGGCGGGCAGCTCGGTGTGGCGGGCGAAGCCGGGCGAGATGCGTTCGGCCGTCTCGTCGTCGTAGCCGCGTTCGTCGCGCAGCCGGGTGGCGTCGGCGGCGAGCACGAGCAGCCGGGAGGGACCCGGGCCGACCAGCGGGTAGGCCCACCACAGCACGTCGAGCCGCTCGGCGTCGGGTGCCTGCCGGGGCGGGCGGAGGCGGGCGCGGCCGGCCGTGGCGTAGCCGGTGTGCCCGCCGAGCGAGGACTCGAGGCCAGGGCCGGACCCGTCGTACGCGCCGTGCGCGTCGAACGCGAGCCGGTCCTGCGGGTCGTGGGCGTGCAGGTCGTGCGCGTGTGCGTCGTGGGCGTGCAGGTCGTGCGGGTCGTGCGCGTGCGGGTCGTCGGGAAGGGCGCCGGAGACCGGCAACAGGTCCGCCGCGGGACGGCCGACGGCGTCCTCCCGGTCCACGCCGAACAGCCGTCGTGCGCCGCTGCTCCAGTGGGACACCGCGCCGGCGCGGTCGACGACGACCACGGCCAGCGGAATCCGGCCCGCGGCGGTGTCGCCGATGCCGCGCCCGGGAGGTGTGTCCCGCTCGCTGCCACGGTCCATGGCCCAGGCCCTCTCTCCCCACGGCTGTCCGCAAACGATCTGTGCCGCCCGCCACTACGGTACGGCGGCGCCCGGTCGCGATGTGTGGCAATCCCGGAATTGGCGTCACCGGATGCCACCGGCGCACGGCCCGGCGCGCCGCGTGCGCCCCGGCGGTCCCGTGCCCCGGCCGGGGATCAGTCCTCGTGTCCCAGCTGGAGATCCCGTTCGGTGCGGCCACCGCCCGCGACCTGCAGCACCGTGGCCACCGGCGGGTAGCCCGCGGCGATGACGGTGTACTCGCCGGAGGAGAGATCGACGAACCGGAACGTTCCGTCGGCTCCGGTGGTGAGGGTGTCGACGACGTTGCCCGCGGCGTCGAGCAGGGTCACCCGGGCGTCCTCCACGGCCCGGCCGCCGCTGGCCCGCACGGTGCCCTTGAGCACGGCGCCGCCCGCGAGTTCGACGTCCTGGCGGGTCTCCCGGGACGCCTGCACGCTGACCGGGAGCGCGGCGGGCCGGAAGGCGGGTGCGCTGGCGGCGAGGGTGTACTCGCCGGCGACCAGCTCCGTGATGACGTAGCCGCCCTCGCGGCCGCTGCGGGTGGCGGAGACGACCTCGCCGTGCACGTTGGTGAGGGTGACGATGGCGTCCCGGACGGGGCTGCCGTCGGCGGTGAGCACGCTGCCGGCGAGGCGGCCGGCGCCGCCGAGGACCACGTCGAGTTCGACGGGGCGCTCCCCTACGGTGACGGAGACGGCCTGCGGCTGGTGGCCGCCGGCGGCGGCGATCAGCACGTAGGCACCGGCGCCGGGCGTGCTGAGCGCGTACCGCCCGTCGTCGCCGCTGGCACCCCGGCCGATCTGCTGCCCGGCGACGTCGATGAGGGTGAGTGCCGCGCGGGGCACCACGGTGCCGTCGGGGTGCTGCACCGTGCCGCAGACGGGGACACCGGCGGCGTAGGACGACCGCGGCGGGGCGGGAGTGCCCCCGGCCGCGGGCTGGATGCGGGCCTGCGGGATGGGGACGTTCACCGGCGCGGTCTCCTGGTCGGTGGCGGGGGCGTTGTGGGACACCAGCGGTTTCTCCTTGAGGAAGAAGGCGATGAGCAGGCCGAGGGCGAGCACCGGGACGAGGTAGAGGAAGATCCGGGGCATCGCGTCGGCGTAGGCGCGGATGTAGGCGTCGCGCAGGGCCGGGGGCAGCGCGTGGACGAGCTGCGGGGTGAGGGAGTCGGCGTCGGGCAGCCCGGTGCCGGCGCGCGGGGGCAGTTCCTCGCGCAGGGCGTCGGCGAGCCGGTCGGCGAAGAGGGTGCCGAAGACCGCGGCTCCGACGCTGCCGCCGATCTGCCGGAAGTAGTTGTTGGCGCTGGTGGCGCTGCCGAGGTCGGCGGGGCGCACCGAGTTCTGCACGGCGAGGACCAGCACGGGCATCACCAGGCCGATGCCGGCGCCCAGTACGGCCATCCAGATGCTGTACTGCCACCGGGGTGTGTCGGTCTCCAGCCGGGACAGCAGCCACATGCCGGCGGTGGAGACGGCGCCGCCGAGCACGGGGTAGATCCGGTAGCGGCCGGTGTGGCTGATGAGCTGGCCGCCGATGATCGAGGCGCCGACGATCCCGGCCATCATGGGCAGCATGAGCAGCCCGGACTCGGTGGCGCTGGCCCCGTCGACCATCTGCAGGAAGGTGGGCAGATAGCTGGCGGCGCCGAACAGGGCGACGCCGATCACCAGGCCGACCAGTCCGCTGATGGTGAAGACGGAGTCGCGGAACAGCCGCAGCGGGATGAGGGGTTCGGCGGCGAAGCGCTCGGCGACCAGGAAGAGGACGGTGGCGAGCAGGGCTCCGGCGCCGAGGCCGAGGATCTGCCGGGAGTCCCAGGCGTATTCGGTGCCGCCCCAGCTGGTGAGCAGGACCAGGCAGGTGGAGGCGGCGGCGAGCAGCAGCGCGCCGGGGACGTCGAGCCGGGCGCGCGTGCGCGGCCTGGGCAGCTTCAGCACGACGCTGATGACGGCCAGCGTGACCAGGCCGAAGGGGACGTTGATGTAGAAGCACCAGCGCCAGGAGAGGTGGTCGGTGAAGTAGCCGCCGAGCAGCGGGCCGGCGACGGAGGCGAGGCCGAACGCGGCGCCGATGAGGCCCATGTAGCGGCCGCGTTCCCGGGGCGGCACGATGTCGGCGATGATCGCCTGCACGCCGATCATGAGTCCGCCCGCGCCGACGCCCTGGACCGCTCGGTAGGCGATCAGCTGGTCCATGGTCCCGGCCCGGCCGGCGAGCGCGGAGCCGACGACGAAGACGGCGATGGCGAACTGGAAGACGCCCTTGCGGCCGACCAGGTCGCCGAGTTTGCCGTACAGGGGCAGGCCGATGGTGGAGGTGAGCAGATAGGCGGTGATCGCCCAGGACATCTTGTCCAGGCCGTGCAGTTCGCCGACCACCTTCGGCAGGGCGGTGGCGACGATCATCTGGTCCAGGGCGGCCAGCAGCAGCGCCAGCATCAGCCCGACGAAGACCAACCGGACCCGGCGGGGCCCGAGTTCACCGGCCGGCCCGGGGGGCGGCGGTGGTGCGGTGGCCGTCTCCTCGCCCGCCGCCGGTGCCACGACCGGCTCGTGCTCCACCAGAGTCGTCCCGCCCACGAACCGCTCCCCTCGTCGCGCCTGTTCACATTTCCCGCGTAAGGCGACAACTGCGAACAACTGCGGCGAGTTACGGTGCGACCCGTTCCGGGGCGGACATCCACCCGAACCGGTGAAGGGGTCAACGGGACGTCAACGCCCTGTCACCGACGGGCTCTTGAGGCTGTCACTCATCCACCTCGGCCTCGGGGACAGCGCTCCACCTCGACCTCGAGGCTACTTTTCCACCTCGGCCCGCGAGGCTGCTGCTCCACCTCGGCCCGCGAGGCCATCGCTCCACCTCGGCCTTGAGGCTACTTCTCGACCTCGGCCTTGGGACTACTTCTCGACCTCGGCGGCGAGGTTGGCGAGCAGCGCGTCGTAGATCCGGCCGAGGCCCTTGGGCGCGAAGGTCCGCTCGAAGAAGCCGCCGACGCCGCCGGCGCCCTGCCAGGTGGTGGTGACGACCACACGGGAGCGCCCCTCGCCCGCGGGGGTGACGCGCCAGGTGGTGACCATGGAGGAGTTGCGGTCCTTCTCGACCAGCTCGCCCTCGGTGGGCTCGCCGACCTCCAGCAGGCAGTCGCGCACCCGCTTGCTGGTGGCCTGGAGCTTCCAGTGGACGAGGGTGCCGTCGCCGTCGCCGCCCTCGCGCACCTCGTACTCGCTGAACTGCTCGGGCAGCAGCTTCTGCCGGGTGCCGCGGTAGTCGGCGAGGGCGTCGAACACCTTCTCCGCGTCCGCCGCGACGACCCGCTCGGTGGTGGCCTCGACCTGCGCCATTGCGTTCCTCCAGGACCTGGTTGCTCGGGGTTGGGGCAAGCCAACCACCCCGGCGCCCGGCCCCCCAAATCGGGTGCGCACGATCATGGGAACAGATGTTCTATTGTGTGGCCAGCACGAGCGAGGAGGCGTCATGCGCTGGGAGAACCTCACGGACGAGAGCGGACACGGCCGGGCCACCGACGCCGCGCTGTTCGGCGCGGACGCCGTGACCACCCGTACGTTCGACATGCCCGAGTTCCGCGGGATCACCTTCCACGAGGTGCGGGCGCGGTCGGTGCTGAACCGGGTGCCGGGCGCCTCGCGCATGCCGTTCGAATGGACGGTCAACCCCTACCGGGGCTGCACGCACGCGTGCGTGTACTGCTTCGCCAGGAAGACGCACAGCTATCTGGACCTGGACACCGGGATCGGCTTCGACAGCCAGATCGTGGTCAAGGTCAACGCGCCGGAGGTGCTGCGCCGCCAGCTGGCCTCCCGCCGCTGGCAGGGCGACCACGTGGCGATGGGCACGAACGTCGACTGCTACCAGCGCGCCGAGGGCCGCTACCGCCTGATGCCGGGCATCATCTCCGCGCTCACCGACCACGCCAACCCGTTCTCGATCCTGACCAAGGGCACCCTGATCCTGCGCGACCTGGACCTGCTGGTGCGGGCCGCGCAGGTGACGGACGTGGGCATCTCGGTCTCGGTCGGCTTCCTGGACACCGAGCTGTGGCGCACGGTGGAGCCGGGCACGCCCGCGCCCGAACGCCGGCTGGACGTCGTGCGCGCCCTCGCGGAGCACGGCATCGGCTGCGGGGTGCTCATGGCGCCGGTGATCCCGTTCCTGAGCGACCACCCGGACAGCCTGCGGGACACGGTGCGCGCCGTCGCGGCGGCCGGGGCCACCTCCGTCACGCCCCTCGTGCTGCACCTGCGCCCGGGCGCCCGGGAGTGGTTCACGGCCTGGCTCGGACAGCACCATCCGCACCTGGTGCGCCGGTACGAGCGGCTGTACGCGGAGGGCGCCTACGCGCCCACGTGGTACCAGCGCCGGATCACCCGTCAGGTGCACGACCTGGCACGGGAGTACGGGATCGGGCCGACGCGCGCCGCACGGGCCCGCCGGATCCGCCCGGCCGGACCGGCGTCCGCCCCCGCCGGGGCGGAGCCGGTCCAGCTCAGCCTCATGTGAGGGCTTCCGGGGGCGTTAGGGCGCATCTCGCGGCCCGATTGGGTCAAGTATCGCCGCAACGGGTTCTGCGGCGCCCCGAGACCGGGACGATCCGGCGAGAACCGTGAGCCTCGCGGCTCGCCGCGACCCTCCGTCCCGGGAGGACCCGTATGAGAACACGCGCAGCCGCGCTGTGCGCTGCCGCCGCCGTGGTGGCGGGCTCGCTGACCGCCGTGCCCGCACAGGCCGCGGCCGGCCCCGCCGCCGTGCCGAAGGCCGCCTGGAAGAAGTGCGGCACCCGCGACCACCCCACCCTCCAGTGCGCCTCCGTGCGGGTGCCGCTGGACCACGCGCACCCCTCGGGCCGGCAGATCACGCTCGCGCTGACCCGCGTCCCGCACACCGCGCGGGCCTCTCAGGGGCCGCTGCTCGTCAACCCGGGCGGCCCGGGGGGCAGCGGCCTGGCGCTCGCCGGGTTCGTCGCCTCGGCGCTGCCGAAGAGCGTGGCGGCCCGGTACGACGTCATCGGCTTCGACCCGCGTGGTGTCGGCCGCAGCAGGCCCGCCCTGGACTGCGTGCCCGGCCACTTCAGGCCGGGCCGCCCGGACTCCGTGCCGGCCACCGCCGCGCTGGAGCGGGCGAACCTCGACCGCGCCCGGTCCTTCGCCGCGGCGTGCGGCCGGAAGTACGCCGACGTGCTGCCGTACATGGACACCGTCAGCGCGGCCCGGGACCTGGACACCGTCCGGCAGGCGCTGGGCGCGCCGCGGATCAGCTACTTCGGTTACTCCTACGGCACCTACCTGGGCGCGGTGTACGCGAAGCTCTATCCCGGGCGGGTCCACCGCCTGGTGCTGGACTCGATCGTCGACCCGACCGGCGTCTGGTACCGGGACAACCTCGGCCAGGACTACGCCTTCGACGGCCGCCACCGCGCGCTGATGGCCTGGATCGCGGCCCACGACGCCGACTACCGGCTCGGCAAGGACCCGGCGCGGATCGAGGCCCGCTGGTACGCGATGAGAGCGGCGCTGGCGAAGCGGCCGGCGGGCGGCAAGGTCGGCGCCGCCGAGCTGGAGGACACCTTCACCCCCGGCGGCTACTACGACGGCTACTGGCCCTACCTCGCCGAGGCGTTCGCCGCCTACGCCCGCCGCGGGGCCACCGGACCGCTGGTGGAGGCGTACGAGAACTTCGCCGCCGTGGATTCCTCGGGGGACAACGGCTACAGCGTCTACACGGCGGTGCAGTGCCGTGACGCCTCCTGGCCGCGCGCCTGGCGGCGCTGGCGTGCGGACACCTGGGAGGTGTACGCGAAGGCGCCCCTGATGGCTTGGAACAACACCTGGTACAACGCACCGTGCGCGTTCTGGCCCGCGGCTCCGCTGCGGCGGGTGAACATCGCCAACGGCAAGCTGCCGCCGGCGCTGCTCTTCCAGGCGACCGAGGACGCCGCCACCCCCTACGCGGGCGGTGTGACGGTGCACGGGCTGCTGGCCCGCTCCAGCCTGGTGGTCGAGCAGGGCGGGGGCAACCACGGCGTCACGCTGAGCGGCAACGCGTGCCTGGACGGGTACCTGGCCGCCTATCTGGCCGACGGCCGGGTACCGCGCGGCACGGGCACGGCCGACGCGGTCTGCGCCAAGTCGCCGGACCCCAAGCCGCTGGCGGCGAAGGCGGCGTCGACGGCGTCCCGCGGCTCCACCCTGCACGGCCTGCTGGGCTTCCGCGGCTGACCACCCCGGCGGCGCGGCGGCGGTGTGGTGGTGGCCCGGCGGCGAGGCGGCGGCGGTGTGGCGGCGGCGCGGCGGCCGGTCCGGAGGGCCGGTCTCCGCAGCCCGGGACGGGAGCCGGGAGCCGGGAGCCTGGGACGGGAGCCGGGAGGCCGAGGTGGGAGCCGGGAGGCCGGGACGGGAGCCGGGAGGCCGAGGTGGGAGCCGGGAGGCCGGGGTGGGAGCGGCGAGGCCGGGGCCGGGGCTCGGAGGAAAATCCCGGGCTGTACCCCAGGGCCGTTCCCTAGGGTTCCGTCATGGACGAGCCCCGCACACGCATCCGCCCCATGACACTCGCCGACTGCGACCGCGTCTCCGAGATCCGGATCCGCGGCTGGCGGCACGCCTACCGGGGGCTGATGCCGCAGCCGTATCTGGACGGTCTCAGCGTCACGGCGGACGCCGGGCGGCGCCGGGCCCGCTTCGGACAGGGCGACGGCCGGGTGGTGAACCTGGTCGCCGAACGGGACGGCGAGGTGGCCGGGTGGGCGGCGCACGGGCCGTACCGGGACGGCGCGGCGGAGCCCGGCGACGCCGAGCTGTACGCGATCTACGTCGACCCGGCGCACCTCGGCCGCGGGATCGGACGGGCGCTGCTCGCCGCGTCGGTCGAGCGGTGCCCCTGCCCGCGCATGCTGCTGTGGGTCCTGAAGGACAACACGCCCGCCCGCCGGTTCTACGAGCGCGCCGGCTTCCACGCCGACGGTGCCGAGGAGCCGTTCGAGGCGGGGGGCGTACCGGTGCCCGAGGTGCGGTACGTGAAGAACCTGCGCGGCTGACCGGGCGTCACCCCGGCTGCTGCTGCGGGATGCGGGCCAGTGCGTGCACCGCCGCCTCGGCGAGTGCCGGGTGTGCCAGGGCCTCGTTCAGCACGCGGCGGGCACGGGTGTCACCGAGCGCGCCGAGGCCCTCCACACAGGCGAGGGCGACGCGGCGGTAGGGGTCGTGCGGGCGCAGCCGCCGCTCCAGCGTGGTGATCAGCGCGGGCACGGACTCCGGGGCGCGCAGGGCGGTCAGGAGCCGTACCGGGTGCAGGGCGTAGGCGACGCGCAGCTCGTTGGTGGCGAGGGCGGCGGCGGCCCGGGCCGTACGCGGGTCGCCGAGGCGGGCGAGGGCGTGCGCGGCGGAGGCGCAGCGCGGCGGGTCGCGGTGGTTGAGCAGCAGCACCAGGGCCTCGAAGGCGCGCCGGTCGCCCGCGCGGCCGAGGCGGAACGCGGCCAGTTCCCTGGCCCACAGCGGCTGTCCGGGCGCGGTGAGGACCTCGGCCAGCGCGTCCTGGTCCCCGGTGGCGAGCAGGCGGTCGAACGCCGCCGAGCCGCCCGACTCCTGCCGTAAGCGTTCCGTGAGCGAGCGCAACTCTTCGTCCACGAGGTCCAGCGTAGAGGGGTCGCGGCGGCCGAGGGAGCCACATCACAAAGTCCGGGGACTAGCGCGCTCGTTACCCGCCGGTTAAGCTCATACGAGCGAGTAACCCTCTCGCGTTTCCGCTGGCGACGGTTTGGTGACGCAGCCGTCGCGGGCGAGTCTGTCGGTTCGGTACGCCCTACGTACCGCAGTACGACCCGGCTCCGGGACAGAGCCGGTCGGAAGTTCCGCCGTTCCCGGGCGTGTGCACGCCCGCGGCACCGGCAGTACCGGGCGTGTGCGCTCGCAGCCCGGCAACACCCGCACTCCGCAAGCTCCGTGGTGCGTCCTGGCGGGCGCACCACGGCGCTCCCTCGTCGTCACCCTCATTCCTGGAGTCCCGCGATGGCCACTCCCCTGTCCGACACCCCTCTGTCCCCGTCCCCGCTCAGGACGATCGCCGTCGTCGGCCTCGGCACCATGGGCACCGGCATCACCGAGGTCCTCGCGAGGGCCGGCCGCGAGGTGATCGGCATCGACCTCAGCGAGGCCCGCACCGCCGAGGCGCTCGCCGTCCTCCGGTCCGCCACCGCCCGTGCCGTGACGCGCGGCCGGCTCACCGAGGAGCAGCGCACCGAGGCGCTGGCCCGGGTGCGCACCGCCACCGACCTCGCCGCGGCGGCCGACGCCGACCTCGTCATCGAGGTGGCCCCGGAGTCGTACGAGATCAAGCACCAGATCTTCCGCGAGCTGGACGGCATCGTCCGCCCGGAGACGATCCTCGCCACGGGTACCAACGCGCTGTCGGTGACCCGGCTGGCCGCCGACTCGGCACGCCCCGAGCGCGTGCTGGGCCTGCACTTCTTCAACCCGGCGCCGGCCATGAAGCTGGTCGAGGTCGTCTCCTCGGTGCTGACCGCGCCGCAGGCGGTCGCCGCCGTCACCGACCTCGCGGTCGAGCTGGGCAAGGAGCCGGTCGCGGTCGGCGACCGGCCGGGCTTCGTCGCGGACGGACTGCTCTTCGGCTACCTGAACCAGGCCGCCGCGATGTACGAGGCCCGGTACGCCTCCCGTGAGGACATCGACGCCGCCATGCGGCTCGGCTGCGGTCTGCCCATGGGCCCGCTGGCCCTGCTGGACCTGATCGGCGTCGACACCGCGCGTACGGTCCTGGAGGCGATGTACGCCGAGTCCCGGGACCGGCTGCACGCCCCCGCCCCGATCCTCAAGCAGCTCAGCGAGGCGGGCCTGACGGGCCGCAAGACCGGGCGCGGCTTCTACACCTACGAGGCCCCGGGCAGCGGCACGGTGGTGCCGGACGCGCTGACCCCGGCGGAGGACGGCGCCGCCGCCCCCGGCCGTGCCGTCCACGCGGTCGGTGTCGCGGGCAGCGGCACCATGGCCTCCGGTATCGCCGAGGTGTTCGCCAAGGCCGGCTACCAGGTGGTGCTGGCCGCCCGCAGCGAGGAGAAGGCCCAGGCGGCCAAGGCCCGCATCGGCAAGTCCCTGTCCCGTTCCGTCGACAAGGGCAGGCTCACCGCGGAGGCCGCCGCGCAGGTCCTGGACCGGATCGTCCCGGCCGGGTCGTACGACGCCTTCGCGGACGTCGACCTGGCCGTCGAGGCGGTCGCGGAGGACCTGGAGGTCAAGCGGCAGCTGTTCCAGACGCTGGACAAGGTGTGCAGGCCGGGCGCGGTCCTGGCCACCACCACCTCGTCGCTGCCCGTCGTGGCCTGCGCCCGGGCCACCTCGCGCCCGCAGGACGTGATCGGCATGCACTTCTTCAACCCGGCGCCGGCCATGAAGCTGGTCGAGGTCGTGCGGACGGTGCTGACCGCGGACGACGTGCACGCGACTGTCCGCGAGGTGTGCGGCAGGATCAGGAAGCACGCCGTCGACTGCGGGGACCGCGCGGGCTTCATCGTGAACGCGCTGCTCTTCCCGTACCTCAACAACGCGATCAAGATGGTGCAGGAGCACTACGCGACCCTCGACGACATCGACGCGGCGATGAAGCTGGGCGGCGGTTACCCGATGGGGCCGTTCGAGCTGCTGGACGTGGTCGGGCTGGACGTCTCGCTGGCCATCGAGAAGGTGCTGCACCGCGAGTTCCGCGACCCCGGCCTCGCCCCGGCGCCGCTGCTGGAGCACCTGGTGGCCGCGGGCTGCCTCGGCCGCAAGACCGGCCGCGGCTTCCGCGAGTATGCCCGCCGCTGACGGCGCCGGCGACCGGCTGCGGACGGAGCCGGACTGGGGCGGCCTGCTGGACCCGGGCGGCGCCGGCCCGGCCGCCCGGCCC
>NZ_WWJT01000076.1 GCF_009865385.1 Streptomyces sp. SID486 | reverse complement strand
TCACCCGCACGCCGGCCCGCGTGCCCCGGCAAGAGGCCGCGTGCGCGCGCGGGGCGGCGGCGCGGTCGGCTCGGTACGGCGGTGTGCCTCATGACGGCGCCACCCTTCTGCTCACCAGAGGCGGAGGCGGAGGCGGGGGCGACTGCGGGGCGGGGTGCAACACGGTCGCCGTCGCGCGGTCGCAGACGGCGTGGACGCGTTCCACGGGCAGACCGAGCAGGGCCGCCGTCTGCTCCTCGGCCACACCGTCGTACAGCCGCAGGACGAGCACCAGCCGTTCCTGCGGCGTGAGCGCGGCGAGCGGACCGCGGGGGTCCGGCCGGGCCCGGCCGAGGAAGCCGTACCGGTGCCAGGTGCTGCGCGCGAAGCGGGTGGCGAGGTGCTGGCGGGCGCAGTCGTACGGGTCCTCGCCGCGCAGCCGGTCCCAGCGGGCGTAGGTGTGGGCGAGGGCGAGCGTCAGCAGGCGTCGCGCGCGCGGGTTGGCGTCCGGCGCCTCAGCGGTGAGCAGCGTGGCCGCGTGCAGCAGACGCCCCGCCGCGCCCGCGACGAACGCCTCGAACTCCCGGACCCGGCGGGCACCGCGGGCCAGCTGCCGATCACGCACCACGCCTCCCCGTGACAGGGCCCCGTCCGGGCCCGGTCTCATCTGAGGCCAGCGGCGGCCCGGGGTCAAGACTGCGGGCGTCGACAAGACCGCGGGCGTCCCTGAGACCCGCCGCAGACGTCCGTGAGAGCGCGAGTGTCCCTGTGACCGCGGGCGTCCCTGTGACCGCGGGCGTCCGCGAGACCGCGGGCGTCCGCGAGACCGCGGGCGTCCGTGAGAGGGGTGGTGCGGCTCAGGAGGCCGGCGGCTGCTCCGCCGTCGGCCCGCCCTGCACCGTCATCCGCGCGGACAGCGCGTGATTGAAGCGAGTGAGGAGCGTGCAGAACTGCTCGCGCTCCTCCGGCGCCCAGTCGTGTGTCAGCTCGGCCATGAGCTGACGCCGGGAGGAGCGCACCTCCTCCAGCCGGGCGGCACCGCGCGGCGACAGCTGGAGCACCACGGCGCGCCCGTCCTCCGGGTGCGAGGTGCGCTTCACGAGCCCGGTGTCGACCAGGGGCGCCACCTGGCGGGTGACCGTGGAGGAGTCGATACCCATGCTCGCGGCGAGCGCCTTGACACCCATCGGGCCCTCGTTGTCGAGGCGGTTGAGCAGCAGGTACGCGGCACGGTCCATGGAGTTGCGCACCTGGCCGACACCGCCGAGCCGCGTCTGTTCGGCACGCCGGGCGAACACCGCCACCTCGTGCTGGAGGGTGTCGAGAAGACCGGTGTCACCGACGGTCGTCATGTCCATCGACATTTCAGGTGTTGTGGGCATGGCCGGAGGCTCGCTTCATGAAGGGCTGCTGGGTTGGGGGACAGGGTACGCGGCCCGGCGCCGGACCGTACCGGCGCTGCGCAAACCGGTCTCGCTGCTTGGTCACACCCGCCGTGCGCAATCGTGAACTGCGATGCTGGAGTCATGAGCTACCGCACGGCCGGCCCTTTGCGTTCCGTCACGCTCGACGACGTGCGGGGCGCCCAGAAGATGCTCTCGGGCGTCGCCCGGGTGACGGCGACGGAGGGCAGCCGGTACCTGTCCCGGCTGGTCGGTGCGCCGGTGCAGCTGAAGTGCGAGAACCTCCAGCGGACCGGCTCGTTCAAGCTGCGCGGCGCCTATGTGCGGATCGCCGGGCTGCTGCCGGAGGAGCGGGCGGCCGGCGTGGTGGCGGCGAGCGCCGGCAATCACGCGCAGGGCGTGGCCCTTGCCTCGTCCCTGCTCGGCGTGCACTCGACGGTGTTCATGCCGAAGGGCGCGCCGCTGCCGAAGATCAGCGCCACCCGGGAGTACGGCGCCGACGTGCGCCTGCACGGCCAGGTGGTCGACGAGACGCTGGCCGCCGCCCAGGAGTACGCGGCCGAGACCGGCGCGGTGTTCATCCACCCCTTCGACCACCCGGACGTGATCGCCGGCCAGGGGACCGTCGGCCTGGAGATCCTGGAGCAGTGCCCGGACGTGCGCACGATCGTCGTCGGCATGGGCGGCGGCGGACTCGCGGCCGGTATCGCCGTGGCGGTGAAGGCGCTTCACCCGGAGGTCAGGATCGTCGGCGTGCAGGCGGAGGGGGCCGCCTGCTACCCGCCCTCGCTCGCCGCCGGGCGCCCGGTGTCGCTGCGCGCCCCGGCGACGATGGCCGACGGCATCAAGGTGGGGCGGCCGGGCACGGTGCCGTTCGGGATCGTCGGCGAGCTGGTCGACGAGGTCCGTACGGTCAGCGAGGACCAGTTGTCGGCGGCGCTGCTGCTCTGCCTGGAGCGGGCCAAGCTGGTGGTGGAACCGGCCGGGGCGAGCCCGGTCGCCGCGCTGATGGGCGCGCCGGACGCCTTCGAGGGACCGGTCGTCGCCGTGCTCTCCGGCGGGAACGTCGACCCGGTGCTGATGCAGCGCGTCCTGCGGCACGGCATGGCCGCGCAGGGCCGGTACCTGGCGGTGCGGCTGCGGCTGACGGACCGGCCGGGTGCGCTCGCCACGCTCCTCGGATCGCTGTCGGAGGTCGACGCCAACGTCCTCGACGTGAGCCATGTCCGGACCGATCCCCGGCTCGGGCTCTCCGAGGTCGAGGTGGAACTGCAACTGGAGACGATGGGCCCGGAGCACTGCGTCGAGGTCGGCCAGGCCCTGCGGGACGCCGGTTACACGGTCATCGACTGACGACCGGACGGCCCGCCACACCGCTCACCCGCAGACCACAGGTCGCCGGCCGCCCACCTGCCCACCCCAGGCCGCCCACCCCAGGCCGCCCACCGGCACACCGCCGGCCGCTCAGGCTTCTCATCGCCGGCCGCCACCGGCACACCGCAGGCCGCTCACGCCGCTCACCGAAGCCACTCAGTCACCCCGCTCACCGAAGCCACTCACGTCACCCCGCTCACCGAAGCCGCTCACCGCAGCCACTCGCACCTCAGCCGCGCGCCGTCGTCGCCCCCTGCACGTTCGCGACTCGTTCGGGTGAAGACCCGGGTGAAGACTATTGAGAGACGCGATACATCGCGTTATGGTTCTCACGTGTTCGCCGGCCGCCCGTCCGCGCCCGGTGCCAGGGGCGGTCGCAACCGCGAGAGGGGGCAGGCGTACGCGGGCGCGCACACCCGGCCTCTGCGGAGAGTCCGCACCGGATCCCCGACGACGTGGAGACAGACATGCCAGGCGCCATCTATGCCGAAGGTCTGGTCAAGACCTTCGGAGACGTAAGGGCTCTGGACGGCGTCGACCTCGATGTGCCCGAGGGCACGGTCCTCGGCCTGCTCGGGCCGAACGGCGCCGGCAAGACGACGACGGTCCGCTGCCTGACCACCCTGCTGCGCCCCGACCGCGGCAAGGCGGTCGTCGCGGGCGTGGACGTCCTGCGGCACCCCGACACCGTGCGCCGCTCCATCGGCCTGTCCGGCCAGTTCGCGGCGGTCGACGAATACCTCACCGGCCGCGAGAACCTGCAGATGGTCGGGCAGCTGTACCAGATGCGGGCGAAGGCGGCCAAGGCCCGCGCCGGCGAACTGCTGGACCAGTTCCATCTGGCGGACGCCGCCGACCGCCCCGCCAAGACCTACTCCGGAGGCATGCGCCGCCGGCTGGACCTCGCCGCGGCCCTGGTCGTCTCGCCGCCGGTGATGTTCATGGACGAACCGACCACCGGCCTCGACCCCCGCAACCGCCAGCAGCTGTGGGAGGTCATCAAGCAGCTCGTCTCCGGCGGTACGACGCTGCTGCTCACCACGCAGTACTTGGAAGAGGCCGACCACCTGGCCCACGACATCGCGGTCGTCGACCACGGCCGGGTCATCGCCAAGGGCACCTCCGACCAGCTCAAGACCCGCACCGGCGGCGAGCGCGTCGAGGTCGTGGTGCACGAGCGGGGCCACATCGCGACCGCCGCGGAGGTGCTGCGCGGCTTCGGGAAGGGCGAGACCGCGATCGAGGAGCACACCCGCAAGCTCACCGTGCCCGTGACCGGCGGCGCCAAGCTGCTCGCCGAGGTCATCCGCGAGCTGGACCAGCGCGGCATCGAGATAGACGACATCGGGCTGCGCCGCCCCACCCTCGACGACGTGTTCCTGTCCCTGACGGGGCATGCGGCGCAGACCGCCGAACAGGACGAGCAGAACGCCAAGGAGTCCGCGAAATGAGCGCCGTCACCCAGCCCGGGCCCGTCACGGCGTCCGGCAACCCCCTCGGCCGGTCCTTGCGCGATTCGCTGATCGTCGCCAGACGCAACCTGATCCGCATGTCCAGGATCCCCGAGATGCTGATCTTCGGGCTGATCCAGCCGATCATGTTCGTCGTGCTGTTCACCTACGTCTTCGGCGGCTCCATGAAGATCGGCGGCAGCACCAGCGCGCTCGACTACAAGAACTTCCTGATGGCCGGCATCTTCGCGCAGACCGTCACGTTCGCCACCGCCGGATCCGGCGCCGGCATAGCCGACGACATGCACAAGGGCCTCATCGACCGGTTCCGCTCACTGCCCATGGCGCGCGGCGCCGTGCTGACCGGCCGCACCCTCGCCGACCTGGTGCAGACGGCGCTCACACTGCTGGTGCTCGCCATGGTCGCGCTGCTGGTCGGCTGGCGGGTCGGCTCCGACGGCGACACGAACGCCGGCAAGGTCCTGGCCGCCTTCGGCCTGCTGCTCCTGCTCGGGTACGCGTTCACCTGGATCGGCGCGCTGATCGGCCTCACCGTACGCACCCCGGAGGCGGCCACCTCCGGCGGGCTGGTCTGGCTCTTCCCGGTGACGTTCCTGTCGAACGCGTTCGTGGACACCGGCAACATGACGCCGTGGCTGCGGCACATCGCCGAATGGAACCCCTTCAGCGCCACCGTCCAGGCGGCCCGGGTGCTGTTCGCCGATCCCGGCCGGTCCGGCTCGCACGCCTGGCCGATGGCGCACCCGGTATGGGCCTCACTGATCTACTCGGTGCTGATCATCGCGGTCTTCCGCACCCTCGCGGTGCGCAAGTACCGCTCGGCCACCGCCTGACGGGGCAGGGGCACCCGAGCGGGCGGGGGGAAGCCGCTCCGCACGCCGGGTTCGCGGGCACGACGAAGCCCCCGGCGCCCTCAAGGGCTGCCGGGGGCCGTGAGCGGACCGGGAAGAGGTCAGGCCGTGTAGGGCTCGGCCTTCAGGATCCGCACGGATGCCTTCTTGCCGTTCGGCAGCTCGTACTCCGCGTCCTCGCCGACCTTGTGGCCGATGACACCCGTGCCGAGCGGGGACTGCGGCGAGTAGGTCTCGATGTCGGAGCTGGCGTACTCGCGGGAGGCGAGCAGGAACGTCAGCGTGTCGTCCTCGTCGCCGTCGAAGGCGATCGTGACGACCATGCCCGGCGCGACGGCACCGTCCGCGGCCGGCGCCTCGCCGACCTTCGCGTTCTCGAGGAGCTGGGTCAGCTGGCGCACACGAAGCTCCTGCTTGCCCTGCTCCTCCTTCGCCGCGTGGTACCCGCCGTTCTCGCGCAGGTCGCCCTCCTCACGCGCGGCCGCGATCTTGGCGGCGATCTCCGTGCGCGCAGGACCAGTAAGGTACGCAAGCTCGTCCCTGAGCTTGTTGTACGCCTCCTGGGTCAGCCAGGTGACGTTCTCGCTGGTCTGGGTCACAGGGTGCTCCTCGTCGGTACTGGGGATACAAAGCATCGCCCTACCCAGAAGCATGTTCCCTCTTGGATGGGCGAAACCACGAGCCTAACAATTCACGAGCGGAAGGGGGAGGACATAAGCCATCAGAATCGCATCAACGCAGGTCGGAGCCTACGCATTCCGGGTGATGCCGAAGAGTGTCCGCCGGGCGTCAGCCGGTGTGGCAGCCCAGCAGTTCCGCCGTCGTGCCCTCCGCGGTCGTACGGAGCGTGACGACCCGGTCGATGCGCGTGGCAGGGCCGGAGAAGCGGAAGTCGGCGCGGCCCACCTCGGCGCCGTCGGCCGACTGGGACCGCAGCGTGCAGTATCCGGAGGCGCCGGCGTCCTTGCGGACCTCCAGATGCACCTCGACCGCGTCGTCCGACGCCTTGAACGCGATGACCTGGCCGCTGATCTCGTTCTGCGCGACATAGTGGTAGGCGAAGTAGCCGAGCAGGGCGAGCAGCGCCACACCCAGCACGGAACCGGCGATCTTGAGCTTGCGGTCGGCGCGCTCGTCCGAGGGGCGACCGTAGCGGCCCTCGGGCAGCGGCGTGCTCGCGGTACTCATGATCGTCCTCTCCGCGGAATTATTCGCCCCCCGATTCGGTCACTATAGAAGCCGCCGATCGCACCCGAAGACACCGGGGCGCCGACTTACCGAGGATTGAGTCTTGACTGACCAGCTGCGACTGATGGCCGTTCACGCGCACCCCGACGACGAGTCGAGCAAGGGTGCGGCCACCATGGCGAAGTACGTGTCCGAGGGGGTGGACGTGCTGGTGGTGACCTGCACCGGCGGAGAGCGCGGATCCATCCTCAATCCCAAGCTGCAGGGCGACGCGTACATCGAGGAGCACATCCACGAGGTGCGCAAGAAGGAGATGGACGAGGCCCGCGAGATCCTCGGGGTCGGCCAGGAGTGGCTGGGCTTCGTCGACTCCGGCCTGCCGGAGGGCGACCCGCTGCCGCCGCTGCCCGAGGGCTGCTTCGCCCTGGAGGACGTCGACAAGGCAGCCGGTGAGCTGGTGCGGAAGATCCGTTCCTTCCGCCCCCAGGTGATCACCACCTACGACGAGAACGGCGGCTACCCGCACCCCGACCACATCATGACCCACAAGATCTCCATGGTGGCGTTCGAGGGCGCGGCGGACACCGAGAAGTATCCGGAGGCCGAGTTCGGGGCCGCCCACCAGCCGCTGAAGCTCTACTACAACCAGGGCTTCAACCGCCCCCGCACCGAGGCGCTGCACCAGGCGATGCTCGACCGCGGCCTGGAGTCGCCGTACGGGGACTGGCTCAAGCGGTGGAGCGAGATCGAGCGCACCGAGCGCACGCTGACCACGCACGTCCCGTGCGCGGACTTCTTCGAGATCCGCGACAAGGCGCTGATCGCCCACGCCACGCAGATCGACCCGGACGGCGGCTGGTTCAAGGTGCCGATGGAGCTCCAGAAGGAGGTCTGGCCGACCGAGGAGTACGAACTGGCCAAATCCCTCGTCGGAACTTCCATCCCCGAGGACGACCTCTTCGCGGGCATCCGGGACAATGCCTGACATGAGCGCAAGCGTGAGCCTGGCAGTGACGCACCTGGTACCCCTCGCCAAGGAGGTCGACCAGAACAAGGTCACCCCCGGGGTCCTCGGCTTCATCGTCTTCGCGGTGATGGCCCTGGCCGTGTGGGGCCTGATGAAGTCGATGAGCAAGCACATGCGCAAGGTCGACTTCAAGGAGGCCCCGGAGGCCGAGGAGGAGCGGGCCGGGAAGCAGGAAGGCTCCCCGGCACAGCGGGGCTGACGCCCGGCGCGGCGGCCTCCCGCTCCCCTGCACAGCGGGGCCGACCCCCGGCGCGGCGGCCTCCCCGGCACAGCGGCACAGCGGGGCCGACCCCCGGGTCACCTGTCCGCGGGCACCGCCACTCCCATCACCTCGCGGGCGTGGCGGTCCGGAGTCATGCGCAGCCGCCATGCCTGCCAGCCGTCCTCCAGCCGCACACCCCGCTCCAGCAGCAGGGCGTACGCCGATACGTAGTCGGCCAGTTTCTCGTCGCGCAGCGGATGCGTGGCGCGGGCCAGCTGGGCCAGCTCCTCCTGGGCGACCGCCGTGCCCACCTCCGTCCCGCCCGGCGCCGCGTAGGGGAGCAGGGTGCAGCGCAGGAACCGGGCCCAGTCCTCACCGCGCCGGTCGCCGTAGGACGCGAACAGGGTGAGCGCCTCGTCGCACAGACCCAGCGCCTGCCCGGTGCGGCCGTTGCCCGCGTCCACCACCGCCAGCTCCAGGCAGGTCCATGCCTCGCCGTGGGCGACACCGATCCGCTGGAAGTCGGCGCGAGCGTCCGTCAGCAGCTGGCGGGCGAACCCGGAGTTGCGCAGCGAGCCCGTCTGCGCGGCCCGCTGGTCCCGGGTCACCCGCGCCGAGTGGTGCCGGGCGCAGGCCAGGCCGTACACGTCCCGCATCCGGGAGAACATCGTCCGGGACCGCTCCAGGTCGCGCACCGCCAGGTCCAGCTCACCGGTCTCCTCCAGCGCCTGCCCCAGGTGGTAGAGCGTCCACGCCTCACCACGCGCGTCCTCGTTGTCCCGGTGCCGGGCGACCGCCTGACGCAGGCCGTCCACGGCGGCGGTCGGCTCGCCGGCCTCCAGCCGGGCCCGGGCCAGCTGGGTCAGCGCCCACGCCTCCCCGCGGGCGTCCCGTGTCCGGCCGTACCGCTCCAGGGCGGCCCGCAGCTCCGTCTCCGCGCGCGGCACGTCCCCCAGCCGCAGCGCCAGCTGGCCCAGCTGGAAGTGCGCCCATGCCTCGCCGTGCACCGAGCCGCCCTCCCGGTGCAGCACCAGCGAGCCGGCGAGCAGGTCCTGCGCCTGCGCCAGCCGGGCCCGGTCCCGCTGGACCGCCGCCAGCGCGTGCATCGTCCACGCCCGGTCCGTCGCCAGCTCCGGCGCCGCCTGGAGGTCCAGCGCCTCCTGGAGCTTGGCCGCCGCCTCCGGGAGGTTGCCCTGGTGGTGCAGCGTGATCCCCAGGGAGCACAGCGCGCGGGCCGCACCCGCGTCGTGGTGTGCCTCCCGGTACAGGTCCACGACCGAGGTCAGCGTGGTGCGCGCCTTGTCCAGCTCGCCCAGCTGGCGGGCCGCGATACCGGTGCGCCACTGCACCGAGCGCACCAGCAGCCCCTGGTCCACCGACTGCGCCAGCTCACTGATCTCACCGAGCCGGTACAGGTCGCCGCGCAGCAGGCAGTAGTCGCACAGCGCGCCGAGCAGGTTCAGCACCGCCGCCTGGTCCACGCCCTCCGCCTGGCGCAGGGCGGCCGTGATGAAGCTGGACTCGTCGTCCAGCCAGCGCAGCGCCTCGTCGAGCGAGGGGAAGCCGTGCGAGCCGAACTGGTTCGACCGCGTCGACATGTTCCCGTCGACCAGGCGCAGCACCGAGTCGGCCAGCTCCGCGTAGTTCACGATCAGCCGTTCCTGCGCCGCCGCGCGCTCCGCCGGGTCCTCCTCGTCGAGCAGCCGGGCGTGGGCGAAGGCCCGCACCGTGTCGTGCAGCCGGTAGCGGCTCCCGCGCACATGGTCGATCAGCCCCGTCCGGGCGAGGACCACCAGATGCCGGGTGGCCTCCGCCTCGTCGGTGGCCAGCAGGGCGGCAGCCGCCGCGGCGCCCAGCGATGCCCGTCCCGCCAGGGCGAGCCTGCGCAGCAGCCGGCGCGTGGGCTCCGGCTGGTCGGTGTAGCGCAGCCACAGTGCCCGCTCCACCGGGTCCACCGGGCCGTAGGCGCCGAGATCGGCGGCCAGCTGCCGTGGTGACCGCGGGCCGAGGGCCGAGCCGGCCACCCGCAGCGCCAGCGGCAGCCCCCCGCACAGCTCGTGGACGCGTCCGGCGGACTCGGCGTCGTACGGTCCCGAGGCGTCCTCGGCCGCCGCGGTCAGCAGCTCCTCGGCGCCCGCCGCGTCCAGTTCCCGTACCGGCAGGTCGTGCACCCACGCCTGGAGGTCGGCGGGCAGCTCCAGGGCCGTACGACTGGTCACGAGCACCAGGCTGTCGGAGCGCTCCGGGACCAGGGCGCGTACCTGCTCCGGGTCGGAGGCGTCGTCCAGCACGATCGTCACCGGCAGACCGGTCAGGTGCCGGTGGTACAGCTCCCCGAGCCGCTTGACCTGCTGGTCGGGGGAGGAACGCTCCCGGAACAGCAGCTGTTCCCGGGGTGCGCCGAGCCGGTTCAGCAGGTGCAGCAGGGCGTCCCGGGTGGCCAGCGGCGCCTCCTCCCGGCTGCCGCCGCGCAGGTCCACCACCACCGCGCCGCGGAAGTGGTCCCGCAGTTCGTGCGCGGCCCGCACCGCGAGCGTGGTCCGGCCGGAACCGGGCGCGCCGTGCAGTACGACCACCGTCGGCCGGGTCTCGGTGGCCGCCCGGGCCGCCTGTGCCCACTGCCTGATCCGCCCCAGCTCCGCCCGGCGCCCCGCGAACGGGCCGTCGGCGTCCGGGAGATGGCCGAACGACTGCTCCAGCACCGACCGTCGGCGGGCCGCCGCGCTCTTGTCCGTGCCGCGCAGCGCCGGGCCGCCGCTCCTCTTCGTCCCGGTGGAGGCGGTGAGCACCCGCTGCTGGTCGAGGAACGGGCGGATGCCCCGCACTTCCAGCGCGGTGAGCCACTGCAGCCGCAGCTGCTCCGGGCCGCCCGGCTGCCCGGCCGCCCCCGCGCGGTGGTGGGCGGCGGGCAGGTGCGTACCGGCCACCTTCACCACGGTGGCGGCGGCGCCCACCACCGCCGCGGTGACACCCGCGCCGACG
>NZ_WWJT01000778.1 GCF_009865385.1 Streptomyces sp. SID486 | reverse complement strand
GCCGGCCGCCCACGTCGGCGCCCCGTCCTACGGCTGCCCTTCTGCGGGCCCCGCGTACGGACGCCCTCGTGCGGCGCCCCGGCGTACGGCTGCCCTCCCGGAGACGGGCCGGGAGGGCAGGTCAGGGCAGGTCAGGGAGGGCAGGCCGGAGCGCGACGCGGACCGGTGGCCGGGGGCGGTCAGCCGTTGCGCGGGCCGGGGAAGGCCGTCGGCCGGGCGTCGTCGCGCAGGGCCGGACTGCCCGCGGTCGGCTGGGTGGGCATGGAACGGGCCGCGGGTACCGTCGGCACCGGGGGCAGACCCGCGTTGACGTTGAGCGTGCGGGTGCCGGTCGGCTCCGGCGTCCGCTCCGCCTCCGCGGGGGCCTGCGGGGTGGCGCGACGGGCGCCGTAACGGCGGTGCACCGCCTGCTTGGTGACCCCGAGCGCCGAGCCCACCGCGTCCCACGAGAAGCCGAGCGAGCGGTCGAAGTCCACGGCGGCCGTGACCAGGGTTTCGACGCTGTCCCGGAGCTCCTGGGCGAGGCGCACCGTCGGGGCGGGGGCGCGTCCGTAGACGACGAAGCCCGTGGACGGGCCGGAGCGGCGCGGACGGTAGACGTTGCCCAACTGGGCGGTGAGCGTGCGCAGCGCGTCCACCTGCCGGCGGACCCGCTCGATGTCCCGCACCAGCAAGTGCAGGCTGGCCCGGGCCTGGGCGTCGTGGGTTGCGTGGTCGGCCATGAACAAGCCTCTCGAACCGGCGTTGAAAGGAATTGGGCCGCGAAAGCGGCCCTTTGTGGTCAACTCTTTCTTGACCAACGCGTGCGCGCTCCGCTGGTCACGGGGTGGGGGCGTGCGGGCATATGCGTACGCCGCCCGACCGCCCGCGCGCCGCCCGTGGCCATAGACTGGTGCGCTGCCCGCCCGACCCCCGCCCGAGAGGCCCGATCCCGCCCATGAAGCTCGTCTTCGCCGGTACCCCCGAGGTCGCCGTTCCCGCTCTGGACGCTCTGCTCGCCTCCGGGCGGCACGAGGTGGCCGCCGTCGTCACGCGGCCCGACGCGCCGGCCGGGCGCGGACGCAGGCTGGTCGCGTCGCCCGTGGCCGAGCGGGCGCAGGAGGCGGGCATCGAGGTGCTCAGGCCCCTCAAGCCGCGGGACCCGGAGTTCCAGGCGCGGCTGCGGGAGATCGCCCCGGACTGCTGCCCGGTCGTCGCCTACGGCGCCCTGCTGCCGAAGTCGGCCCTGGACATCCCGGCCCACGGCTGGGTCAACCTGCACTTCTCGCTGCTGCCCGCCTGGCGTGGCGCCGCACCCGTGCAGCACTCGGTGATGGCCGGGGACGAGATCACGGGCGCCTCCACCTTCCTCATCGAGGAAGGACTCGACTCCGGACCCGTCTACGGCACCGTGACCGAGCGGGTCCGCCCCACCGACACCAGCGGCGACCTGCTGACCCGGCTCGCCTTCGCCGGCGCGGGCCTGCTCGCCGCCACCATGGACGGCATCGAGGACGGCACCCTGAAGGCCGTACCGCAGCCCGCCGACGGCGTCACCCTCGCGCCGAAGATCACCGTGGAGGACGCCCGGGTGGACTGGACGGCGCCCGCGCTGCGCGTCGACCGGGTCGTGCGCGGCTGCACCCCGGCGCCCGGTGCCTGGACCACCTTCCGCGGTGAGCGGCTCAAGCTCATCCAGGTCACGCCGGTTCCCGAGCGGACGGAACTGGCCCCGGGGCGGCTGGCCGTGGGCAAGAACAGCGTGCACGTGGGCACCGGTTCGTACGCCGTCGAGCTGCTGTGGGTGCAGGCCCAGGGCAAGAAGCCGATGCGCGCCGCCGACTGGGCCCGCGGGATGCGCATCGCGGAGGGCGAGACGCTCGGCGGCTGACGCCCCGGCCGGGGTCCGGACACCGGTGCCGGGCGGCGCCCCGCGCGGCGGGGGCACGGATGCGCCGACGTAGGCTGGAGGCGCATCCTCTTCTTCACACCCGGAGCACCTTTTTCGTGAGCGAGCCCTCCCGGCGGCCCCGCAAGCCCGCCAAGCCCTACCGCCGTCCCCAGAAGGACCCCGTCCGCATGCTCGCCTTCGAGGCGCTGCGCGCGGTGGACGAGCGGGACGCGTACGCCAACCTCGTGCTGCCCCCGCTGCTGCGGAAGGCCCGCGAGAAGGAGGGCCCGGAGAAGTTCGACGCCCGGGACGCGGCCCTCGCCACCGAGCTGGTGTACGGCACGCTGCGCCGGCAGGGCACGTACGACGCCGTCATCGCCGCCTGCGTCGACCGGCCGCTGCGTGAGGTCGACCCGCCGGTGCTGGACGTGCTGAGCCTGGGCGCGCACCAGTTGCTCGGCACCCGCATCCCGACGCACGCCGCCGTCTCCGCCTCCGTCGAGCTGGCCCGGGTGGTGCTCGGCGACGGACGGGCCAAGTTCGTCAACGCCGTGCTCCGCAAGATCGCGCAGGACGACCTGGCGGGCTGGACCGCGAAGGTCGCGCCGCCCTACGACGAGGATCCCGAGGACCACCTCGCCGTCGTGCACTCGCACCCGCGCTGGGTCGTCTCCGCGCTCTGGGACTCCCTGGGCGGCGGCCGGGCCGGCATCGAGGAGCTGCTGACGGCGGACAACGAGCGGCCCGAGGTCACGCTCGTCGCCCGGCCCGGCCGGGCCACCACCGCGGAACTGCTCCGCGAGGACGCCGCGGTGGCGGGCCGCTGGTCGCCGTACGCCGTGCGGCTGGCCGAGGGCGGCGAGCCGGGCGCGGTCGAGGCCGTGCGCGAG
>NZ_WWJT01000777.1 GCF_009865385.1 Streptomyces sp. SID486 | reverse complement strand
CGGTCCTCGGCACCCTCGGCAGCCGAAACCGACCCGATCGCCGGCGGTCCTCGGCGTACCCGACAGCCGCAGCCGATCCGTCGCCTCCGGCCGTCGGCAGTCAGCCGCCCCTCCGCCTTCCGCCTGCTGCCCGGCCCCCCGTCCCCTCCGGTCGTCGGCACTCGGCAGCACCCTCGTGACCCGTCAGGCCCCGGAGCGGATCCGGGGCCTGATCTTTGCTGTCTGTCACCCAGCTCTGACCAGAGCCATTCCATCGAGTGAGCAATCGCCTATCCGGCTGACGAGCGCCCGGGCCCCAACTAGGGTGCCGCGCAAGCGTTCCGGCACTTGGCCCACCGGCATTGCGATGTCAGTGACGGGTGCCACAGTGGGGGAGTGAGCAAGTCCAGGGCAGCACGCGATCGGCAGAGAGGGGGCGAGGTCGGCACGTGACCGGAATCGGTGTGGAGGCAGGCGCACAGGCCGCGCGCTCCCGGGCCCTCGCCGTGCTGCGGGTCCGGGGCCGGGCGCTGGCCGTGGCCCTGCTGCCCGCGGGCGCCGCGGTGATCCTGCTGACCGGAGCCTCCACCGGCCATCTCGTCGGCCCGGGCTGGGACACCGCCCGGTGGGTCGTCGGCGTGCTCGCCGTGCTGGTGCTGCTGGTCGCCGCCGGCGTCTGCGTGGTCCTGGCGCGCGCCCGCCCCGCGACGAGCCCCACGGTGTCGATCCCGGAGCGGTCCGCCCCGGACCTGTACCGGATGGTGCGCGACCTCGCCGACCGTCTGGACGTGCCGGCCCCGTCCGCCATAGCGCTCACCCCGGACTGCGACAGCTGGCTGGAGGACCGCACCCATTCGGCGCACGGTCCGCCCCCGCGTCCGGCGCCCGACGAGATAGCGGGCCCCGGCCGCCGTCGGACCCCGGTCGCACCGGTCCTCGTCATCGGCTCCCCGTTCCTGTGGTGGATGCGCGTCGGTGAGCTGCGTGCGGTCCTCGCCCCGGTCATCGCCGGTACGGGTCCCTCGGCCCACCCGGACATAGCCGCCGCCCGCCGTTTCATCCGCGGACTGGACGCGGCCGTGGCCGTCGCCTCGGTCCCCGGCCGCTGTCCGCTGACCCGAGGGGTGTGCGCGGGGCTCGGCTGGATCGCGCGGCTGCTGCTGCGCGGCTGCCGGGAGCACGCGATGCAGATGGAGCGCGGGGTCGCGGCGGCGGCGGCCGAGCGCGCCCAGACCGTCGACTACGGCCTGCGGATCGTCGCCCAGGAACAGGTCGGGCTCGCCTACGCCGGCTGGGACCGGCTGCTGACCAGGGTCGCCCTGCCCGCCTGGCGGATGGGCCGCTGGCCGTCCCGGCTGGACGCGGGCGTGGTGGCGGCGCTCACCGAGCTGTCCCGCCGTGACCGGCTGGCCGAGGGCTTCACCTCCCGGCTCGGCGAGCGGCCGGCCTGCGATCTGCTGGAGGAGCCCGGAGCGGTGGACGAGGCCACCTCGCTGCTCGCCGCCCACCTCTTCCACGGCGGTCCCGCCGAGTCCGGGTCGGGCTGGGCCCCGGTGGACTGGCAGGCGTATCCGGAGGAGGTCGTGGACCGCACCTGGCGTGCCGACGCGGCCCGCCTGCACCGCGTCCTCGACTCCCTCGGCGTCCGCCCCTCCCTCGACCCCGCGGACCCCGACCCCGGCGGCCCCACCCTGGCCCGCGTCCTGGACCACCTCGCGGAGCCGCCCGCTGCGGCCCGCACCGGCCCCGGCAGCCCCGCCACCACCGAACCGGGCACCCGGCCGCGTCCGCCCCGGGCTGCCGGCCCGGCCCCTCGCCCCGAGCACACCGCCGAACCGGCCCCACGCCTTCCGCACGACGACGATGCGGCCCCACACCTTCCGCACGACGACGATGCGGCCCCACACCTTCCGCACGACGACGATGCGGCCCCACACCTTCCGCACGACGACGATTCGGCCCTTCACCCGCCGCACGACGACGATGCGGCCCCCCGCCTCCACTCGCCGCACGACGACGAACCGGCCCCCCGCCTCCACTCCCCGCACGACGGGGAGCCGGCCCTCCACTCCCCGTACGACGACGAGCCGGCCCTCCACTCCCCGCACGACGACGAGCCCCTCCTGCCCGCCTCGTACGACGACGAAGAGGACGCCGATCGGGCCACCGAGCGGAGTGCCGCGCTGGCCGCCGGGCTGAGTGCCGCGCTGGCGTGGGAGGAGACGGCGGTACCGGACGGCGGCAGCGGCGGCAGTGCGGCCCGCCCGGGTCCCGAGAGCGCGCTGTGGGCCGTAGGCGACGGCATGCTGCCGCCCTTCCCGCTGCAACCCCAGCGGACCGCCCGCGAACTGCTCGCCGACCATGTCACGGCGATGGTCTGCTGCGCGGCCGTGGACACCGCCGGTGCCGTCCCCGCGCTGGACTGGCTGGACGGCCCGTCCCTGCTGCTGGGCGGCGAGCGGGCCGCCGACCTGGCCCCCAAGGTCCTCAGCCTGATCGAGGAGGGGGACCCGGGTCCGCTGCGCGACTGGCTGATCGCCTCCGGGATACGACCGGAGAAGCCCGTGCGGCTGGTGTGACGGGGCCGTAGCGTCTTTGTCACCGGCGTAACGGAAAGGCGACTTCCACTTCAGGTCAATTCGCAACGACTAGTGACCGAGCCCGTGCGTTATGTGATGTGCTGGGATCGACCACGCCTTTGGCAAAGGCACGCGACATACGACAGCGCGGCCGAGCACGGCCGGCGCGGCGAGCCGCAGCCGCAGTGAGCACAGCGCGTACCACCGAGACAGCCACGGGGGCATGAGGGAGGGGAGCGACCATGGCCTCGGACCACATTCGCCGCTGGGAGTCGGGAGCACTCGCGCACGCCGTCACGGACCCCTTCGGCCAGGGCCCGGTGCCCTGGCTGCGCGGCAGCGAGACGTACTTCGACGACACCGGTCACGTCGTGCCCTGGTACGTCGACCCCGACCCGCGGCAGTCCGCCGGGGGCGGAGGCGGCCGGACCGGCGTCGGCACGCGCGTCCCCGCGCCGCGGGCGGCTCCGGCCGGTCCCCGCTCGGCCGACGACGTGCACCGCCAGATCAAGGGGTTCACCTCCACCGGCGCGGTCGCGCCCGGCGAGGCGATCGACTTCCACATCACGGTCGACCCGCCGCAGGAGTTCAGCGTCGACATCTACCGCATCGGCCACTACGGCGGTGACGGCGCCGCCAAGATCACCACCAGCCCCCGGCTGCCCGGCATCGTCCAGTCCCCGCCGCTGACCGCCGACCGCACGGTCTCCTGTCACCACTGGTGGCTGTCCTGGCGTCTGCAGGTGCCCTCGTACTGGAGCATCGGCGCCTACGTGGCCGTCCTCACCACCGCCGACGGCTACCGCTCACACGTGCCCTTCACGATCCGCGACGACCACCCCGCCGACCTGCTCCTGCTGCTGCCCGACATCACCTGGCAGGCGTACAACCTCTACCCGGAGGACGGGCACACCGGTGCCAGCCTCTACCACGCGTGGGACGAGCGGGGCCGGCTGCTCGGCGAGGCCGACGCCGCGACCACGGTCTCCTTCGACCGGCCGTACGCGGGCGCGGGCCTGCCGCTGCACGTGGGCCACGCCTACGACTTCATCCGCTGGGCCGAGCGCTACGGCTACGACCTGGCCTACGCCGACGCCCGCGACCTGCACGCCGGCCGCGTCGACCCCACCCGCTACCGGGGCCTGGTCTTCCCCGGCCACGACGAGTACTGGTCGGTGCCCATGCGCCGGGCCGTGGAGGACGCCCGCGACCGCGGCACCTCACTGGTCTTCCTCTCCGCCAACACCATGTACTGGCAGGTGGAACTCGGCCCGTCCCCCTCCGGTGTCCCGGACCGGCTGCTGACCTGCCGCAAGCGCAAGGGGCCGGGCCGCCCGGTGCTCTGGCGGGAGCTCGGCCGGCCCGAGCAGCAGCTGGTCGGGATCCAGTACGCGGGCCGGGTGCCCGAGCCGCATCCGCTGATCGTCCGCAACGGCGGCCACTGGCTGTGGGAGGCGACCGGCGCGCACGAGGGCGAGGAGATCGCGGGCCTGGTCGCCGGTGAGGCGGACCGGTACTTCCCGCGCACCCCGCTGCCCGAGCACGACGAGCGCATCCTGCTCGCCCACTCCCCCTACACCGACAACGACGGCGTCCTGCGGCACCAGGAGACCTCGCTCTACCGCGCCCCCTCCGGCGCCTGGGTGTTCGCCTCCGGCACCTTCGCGTGGTCGCCGTCCCTGGACCGTCCCGGCCATGTGGATCCGCGCATCCAGCGGGCCACGGCGAACCTGCTGGACCGCATCTGCAAACGCGACTGACCCCTGGCCGCACCGCGATCACCCGCATACGGGAGAATCGAGGCACTTGGACAGAGCCACGGGGAGGAACCGTGTCCGGATTCGTAGAAAAGCCCGAGCCGATCGAGGTTCCGGGCCTGGTGCACCTGCACACCGGCAAGGTGCGCGAGCTGTACCAGAACGAGGCGGGCGACCTCGTGATGGTCGCCAGCGACCGCATGTCCGCCTACGACTGGGTGCTGCCCACCGAGATCCCGGACAAGGGCCGCGTCCTCACCCAGCTCTCCCTGTGGTGGTTCGACCAGCTGCGCGACCTCGCCCCGAATCACGTCATCAGCACCGAGCTGCCCGAAGGTGCCCCGGCCGACTGGGCGGGCCGCACGCTCATCTGCAAGTCCCTGAAGATGGTCCCGGTGGAGTGCGTGGCCCGCGGCTACCTCACCGGCTCGGGCCTGGCGGAGTACCAGGAGTCCCGGACCGTCTGCGGTCTCGCCCTGCCCGAAGGTCTCGTCGACGGCTCCGAACTCCCCGGCCCGATCTTCACCCCGGCCGCCAAGGCCGCGGTCGGCGAGCACGACGAGAACGTCTCCTACGAGGAGGTCGCCCGCCAGGTCGGCGCCGAGACCGCCGCCCAGCTGCGCCAGGCCACCCTCGCGGTGTACTCGCGGGCCCGCGACATCGCCCGGGACCGGGGGATCATCCTGGCCGACACCAAGTTCGAGTTCGGCTTCGAGGGGGACACCCTCGTCCTGGCCGACGAGGTCCTCACCCCGGACTCCTCCCGCTTCTGGCCGGCCGACCGGTGGCAGCCGGGCCGCGCCCAGCCGTCGTACGACAAGCAGTTCGTGCGGGACTGGCTGACCTCGCCGGAGTCCGGCTGGGACCGCAAGGGCGAGGAGCCCCCGCCGCCGCTGCCGGAGCAGGTCGTGGCGGCGACGCGGGCGAAGTACGTGGAGGCGTTCGAGCACCTGACGGGCACCGCCTGGAGCTGACGCACCCGCCCCCCGGCGCGAGCCGGGGGCGTACGCAAGAAGCCCCCGGCCGGAACCGGGGGCTTCTCCATGGAGCGGACGACGAGGCTCGAACTCGCGACCTCAACCTTGGCAAGGTTGCGCTCTACCAACTGAGCTACGTCCGCACTGCGCCGTGGCGCGAGAGCAACTATACCCAACCTCGCCGGCGTGCGAGACGCACTGCCGCATGACGGTTCTCGGCACCGAGTTTCGTGACGGCGGAGGAGAGGTAGTTGCGCACCGTCCCGGGCGACAGCGCGGCCCGCTCGGCGATCTCCGCGACCGGTGCCCCGTCGGCGGCCAGCTCCAGCACCTCGGCTTCGCGGGCGGTCAGCGGCGAGTCCCCGGCGGAGATCGCGTCGGCCGCCAACTCAGGGTCGACGTAGCGGTTTCCGGCGTGCACGGTCCGGATGATCTCGGCCAGCCGCTGGGCGCTGACGGTCTTCGGGACGAACCCGCGCACACCGGCCGCGAGCGCTTGCTTCAGATGTCCGGGCCGCCCGTGCCCGGTGACGATCAGCACCCGGCAGCCGGGCAGTTCGGTGCGCAGGGATGTGGCGACCTTCACACCGTCGGCGCCCGGCATCTGGAGATCCAGGACGGCCACGTCCGGTTCGTGCGCCACCGCCATGGCCAGCGCCTCGGGCCCGGTCGCGGCCTCCGCGACCACCAGCAGGTCGTCCTCCAGCGAGAGCAGCGCGGCCAGCGCCCCCCGGATCAGATGCTCGTCGTCGGCGAGCAGCAGCCGTACCGGAGCGCTCACGAGGTGACTCCTTCCACGGCCGCCAGCGGCACCCGCGCCATCAGCCGGAACCGGTCCCGGCCGGCGCCGACGATGCCCGACTCCAAGGTCCCGTCCACGGCGGCGAGCCGCTCCCGCAGCCCGGCGAGTCCCGAACCACCGCTCCCGCCCGGTGCCGTCGCACCGTCGTTCTCCACTGTCAGCACCACATGCCCCTCCAGCACCCTGAGTCTCACCTCGCACCGGACCGCGTCCCCGTGCCGCAGCACGTTGGTGGCGGCCTCGCGCACCACCCAGCCGAGCGCGGACTGCACCTCGGCGGGCAGCCCGGCCGGTTCCGCCCGGACCTCGCACGCGATGCCCGCCGCGGCCAGTACGCCCTGCGCGCCCGCGAGTTCGGCCCTCAGATCGGCCTCGCGGTAGCCGCGTACGACGGCCCGCACCTCCCGCTGCGACTCCTGCGCGATGCGCTGCACCTCGATCATCTGCTCCACCGCCGCCGGCCGCCCGCGCCGGGCGAGTTGGACGGCCAGCTCGCTCTTGAGGGAGATCACGGACAGGTTCCGGCCGAGGACGTCGTGCAGGTCCCGTCCGAACCGCAGCCGTTCCTCGGCGACGGCGAGCCGGGTCCGGGTCTCCCGGGCCTCGTCCAGCTCGTACACGCAGTTGAGCAGCCAGACGGAGAAGACACAGGTCAGGGCGATGAATCCGGCGCCCATGAGCACCATGAGGGCGGTGACCAGCGCAAGCGGCCAGGGTGCGCCGAGCGGCAGGGCCACCAGGCCGGCTCCGCAGGCGAAGCCGGCGACGATGGCGAAGGCGCGCCGCCGGGTGCGGATGCCGAGCGCCTGCATGCCGCCGCCCCAGGACAGCAGTCCGCCGTAGACCGTGCCGAGGGCGGTGCCGGTGCCGTTGCCGACGGGGCCGTACCGGTGCGTCGCCAGGGCACCCGCCGCCAGCACGAAGGAGAGGACGGCCAGCGCTGCCATGGCCCGTACCGGCCGGGGGCGCCGGCCGCGCGTCCAGTCCAGGGCGTGGGAGGCGGCGACCGCCATGACCACGCCGTGCCCGACGACCAGCGCGACCAGCCAGCCCGCGAGCCACGGCGGCACGTGCCCGACCGCGGGCAGCGCCACCCCGAAGACCTCGGCCACGACGAAGAAGTGGAACGACCAGCGGGTGTACGTCTCGACCTTCGCCGGTGTGCTCTTGCGCCGCCACCAGCCGCGCGGCCCGGTCATCCCCGTGTTCTCCCGTCACTTCCCGAGATCAGCGTCGCGGTTCCCAGCGGAATCGCCGCCGTACAGCAAACACCGCCAGGCAGCTCCAGGCCACCGCGGTCGCGAGGGCGGTGAGCGTCTCGCCGACGCTCAACTGGCCGGTCCAGCCGCCGCGGAAGAGCCGGATCGCCGGGGAGAGCGGCAGCAGTTGGCAGACGGCGGCCACCTTGGCGGGCAGGACTTCGACGGGGAAGGTGATCCCGGAGGCCGCCATCGACACGAACATCATCGGCAGCGTGGTGATCTGACCGCTCTCCACGCTGCGGGTGAAGGACGCGGTGAGCGCGGCCAGCGCGCCACTCACCAGGAAGCCGGCCACCAGTCCGGGCAGGATCAGGTACGGCGCCCTGGGCGCGCCGGTGTGCAGCAGGACCGCGCATCCCACGCACAGCAGCAGCGTCTGGGCCAGCCCGAGCCCGACGGCGGGCAGGGCGGTCCCGGTGAGGATCTCGGTGTCGGAGAGCTCGCCGGTGCGCAGCCGTTTGAGGACGAGTTCCTCGCGGCGGGCGACGTAGGCGTTGGTCAGTGAGGCGTACACGGCGAAGAGGAAAGAGAAGCCGACCGCGGCGGTCAGCAGGGTGGTGCCGACGGTCATCCCGTGCTCGGCCAGGTCCAGCCGGTCGAGGGCCGGCCGCACGCTGAGCGGCAGCATGAGCGGCACGGCCAGCGCGGTGAACACGACCCCGCGGTTGCGGCCGAGGAGGGCGAGTTCGGCCTGTCCCAGCGCGCGCAGCCGCTGTACGGAGCCCGGGCCGATCCCGGGGACGGAGATGTTCATGCCGCCACCTCCTGCTCCCGTGCGATCCCGAGGAACGCCTCCTCCAGTGAGGCCGAGCGCACGTCCAGCCCGCGCAGTTCGACACCGGCCCGGTCGGCCCAGGCCAGTATCCCGGTGGCGGTGCGCTGGAGTTGGGTGGTGCGCAGCAGTACGACGCGTCCCTCGCTCTCGTGCCCGCAGACGCCGAGGTCGGCGAGGGGCGGCAGATCGCCGGGGAAGTAGCCCTCGGGCAGTTCGAAGGACATCCGGGAGGGGCGGCCGGCGGTGACCTCGGCCGGGGTGCCGGAGACGGCGATCCGGCCCCTGTGCAGGATGGCGAGCCGGTCGGCGAGCCCCTCGGCCTCCTCCAGGTAGTGCGTGGTGAGCAGCACGGTGGTGCCGGCGGCGCGCAGTTCGCGCACCAGCGCCCAGGTGTCCCGGCGGCCCTCCGCGTCGAGTCCGGTGGTCGGTTCGTCGAGGAACAGGACCTCGGGACCGCCGAGCAGCGCGAGCGCCAGGTCCAGGCGCCGCCGTTCACCGCCGGAGAGCTGTTTGACGCGCACCGCGTGCTTGTCCGCGAGCCCCACCAGCTCCAGCACCTCGGCTTCGGGCCGGGCCCCGCTGGTGCACCCCGCCCACATCCGGGTGGTCTCCAGGACGGTCAGTTCGGCGGGGAAGCCGCCTTCCTGGAGCATGACACCGGTGCGGGGCCGTACGGCGGCCCGCTCCCGGTAGGGGTCGTGGCCGAGCACCCGGACCCGGCCGCCGGCCGGCGCCGCGAGCCCTTCCAGCAGTTCGACCGTCGATGTCTTTCCGGCACCGTTGGTGCCCAGCAGGGCGAAGACCTCCCCGCGCGCCACGGAGAAGGTGATTCCGCGTACGGCCTCGAACCCGCCCCCGTAGACGCGCCTGAGGTCGGTGACCTCGATCACGTGCTCGTGTTCGTCGATGTCCATGGCACCAGCGTCCCGGCGGTGCGTGCCGGCCGGCAGTGCGCGTTGTCATTAGTGCGCATGACAAATGTCAGGCCCGGTTCCGGACACGAAGAAGACCCCGGTCCATTGGACCGGGGTCTCATTCCCGAGCGGACGACGAGGCTCGAACTCGCGACCTCAACCTTGGCAAGGTTGCGCTCTACCAACTGAGCTACGTCCGC
>NZ_WWJT01000776.1 GCF_009865385.1 Streptomyces sp. SID486 | reverse complement strand
GCACCCGCACCCGCACCCGCACCCGCACCCGCCGACGCTTGCCGCACCCGCACACGTCGATGCCCCAGGCGAACGCACACCCACACGTCGACGCTTGAGGCACCCCCCCGCGCACGTCCACGCTTGCCGCACACCCACACGTCGGCGCACAACGCCTCGTGCCCCCCGCCCCCACCCACGGCCGACCCAGCGGAGCGCTCACGCGTCCAGGGTCACCGTGAACGAGAACCGGTCCCCCCGGTAGTGGATGACCGCCACGTCCAGCACCCGCCCCTCACTGTCGTACGTCACACCCGTGTAATGCAGGATCGGGCTCAGCAACGGCACCTCCAGCAGCCGGGCCGTCTCCGGGTCGGCGAGCCGTGCCTCCACCGTGTCCGTGATCCGGCTGATGTCCGCCTTCACCACGTCCCGCAGCACCTTCGTCATCGGCCACCGGACCAGATCCTCCGGATCGACGCGGTCGGCCAGCTCGGGACGGACGTGGTTGACGGCGTGGTTGGTCGGCTCACCGGTCTTCTCGTCACTGCGCAGCCGGTGGTACGCCGCCACCTCCGCGAGATCGGGGAAGTACTCGGCGAGTCCGCCCGGCACCGGCACCCGCCCGTGGCCCAGCAGCTCCGTCGTCATCCCGGACTGCTGGGCCACGATCGCGTCCACCGAACCGAGCAGCCGCACCGGCGCCCCGCGCCGCGCCCCCGGTTCGATGAAGGTGCCGCGCCGCCGGTGCCGGCTGATCAGCCCCTCGTCCTCCAGTTCCTTCAGCGCCTGCCGCATGGTCAGCACGCTCACCCCGTAGTGCTCCGCCAGCCGTTCCTCGGTCGGCAGCCGCAGCGGGTCCTCGGGGGAGCGGCCCAGTATCGAGGCGCGCAGCGACTGCGACACCTGGTACCACAGCGGCAGCTTGCGGTTCAGGACGATCGAATCCGGAGCGAAGGAGGTCACTCGGCTATCCGTACCCGGCGGGGAAGGTCCGGCGCAACGCCGGCCGTCATGCCCGGAAGTGGCGTTCCAGTCCCCGCCACACGTCGTCGTAGCCCTGCTGGAGGTGGTCCGCCCCGGCCGCGTGCGGGGTGAGCGTCACCGGCCAGCGGGTCTCGAACATGAAGGCCAGGCCGTCGTCGATCCTCTGCGGCTTCAGCTCGGCCGCGCTCGCCCGGTCGAAGGTCTCCTGGTCCGGGCCGTGCGCCGACATCATGTTGTGCAGCGATCCGCCGCCCGGCACGAAGCCCTCCGCCTTGGCGTCGTACGCGCCCTCGATCAGGCCCATGTACTCGCTCATCACGTTCCGGTGGAAGTACGGCGGCCGGAAGGTGTCCTCGCCCACCAGCCAGCGCGGCGCGAACACCACGAAGTCCACGCCGGCCAGACCCGGGGTGTCCGACGGGGAGGTGAGCACCGTGAAGATGGACGGATCCGGGTGGTCGTACGAGATGGTGCCGATCACATTGAAGCGGCGCAGGTCATAGACGTACGGCACATGGTTGCCGTGCCAGGCCACCACGTCCAGGGGGCTGTGGTCGTAGGTCGCGGTCCAGAGGTTCCCGCAGAACTTGTTCACCACCTCCACCGGGCCCTCGACGTCCTCGTACGCGGCGACCGGCGCCCGGAAGTCCCGCGCGTTCGCCAGTCCGTTGGCGCCGATCGGGCCGAGATCGGGGAGCCGGAACGGTGCCCCGTAGTTCTCGCACACGTATCCCCGGGCCGTCGGGCTCTGCCCGTCGTCGGAGGCCGAGTCCAGCAGCTCCACACGGAAGCGCACACCGCGCGGGATCAACGCCACATGTGAGGGCTCCACATGGAGCCGGCCGAACTCCGTGTGCAGCAGCAGTCCGCCGCGCTCGGGCACGATCAGCAGCTCTCCGTCGGCGTCGGAGAAGACCCGGTCCATCGAGGCGTTGGCGTGGTACAGGTGCACGGCCATGCCGGAGCGCTGGGTCGCGTCGCCGTTGCCGCCCAGCGTCCACAGGCCGCCGAGGAAGTCGGTGCCGGCCGGGGGTTCCGGCAGCGGGTTCCACCGCAGCCGGTTGGGGTCGGGCACCGTCTCGGCGAAGGGAGCCGTACGCAGCGCGCCGTTGCCGGTGCGGGTGAACGCCGGGTGGGCGGCCGAGGGACGGATGCGGTAGAGCCACGAGCGCCGGTTGTCCGCCCGCGGCTCGGTGAACGCCGTACCGCTCAGCTGCTCGGCGTACAGGCCGAGCGGGGCCCGCTGCGGCGAGTTGCGGCCCTCGGGCAGGGCGCCCGGCACCGCCTCCGAGGCGTGTTCGTTGCCGAAGCCGGTCAGGTACGACAGCCCCTCGGCGGTCTTGCGTGCGTCCCCGCTCATGTTCGCTCCTCGCGCTCCCGATTCCTATGCAACACCGTAGGAATGAGCGGGTGCTCGCGCAAGGGGGCCCGGCGTCCTCCCCGGGAGGTAGGACGGGAACCAGACTTCAGACGGATCCGGGGCGGCCGGGTGCTGTTCTACGCTCCCGCTCATGTCCTGGAGGAAATGGAGGCGTGGCCCGCTCGCCACGCTCACGGTGTGCGTCCTGCTGTCGTCCGGAGCGGTGGCCTGCTCGACCGGCGAGGCGCACGGGGACACCGTCTCACCGTCGCCGGTCGGGAAGGTCCTGGACGTCACCGACGAGACCGGCCGCAACCTGCGCGAGGTGCCCAGGAAGGACGCCCCGGAGGTGGCCGTCGAGGTCGCCCCGGACGCGGGCGGCGGCTGGGACGTGCGGCTGGCTTTCCACAACTTCCGCTGCTCCGCGCCCGGTACGCGGCCCGCGGCGGCCATCGGCCGCGGGCTCGCCCACCTCTTCGTGGACGGCCACCGGATCGCCCGGCTGCACGCCCCCGCCTACCACCTGGCCGCCGGCCTCGTCCCGCACGGCACCCACCGGATCACCGTCCGTCTGTACGCCGACGACGGCACGGTGTGGGCCGTACGCGGCAAGCCGGTGGAGAACACCGCCGACGTCACGGTCTCCGACGTGGAGACGCGCACCGCGCGGTCGGCCGCCGCGGATCCGGTCGCGCAGGAACCGGTCGCGCAGGAACCGGTCGCGTAGGAACCGGTCGCGCAGGGTCCGGTCGCGCAGGAACAGGAACCGGTCTCCGAGGACCCGTCCGCAACCGCCGCGGGTGAACGCGGCAGGTGAACGGAAGGTGTCCGGTAGGGGTGTCCACAGGTGAACACACTCTTCGCCGGATGAGTGCACGGGTCACCCGTCTCCGTACCGTGGGGTGAGGTTCACCAGGCCCCGGCGGAGAGGCATCATGAAGCCCGTGCCCCACGCGACATCGCTCCGCCGCGCGCCCGTCCAGCGGCGCAGCGCCGAACGGCTGACCAGGATCCTGGACGCCTGCGCCGACCTCCTCGACGAGGTCGGCTACGACGCCCTGAGCACACGCGCGGTCGCCCAGCGCGCTCAGGTGCCCATCGGCTCGGTCTACCGCTTCTTCGGCAACAAACGGGAGATGGCCGACGCCCTCGCCCAGCGCAACCTGGAGCGGTACGTCGAGCGGGTCACGGAACGGCTGAAGGCGGCCGGCCAGGGGGACTGGCGTGCCGCCATGGACGCCGTCCTGGAGGAGTACCTCGCGATGAAGCGCACCGCGCCCGGTTTCTCCCTCGTGGACTTCGGCAACCAGATCCCGGTCGGCTCCCGGCACGGCGAGCCCAACACCCGGGTCGCCGACCGGCTCACCGACCTGCTCGCCGGCTATCTCGCCCGCACCCCGGACGCGGACCTGCGGCGGGCCTTCCTGGTCGCCGTGGAGAGCGCCGACACCCTCGTCCAGCTGGCTTTCCGGGTCGATCCGCAGGGCGACGAGGCGATCATCGCCGAGACCAGGGAGCTGCTGCGCGCCTATCTCGGACGCCTGCTGGACTGAGCGGGCCCGCACGGTCGTGACCTGGACTTCTGCGCTTATTGCTCGCGCGTCAACATCTTGTTAACGCCGTTCGTACGGACCTAACGTCGTCGCACCGCCGACCCCCAGGTGGGATGTTCAAGGGCGAACGTTAGGTATCCACTCATGCTGACCATCCTCGGCTTCCTCATGATCGCGACCTTCCTGGTCCTGATCATGCTGAAGAAGCTGTCGCCGATCGCGGCGCTCGTGCTCGTCCCCGCGCTCTTCTGCGTGTTCGTCGGCAAGGGCGCCGGGCTCGGCGACTACGTCATCGACGGCGTCACCGACCTCGCCCCCACCGCGGCGATGCTCATGTTCGCGATCGTCTACTTCGGTGTGATGATCGACGTCGGCCTCTTCGACCCGGTCGTGCGGGGCATCCTGAAGTTCTGCAAGGCCGATCCGCTGCGGATCGTGGTCGGTACGGCGGTGCTCGCCGCGATCGTCTCCCTGGACGGCGACGGTTCCACCACCTTCATGATCACCGTCTCGGCGATGTACCCGCTGTACAAGCGCCTGAAGATGTCGCTGGTGGTGATGACCGGTGTGGCCGCCATGGCCAACGGCGTGATGAACACCCTGCCGTGGGGCGGCCCCACCGCCCGGGCCGCCACCGCGCTGAAGGTGGACGCGAGCGACATCTTCGTACCGATGATCCCGGCGCTCGCCGTGGGCCTGCTCTTCGTCCTCGTCCTCGCCTACGTCCTCGGCCGGCGCGAGCGGGCCCGGCTCGGCGTGCTCACGCTGGACGAGGTGCTGGTGGAGGAGACCGAGACGGTGCTGGTCGGCGCCGGTTCCGGTACGGAGGCGAAGCTGCCCGCCGGTTCCGGTACGGAGGCGAAGCTGCCCGGCGGCTCCGGTGCGGAGGCGGAGCTGCCCGGCGGTTCCGGCCCGGCAGCGGAGTCGGCGGCCGTGTCCGGCGAGCCCGAGGACGACGGCCTGCAGGGCCTGGACCCGGACCGCCCCACCCTGCGCCCCAGGCTGTACTGGTTCAACGCGCTGCTCACGGTCGTCCTGCTGACCGCCATGATCATGGAGTGGCTGCCGATCCCGGTGCTGTTCCTGCTCGGCGCGGCCCTCGCCCTGACCGTCAACTTCCCGCACATGCCGGACCAGAAGGCCCGTATCGCCGCGCACGCCGAGAACGTCCTCAACGTCTCCGGCATGGTGTTCGCCGCCGCCGTCTTCACCGGCGTCCTGCAGGGCACCGGCATGGTCGACCACATGACCAAGTGGCTGGTGGACAACATCCCCGCCGGCATGGGCCCCCACATGGCCTTCGTCACCGGCGTGCTGAGCATCCCGCTCACGTATTTCATGTCCAACGACGGTTTCTACTTCGGCATCCTGCCCGTGCTCGCCGAGGCGGGCCAGGCGCACGGCGTCTCCTCCCTCGAGATCGCCCGCGCCTCGATCGTCGGCCAGCCGCTGCACATGTCCAGCCCGCTCGTCCCGGCCGTCTACGTCCTGGTCGGCATGGCCAAGGTGGAGTTCGGCGATCACACCCGGTTCGTGGTGAAGTGGGCCGCGCTCACCTCACTGGTGGTCCTCGGCGCGGGCATCCTCTTCGGCATCGTCTGACCACGCCGGGAAGGGACTTCACCCATGGCGCCCGGTGCGAACCGCGGCTGGCTGCTCCGCCTCGTCATCGCTTTCGGCTGCGCGCAGGGGGCGGTGTCGATGGCCCGGCCCGCCGTCTCCTACCGGGCCCTCGCACTGGGCGCCGACGAACGGGCGATCGGTGTCATCACCGGGGTGTACGCCCTGTTGCCGCTCTTCGCCGCCGTACCGCTCGGCCGCCGCACCGACCACGGCCGCTGCGCGCCGCTGCTGACGGCGGGCGTGCTCCTCATCACCGGCGGCTGCGCGCTCAGCGGCCTCGCCGGCTCGTCGGCGGCGATGGCCCTGTGGAGCGGGGTGATGGGCCTCGGACACCTGTGCTTCGTGATCGGCGCCCAGTCCCTGGTGGCCCGCCGGTCCGCGCCGCACGAACAGGACCGCAACTTCGGCCACTTCACCATCGGCGCCTCCCTCGGCCAGCTCGTCGGACCCGTCGCCGCGGGCGCGCTCATCGACGGTCCCGACATGGCGCGCAGCAGCGCGCTCGCCCTCGTCGCGGCGGCCGCCGGAGCCGCCGTCGCGTTCGGCTCACTGTGGCGCATCGAGGATCCCGCGGCGGCCGGCTCCCCGTCCGCGCAGGGCGGACGGGTGCCGGTCGCGGCCATCCTGCGGGCCCGGGGCGTGCCCGCGGGCATGCTGGTCAGCCTGTCGGTGCTGTCCGCGACGGACGTGCTCACCGCCTACCTGCCGGTGGTCGGCGAGCACCGGGGCATCGCCCCCGCCGTCGTCGGCGTCCTGCTCAGCCTCCGGGCCGGCGCCACCATCGCCTGCCGGCTCGTCCTCACCCCGCTGCTCCGGCTGTTCGGCCGGCCCGCACTGCTCACCGTGACCTGTCTGATGGCGGCCGTGCTGTGCGCGGGGGTCGCGCTGCCGGTGCCGGTGTGGGCGCTCGGTGCGACGCTGACCGCGCTCGGCTTCTGTCTGGGGGTGGGCCAGCCGCTGTCGATGACGACGGTGGTGCAGGCGGCGCCCGCCGAGGCCCGTTCCACCGCGCTCGCCCTGCGCCTGACCGGCAACCGGCTCGGCCAGGTCGCGGCTCCGGCCGCCGCGGGGCTGGTCGCCGGTCTGGCCGGTGCGGCGGCCCCGTTCGTGATGCTCGGAGCGCTGCTGCTGGTGTCGTCCGGCGTGGCGCTGCGGTCACCGGGGCAGCCCGGCGACCGCGGCGCCACGCCCGGACGGGTGACGGGGGAGCGGTCCCAGGGCCCGGGATTGCGCCGCACGAGCGATATCTGACGGCGCGCCGGGCGTCGCTGCCGGAGGCTGCGCGGCCCATGAAGGAGAGTCCAGGCGAAAGAGCGATTTGTATGAAAATCGTCTGAACTCGGAGGATTGCGCATGCCCACCCTGACACCCCCACGTGCCATCGGCTCCCGCGCGGGCTCCACAGTCGTCCTCACCGCCCTCGCCGCGGCGGGCGCGTCCTGGGTGGTGGCGCCCGGCGCGATGGCCCAGGGGGAGAACGGCGACATCAGGATCCACACCGCGCGTACGCCCTTCGTGACGTCGCTCAGCGGATCGTCGAAGGACGACCCGGTGGTCTGCAAGTTCTTCCTCGAGGCCGTCAACTTCGACGACCTGGGCACGATCGCCTACACCATCACGCCCCAGCCGCCGCTGCCCACCGCCGCCACCGTGACGGGTGTCATCCAGCTCGCCGGCGGTGCCGGGCACACCGACGCGCTGGGTCTGGCGGACGGCCAGTACAAGATCAGCTGGACCGTGGGGACACCGGCCGCCGTGAAGGAGAAGGTCTTCCGGGTCAACTGCCGTGAGGGCCAGCACGACGGCGCACAGGGGCCGGGCGGGCAGATCGAGGACCACCAGCAGGACAACGGCGCCTGGGGCCAGAGTGACCAGCAGCCCCCCAGGGGAGGCGTGCACGCGGGCGGCGGTGGTCTCATCGACACGGCCGCCGCGTACTCGCCGGTGGCCGCCGCGGCGGCCGTGGGCCTGGTCGCCGTCTGCGGTGCCGTGTACTTCCGGCTGATCCGCCGCCGCCCCCATGGTGCAGCGTAGGTACCGACGCAGGCCCTGGTACCGGACCCGCGCCTACCGTCTCGCCAGGACGGCCCTGCTGGTCGTCGTCCTGTCGACCATGTGGTCCCGGTGCGGGCCGGCGGGGCCCGGCCGGCCGGGCGGTCACACCGTGGCGGCGGCGGGCGCGGACTCCGCCCGGGCCGACGGCCGGGGAGGGCCCGGCACGGCGGATCCCGCGTCCTCCGCTCCTCCGGGGCCGCCGCCCCGCCCGCTGCCCCGGTCCCGGCCGACGTCCTTCCGCGTGCCCTCCCTGGGTGTCGACGCCCCGATCACCCCCCTCCGGCTCGACGGGCAGCGGCAGTTGGAGACGCCGCCCGTCGACAGGCCCAGGCTGGTCGGCTGGTACGAGGGCGGTCCCACGCCGGGCGAGGCCGGTACCGCGATCGCCGTCGGCCACCGCGACACCACGACCGGCCCCGCCGTGTTCGCCGGACTCGCCCAGGTCAAGCCCGGCAAGACCGTCGAGGTCCGCCGCGCGGACGGGCGTACCGCCGTCTACTCCGTGGACCGCGTGAAGGTCTTCGACAAACTCGGCTTCCCCGACAAGGAGGTGTACGGCGCGACCGGGCGCCCGGAACTGCGGGTCATCACCTGCGGCGGGCTGTTCAGCCGGCGGACCGGTTACACCAGCAACGTGGTGGTCTTCGCCCATCTGACCGCCACGAGATGACCGGCGGACCGGCCGGTGCGGACACGGCGTCCGCACCGGCCGTTCCGTCGTCACGACGCCCCGGCCGTTCCGTCCTCGCGACGCCCCGGCCGTTCCGTTGTCACGATGCCCCGGCCGGTCCGTCTTCGCGACGCACCGGCCGGGTCTGTTCCCACGGTGCGCCCGGTGGCCCGCCCGGTGGCCCGTCCGCGGTCGCCCGCGGTGTCCCGCCCGGAGTCCTGCCCGGAGTCCCGCCCGGTGTCCCGCCCGGTGGCCCGCCCTGTGATCCGCGGCCGGGAATGTCTGGCGCACCAAAACTATCACCGCTAGTTTGTTGTGCCGGACGACGCGGATTTGCCGGGAGGACACAGCATGAAGGCACATGACGGCCTGTACATCGACGGCGCCTGGCGCCCCGCCGGAAGCGGGGAGGTGATCGAGGTCGTCAACCCCGCCGACGAGCAGGTCATCGGCCGCGTCCCGGCCGGCGGCGCGCTGGACGTCGACACCGCCGTCCGGGCCGCCCGCGCCGCC
>NZ_WWJT01000775.1 GCF_009865385.1 Streptomyces sp. SID486 | reverse complement strand
CCCCTAGCCGGCGCTGCTGCTGCCCCCTAGCTGGCGTTGCTGCTGTCGGCCGCCGTGGCGGTCGCCTGGAGCCGGGTCAGGACGCCGGAGGGGCTGCCGCCGGGGGTGACCGCCTGGCCGATGTTCTGCTTCACGGCCGCGCTGACCGCCGCCCAGGACGTCTTGCCGACGGGGTACAGCTCGGAGGTCGGCAGCTGTTCGAGGAAGGGCTGGAGGGTCTGGTCCACACCCGTGTCCGACCCGCTCATGGCGTTGGAGGCGGAGCTGGTGACCGGCAGCAGCCCGTACGTCCGGGAGAACGCGAGGACGTTCTTCTTCGAGTAGGCGAAGTCGAGGAAGTCGCCGATCTGCTCGGCGTGCCCGTTCTGCCGGAAGCCCATCATCCAGTCGGTGACGCCCATCGAGGCCCTGGCCGTGCCGGTGCGCCCCGGCATCGGCACCATGCCGAACTTCACGCCCTTCTTCGTGGCCTGCTGGATCAGCGTCGGGTGGCCGGTGAGCATGCCGACCTGGCCGTCCGCGAAGGCGGCGAACGCGGCGGCGCGGTTCAGCTTGCCGGGGGCGACCGGGCCGGTCAGGCCCTTGCCGACCAGCTCGTCCTTGAGCCAGGTGAAGGTCGCGACGTTCGCCTGGGAGTCGATGGTGTAGGTGCCGATGTCGTCGGTGTAGCCGCTGCCGCCGTTGCCGCCGCTGAGCAGCCACTGCATGGTCTCGGCCTGGGCCTCCTCGGGGCCGAGCGGCAGCGCGAAGGGGGTCCTGACCCCCTTCGCCTTGAGCGCCTCGGCGTCGGCGGCCAGGTCGTCCCAGGTGGTGGGCGGGGTGATGCCGGCCTTGGCGAACAGGGTCTTGTTGTAGAAGAGCACGCGCGTGGAGGCGGCGAACGGGACGCCGTACTGCGTGTGCTTCCACGCGCCGGCGTCGGAGAGCTGGGAGAGGAAGTCGGCCTGGGTGCGGATGGAGAGCAGGTCCGAGACCGGGTAGAGCTTGCCGGCGGCGGCGTAGTCGGCGTACGCGCCTATCTGGGCCATGTCGGGGGCGTCGCCGGCGTCGACCATCTGCTTGACCTTGCGGTCGACGTCGTTCCAGGAGTAGACGCTGACCTCGACCTTCACGTCGGGGTGCTGCGCCTCGTACTCCTCGGCCAGGGCGTCCCAGTACTTCTTGGAGCTGTTGGCGGCGGAGTCGCCGTAGTCGGCGGCGACCAGTCTGAGGGTCACGTCGGAGGAGCCCGTACTCCCGCAGCCGCCGAGAACCGCCGTCATGCCCAGTGCGGACACCACCGCGATCGTTCCTGCCGTACGCCGACGCACGCTCAAAGCCCCAACCTTGCCGTCTGACCGTTCGATATATGGACACATAAGGTCTACACCACGTGAGTGGACTAGACCTCTCCCGGGTGGGAGGGCCACACTAGGCCCCGTGGTGAGACATGTCATCGCCCTGGACGTGGGCGGTACCGGGATGAAGGCCGCCCTCGTCGGCGACGACGGCACGCTGCTGCACCGCGCCCGCCGCGCCACCGGCCGCGAGCGCGGCCCCGACGCGGTGGTCGCGACGATCCTCGACTTCGCCGAGGACTTGCGGGCGTACGGCGTCGAGCACCTCGGTACCCCGGCCCTCGCCGCCGGCCTCGCGGTACCCGGCATCGTCGACGAGGAGCGCGGCATCGCCTCCTACGCCGCCAACCTCGGCTGGCGGGACGTACCGCTGCGCGCGCTGCTCACCGAGCGGCTCGGCGTCCCCGTCGCCCTCGGGCACGACGTGCGCACCGGCGGGCTCGCCGAGGGCCGCATCGGCGCGGGCAAGGGCGCCGACCGGTTCCTGTTCGTGCCGCTCGGCACCGGGATCGCGGGCGCCATCGGCATCGACGGCCGGGTGGAGGCGGGTGCGCACGGCTTCGCGGGCGAGATCGGACACATCGTCGTACGGCCCGGCGGCGCCCCCTGCCCCTGCGGGCAGCACGGGTGTCTGGAGCGGTACGCCTCCGCGTCCGCCGTCAGCGAGACCTGGGCGGCGGTCTGCGGAAAGCCGGACGCGGACGCCGCCGACTGCGCCGCGGCCGTCGCCTCCGGCGACCCGAAGGCCGTCCGGGTCTGGCAGGAGGCGGTGGACGCGCTCGCCGACGGACTGGTCACCGCCCTCACCCTGCTGGACCCCCGCACGCTGATCATCGGTGGCGGGCTGGCCGAGGCGGGGGAAGTGTTGTTCCAGCCTCTGCGGGACGCCGTCCGGCAGCGGGTCACCTTCCAGAAACTGCCGGCCATCGTCCCCGCGGCGCTGGGGGACACGGCGGGCTGCCTGGGCGCGGGACTGCTCGCCCGGGATCTCCTCAACCACACCGACCGTACGGAGGTAACCCCCTGATGGCAGCCGACCCAGGGGCGCGGGACGTCTCGACCAGCGGCTCCGCCGCGTGGGCGCGACCCGCCACGCCCCACCCGCAGCCCGCAACCCCCCTCGTGCTGTCCGGCGCCAACGTGGTCCTGCCCACCGGAACCGTGGAGAACGGCCAGGTGGCCGTCGACGGCAAGCGCATCGCCGGAACCGCCCCGGCCGGCGCCGAGGTGCTCGACGTGACCGGCCACTGGCTGGTCCCCGGCTTCGTCGACATCCACAACCACGGCGGCGGCGGAGCCTCCTTCTCCGGCACGCCGGACGACATCCTCACGGCCATCCGCACGCACCGCGAGCACGGCACCACCACCCTGGTCGCCTCCACCGTCACCGACGAGACGGACCTGCTGGTCCGCCAGGCCGGGCTGCTCAGCGAGCTCGCCGAACAGGGCGACATCGCGGGCATCCACTTCGAGGGGCCGTTCATCTCCCCGTGCCGCAAGGGCGCGCACTCCGAGAAGCTGCTGCGCGACCCGGACCCGGCCGAGGTCCGCAAGCTGATCGACGCGGCGCGCGGCAAGGCGAAGATGGTCACCCTCGCCACCGAGCTGCCGGGCGGCATCGACTCCGTACGGCTGCTCGCCGAGCACGGTGTGATCGCGGCGATCGGCCACACGGACGCGACGTACGAGCAGACGGTCCAGGCGATCGACGCGGGCGCCACGGTCGCCACCCACCTCTTCAACGCGATGCCCGCCCTGGGCCACCGCTCCCCCGGCCCGATCGCCGCGCTGCTGGAGGACGAGCGGGTGACGGTCGAGCTGATCAACGACGGCACCCACCTCCACCCCGCCGCGCTGGAACTGGCCTTCCACCACGCCGGGGCCGGCCGGGTCGCCTTCATCACCGACGCGATGGACGCGGCCGGCATCGGGGACGGCCGCTACATGCTCGGCCCGCTGGAGGTCGAGGTCAGCGAGGGCGTGGCCCGGCTGGTGGAGGGCGGCTCGATCGCGGGCTCCACGCTCACCCTGGACCGCGCGTTCCAGAGGGCGGTGACGGTGGACAAGCTGTCGGTCGAGGACGCGGTGACGGCCCTGTCGGCCAACCCGGCCCGACTGCTCGGCCTGGCCGACCGCATCGGCTCCCTGGAGCCCGGCAAGGACGCCGACCTGGTCCTGCTGGACGCGGACTTCGGGCTGAAGGGCGTCATGCGGCGCGGCGAGTGGGTCGTAGTGCCCCAACTCGTCTGATCCGTCCGGCTTTTCTCCACAGGGCGGCCGACTCGTGACTGGGCCGGCCGCCGTCTCTTTGGCATGATCGTGCCCCCGGAAACCGATGACAGGGACACGGAGTGCGAGGGAGGCCGGCCCGGGTGATCCTCACGGTCACGCTGAACACCGCGCTCGACATCACCTACCGGGTGCCGTCGCTACGGCCGCACGCCTCGCACCGCGTCACGGACGTCACCGAACGGCCCGGCGGCAAGGGCGTCAACGTGGCCCGCGTACTGGCCGCCCTCGGACACGAGGTGACGGTCACCGGATTCGTGGGCGGCCCGGCCGGCCAGGTGCTGCGGGAACTGCTCGCGGAGGCGTCCGGGCCGGTGGACGCGCTGGTGCCGGTGTCCGGGGCGACCCGGCGCACCATCGCGGTCGTCTCCGAGCTGACCGGCGACACCACCCAGCTGAACGAACCGGGTCCGCAGATCGCGCCGGCCGAGTGGGCCGCCTTCCTCGGCCGGTACGAGGAACTGCTGTCGGGCGCGGCGGCGGTGGCGCTGTGCGGCAGTCTGCCGCCGGGGGTGCCGGTGGGGGCGTACGCGAACCTGGTCCGCACGGCCCGCTCCGCGGGGGTTCCGGTCCTTCTGGACACCAGCGGCGAGCCACTGCGCCGCGGGGTCGCCGCCCGCCCGGACATCATCAAGCCCAACGCCGACGAACTGGCCGAACTCACCGGGTCCCACGAGCCGTTGCGCGCCACCCAGGACGCCCGCCGCCGCGGCGCCCACGCGGTAGTCGCCTCCCTCGGCGCCGACGGACTCCTCGCCGTCACGCCCGAGGGCCGCTGGCACGCCACCCCGCCGGCCCGCGTGCACGGCAACCCGACCGGCGCGGGCGACTCGGCGGTGGCGGGCCTGCTGTCGGGCCTGACCCAGCAACTCCCCTGGCCGGACCGGCTGTCCCGGGCGGTGGCGCTGTCGACGGCGACGGTACGGGCGGCGACCGCGGGCGAGTTCGACCGGAGCACGTACGACGAACTGCTGGGCCGGGTGAAGGTGTCCGCGGAGTCCAGCGCGGCCTGAGGCCGTCGTGCCGGCCGACGACCGGATAAGACCGGAAACGGGAGCGGGCGCCGGTGCGGGTGCGGGTGCGGGTGCGGGTGCCG
>NZ_WWJT01000774.1 GCF_009865385.1 Streptomyces sp. SID486 | reverse complement strand
CTCCAGCTGATCATGGACTCGCTGCGGTACTGGGTGACCGAGATGCACGTCGACGGCTTCCGCTTCGACCTCGCGGCCACCCTGGCCCGGCAGTTCCACGAGGTGGACCGGCTGTCGTCGTTCTTCGACCTGGTCCAGCAGGACCCGGTGGTCTCCCAGGTGAAGCTGATCGCCGAGCCGTGGGACGTCGGCGAGGGCGGCTACCAGGTGGGCAACTTCCCGCCGCTGTGGACCGAGTGGAACGGCAAGTACCGCGACACCGTACGGGACCTGTGGCGGGGCGAGCCGCGCGCACTGGCCGAGTTCGGCTCCCGGCTGACGGGCTCCTCCGACCTCTACCAGGACGACGGCCGGCGCCCGCTGGCCTCCATCAACTTCGTCACCTGCCATGACGGGTTCACCCTGCACGACCTGGTGTCGTACAACGACAAGCACAACGAGGCCAACGGCGAGGACAACCGGGACGGCGAGAGCCACAACCGGTCCTGGAACTGCGGGGCGGAGGGCGACACCGACGACCCGGAGGTGCTGCGGCTGCGCGCCCGCCAGATGCGGAACTTCATCGCCACGCTGATGCTGTCCCAGGGCGTGCCGATGATCAGCCACGGCGACGAGTTCGCGCGCACCCAGCGCGGGAACAACAACGCCTACTGCCAGGACAACGAGCTGTCGTGGATCCAGTGGCCGGAGGAGGGCAGCGAACTCCTGGAGTTCACGCGCGCGATGGTGTGGCTGCGCCGTGACCACCCCGTCCTGCGCCGGCGCCGCTTCTTCCACGGCCGTCCGGTGGAGGGCACGCACGACGAGCTGTCCGACATCGCCTGGTTCACTCCCGAGGGCGGCGAGATGGCCCAGGGGGACTGGGACTCCGCGCAGGTGTCCGCGCTGACCGTGTTCCTGAACGGCAACGCGATCTCCGAACCCGGCCCGCGCGGGGAGCGGATCGCCGACGACTCCTTCCTGCTGATGTTCAACGCCTCCCCCGAGCCGCTGGACTTCGTGGTGCCGGTCGACCACGGCCGGCAGTGGCAGGTGGTGGTCGACACGGCCCGCCCGGAGGGGGTCCCGCCGGGCACGGGACCGAAGGTCGAGGCCGGCGACCGCGTCACCCTGCCGGACCGCAGCCTGACGGTGCTCCAGCGGCCGGCGTAGCCCACCGCACGCCCAGCGGGGCCGCGCTCCCCCGGACGGGGCCGCGCGGCCCTCTGGGCGGGGCTGTGCGGCCCTCTGGGCGGGGCTGTGCGGCCCTCTGGGCGGGGTCGCGCGGCTCCGTTCGGGGCTGTGTGTCCTATACGCGCGCGTGGGGTGCGTCGCCGGGGGTGCCCGCGTACGTCGTCGGACGCACCGCAAGGGCGAGGACGAAGGTCAGGCCGGCCGCCGTGCTCGCGGCCGCGAACGCCGCCACGGGGCCGTGGGACTCGGCAAGGCGGCCGGTGACGGCGACGGCCAGGGCCTGGCCGCCGACGAGGGCACTGGTCGCCACCCCCATCGTCTCGGCCAGCCGGGACGGCGCGACCGCGCGCTCCAGCAGGCCGAACACGGTGATCAGGTGCGGGGCGTAGGCGACGCCCAGCACGGTGACGACGGCGTACAGGCCGGGCAGACCGCTCGTGCCGAGCAGCGGCAGGGAGAGCACGAGGGCGGCGCCGGTCGCCAGCCGCCAGCGCGTACGGGCACCGATCCGGTCCGGCACGGCGGCCATGGCGAACCCCGTGGCGGCGCTCATCACCCCCATGGCGGCGTACACCAGACCGGCCTGGTCCTCCCGCCCGGCCCGGGCGGTGAGCGCGGTGATGCCGGCCTGGCAGGCGCCGAACATCGCGCCCTGGAGCGCCAGGGTGACGAGCAGGGCGGCCACGCACCGGGGCAGTGGGGGGCGCGCGGCACGCACCCGGCCGGAGCCGCGCTCCCCGCGCGCGGGTGCCACGAGACGGGCCGTCGGGTGCAGGGCGAAGGCACTGCCGCAGACCGCCACCAGCACCGCCACACCGCCCATGGCGTAGGCCGGATGGGCGAGCACCGCCGCCGCACCGACGAGCGCCGGGCCGAGGACGAACGACAGTTCGTCCAGGGTGCTCTCGAAGGAGAGCGCGGCGCCGACCGTCGCCTCGCGGGCGCCCGAGCGGCGGGCCAGGGCGACCAGGCGGGTGCGCGCCAGCGGTCCGACGAGCGGCACCGTGGCGCCCGCGACGGCCCCCAGGAGGGCCAGGACCGCCGTCGGCAGCACGGCGAGCGCACCGGCGACGAGGCCGGTCACGGCGAGGGCGTTGGCGAGCGAGAAGGCGAGCACCACCGTCCGCTGGCCGTGCCGGTCCGCGAGCCGTCCCACCAGCGGCCCGCAGGCCACCTGGCCGAGCGCGAGCGCGCCACCGGTGAGTCCGGCGGTGCCGAGGGAGCCGCTGGTGCGGGCGACGAGCAGTACGCTGCCGAACTGGATGGTGGCCGTCGGCAGCCGCCCCAGGAACGACACGCACGGCAGCAGCGGTCCGGTCAGGCGGATCACCCGGCGGTAGGCGTCCCCCGCGCGGCGCGGTCCCGGGCCTTGCGTCGTCCCCATCGCTCGAACCTAGACACGCGTGCGTGATCCGGGCAGCGGTGGATGACACGAAAGACGCCGAGCGGGGTACGTAGGTTCCCATGACTCCTGCGCGATCCGGACCGGCGGTGCCCACGGCCACCTACCGGCTGCAGCTCCAGCCCGCGTTCCCGTTCGCCGCCGCCGAAGCGGCCGTACCGTACCTGGCGTCGATCGGCGTCTCGCACCTGCACCTGTCACCGGTCCTGGAGGCGGTGCCGGGCTCCGCGCACGGCTACGACGTGGTGGACCCCTCGCGGGTGCGCGCGGAGCTGGGCGGGGAGGAGGGGCTGCGCGCGCTGGCCCGCACCGCGCGGGAGCACGGGATGGGCCTGGTGGCGGACATCGTGCCGAACCACATGGCGATGGCCCCCCGGCACAACCCGGCCCTGTGGGAGGTGCTGCGCGAGGGCCCCGGGTCGCCCTACGCGCGCTGGTTCGACATCGACTGGGAGGCGCACGGCGGCCGGATCCTGCTGCCGGTGCTCGGCGGCCCGGTCGGTACCGAGCTGGAGCACCTGAGGGCCGACGGTGAGGTGCTGCGCTACCACGACCACGTCTTCCCGCTCCGCGCGGGCACCGGGCACCTGCCGCTGCCCCAGCTGCTGGACGCCCAGTGGTACCGGCCGGTCTGGTGGCGGCTGGCCCGCACCGAGCTGAACTACCGGCGGTTCTTCAGCATCTCGGAGCTGATCGGGGTGCGGGTGGAGGACCCCGAGGTGTTCGACGCCACCCACGGCACGATCCTGCGGCTGCTGGCCGACGGCGTGCTCGAGGGGCTGCGGATCGACCATCCCGACGGGCTCGCCGACCCCGACGCCTATCTCGCGCGGCTGCACGCGGCGACGGGCGGGTGCTGGACGGTCGTGGAGAAGATCCTGGCCGACGGCGAGCGGCTGCCGGCCGCCTGGCCCGTCGCCGGCACCACGGGCTACGACGCGCTGCGGCACGTCGACGGGCTGTTCACGGACCGCACCGGGGCGTACGAACTCCTGGGCCGCTACCGCGCGTTCTCGGCGCCGCAGACGGACCGGGGCGGCAACTGGGACGCCACGGTCCGGCGAGCCGCGTACAAGGTCCTCACCCACGAGCTGGCCACCGAGACCGACCGCCTCACCCGGGTGGCGGCCCGGCTGTGCGCCACCTCGCCCGACCTGGGCCTGCGCGACCGGGCTCCCTGGGCGCTGCGCACGGCGGTGGAGGAGCTGCTGGTGCGGATGCGGGTCTACCGGCCGTACGCGTCCGGCGACGCAGCCGAGGTGATCACCGCGGAGGCCGCCGAGGAGGCCCGGCTGGCCTTCGTGGTGCCGCAGGAGGCGGAGGCCGTCGGCATCGTGCGCCGGCTGCTGGTCGAGCCGCCCGGTGATCCGGCGGCACCGGACCACGCCGACCGGGTCGAGTTCCGCACCCGGTTCGCGCAGACCGCCTCGGCGCTGCGCGCCAAGTCGGTGGAGGACACGGCGTTCTACCGCTACGTGCCGCTGCTGTCGGCGGCCGAGGTGGGCGGCGACCCGGGCAGCCCGGGGGTGTTCCCGGAGGACTTCCACGCGTACTGCGCGCGTGTGCAGCGCGACTGGCCGCTCACCGGCACGGTCGTGACCACGCACGACACCAAGCGCAGCGCCGACGTGCGGGCCGCGCTGGCCGTGCTCACCGAGTGCCCGGACGGCTGGACGAAGCTGCTCGCCGAGGTGAACCGGAACGGCGCGGGCGCACCGGACGGGCAGCTGGCCTGGGCCGCCTGGCAGACGGCGTTCGGCCTCGGGCCCGCCGAGGAGGAACGCGTCCAGGAGGCGCTGCTCAAGCACGTGCGCGAGGCGGGCATGTACACCAGCTGGACGGAGCAGGAACCGCCGTACGAGGAGGCGGTGGCGGCCTTCGTCACGGCCGGGCCGTGCGGGGCGCCGGGCGAGCGCGTGGCCGGGTTCCGCAAGGCGCTGGAACCGCATGTGCGGGCCAACGTCCTCGGTACCGCGCTGGTCCACCTGACGATGCCCGGGGTTCCGGACGTGTACCAGGGCACGGAGGGTGAGTACCGCGCGCTGGTGGACCCGGACAACCGGCGGCCGGTGGCGTTCCCGCCCGAGGTGCCCGGGGAGAAGGACGCGGTGACGGCGGCGGCGCTGCGGCTGCGGGCCCGGCGCCCGGCCGCCTTCGGCGCGAGCGCCTCCTACGACGCGTTGACCGCCGAGGGTCCGGCGGCCGAGCATTGTCTGGCGTTCACGCGCTCGGGCGAGGTGGTCACGGCGGTGACCCGGCTGTCGCTGCGGCTGGCGGAGGCGGGCGGCTGGCGGGACACCCGGCTGCCGCTGCCGCCCGGGCGGTGGGCGGACGTCCTGACGGGGGGCAGGGAGTTCACCGGCCACGCGCGCGTGGCGGACCTCTTCGACCGCCTGCCGGTGGTGCTGCTGGAGCGGGTCGCCCAGGACTGAGGACGGCCCCGGGACGACGCTCGGGGGGCCGACGGCACGGGAGGGCGAAGGCACGGTGGGGGGAAGGCGCGGGTGGGCGACCGCTCGTGTGGGCGACGGCGCAAGGGGCCGACGGCACGGGAGGGTGACGGCACAGGGGCCGACTGTGCGGAAGGGCGGCGGCAGGGGTTGGTGACGGCACGGAGGGTGCCTGCCGGCAGAGGAGGCCGACGGCGCGGGGGCGAGCGCACGGGGCGGCGACGGCGCAGGGGGTCGTCGGTCGAGCGCGCGGCAGCCTCAGGGGGTGGGCGGGGTGGTTCCCCGATGCCCGCGGGGCGGGCGGGGTGGTTCCTCGACGCCCGCGGGCCGGGCGAGGTGGTCCCCCGACGCCCGTTGGGCGCGGTGGGCACCAGGAGCGCGCCGGTGGCACACAGTGGCCCGTGCGCCGGCGGGCGCGGGCGTCCGCGCGCCCCCGGGAGCCTCCTCCGCCGACCGCTTGACAGTTCACCCGTCCCGTGCGGGACTGGGAGGGCGACGCCGGACGGACAAGTCGGGGGTGAGTCCTCTGCCGGAGCTGCGCTATCCCAGCGTTCCCGAACTGGTCGCCTCCGCACGGGCGTTGGCCGCTCAGGGACCCGGACTGTGCACGCTGCGCCAGGTGGGCGTCTCGCGCGCGGGAAGACCCCTGCACCTGCTGTCGGTGGGACACGCCCGCCGTGCGGTACTGGTCGTCGCCGGTGCCCACGCCAATGAGCCGACGGGCGGCTCCACCCTGCGGGTGCTCGCCGAACGCGTGCTGTCCGAGCCGGAGTTGCGGGCCGGCACCTCCTGGCACTTCCTGCTGTGCGCGGACCCGGACGGCGCGAGTCTGCATGTGACCCCGGCGCCGCGCAGCCTGCTCGACTACCACCTCGGCTTCTACCGGCCGACCGGCGCGGAACAGCCGGAGTGGTCGCCGTCCGTGCTGCCGCCGGACCGGCTGCCCCCGGAGACCCGGACACTGACCGGGCTGATCGACGAGTTGCGCCCGTACCTCCAGGTGACCCTGCACGGCACCGACCTGGGCGGCAGCTGGGTGCAGTTGACCAAGGACGTGCCGGGGCTGGCCGAGCCGTTCGCCAAGTCGGCGGCGGAGCTGCACATCCCGGTGGAGACGGGGGCCTCGGACGCGGCGGGCTGGCCGGCCTCCGGTCCCGGGGTGCACGTGATGCCCGGTCCCGGGACCGGCGCGGCCTATCCGAGCATGCCGGACGACGCCCGGCACAGCACCTGGTACCACGCGCACCGGTACGGCGGTCTGACGGCCGTGGTGGAGGTGCCGATGTGGGCCAGCGACCTGGTGGACGACCCCGCGCCGCACCCGGCACCGGCCGCGGCCATGCGGCGCCTGGCCGCGCGGCTGCTGCGGGACGCACGGGACGTGGAGCGGATCCTCGCCGACGCGCTGCCCCGGCTGGACGGCGTGGACGGGCCGCTGCTGCGGGCCGCGCGCTGGGCGCTGGAGCTGGTTCCGGGCCTGGCCGAGGACTGGATCCACACCCCTCCGGCGGGCACCACGATGGCGTACGTCGGCAGCGTGGACGCCTTCGGCCGGCGGCTGCCGCTGCGGGCCGCGGCGATGCTGCTGCGGGTGCTGCGGGAGGCGGACGACCGGGCGGCTCCGCGCCTGGAACAGCTGGTGGCCACCTGGTGCGACGCGTTCGCCCTCCGGTTCCGGGCCCGCTGGGTGCCGTTGGAGCACCAGGTGGAGCACCAGTCCCGTACGGTGCTGGTGGCGGCACAGCAGGCGCGGCCCCGGGCGGCGTGAGCCCGCGCCGGTCGGCGTGCGCCGAGGCCGAACAGCGTGAGCCTGAACCAGACCGTGTGAGCCCGCGCCGGTCGGCGTGCGCCGGGGCCGGACGGCGTGAGCCGGAGCCGGTCGGCGTGCGCCGGAGCCGGTCGGCGTGCGCCGGAGCCGGACGGGGTGAGCCGGAGCCGGACCGCGTGAGCCGGGGCCGGTCGGCGTGAGTCCGTGCCTGCCCGCGCCGCCCGGGGCCGGTCAGCCGTCGAGGGCGAAGACGTGCCGGGTCCGGGCCTTCATCACGCAGACGCTGCTGTAGGTCTCCTGGAAGTCGACCGCGCGGCCGTTCCACCGCCCGCGCGCGTGGGTGGTCACCGGTGCGAAGATCATCGGACAGAAGACGCCCTCGGCCGGGATGCGGTCGATCTCACCGCCCGCGTCGGCCAGTTCCCCGCACGCCAGGCTCGCGTGCGCGTGCCCCCGGGGCGGGTCGCACAGCAGCAGCGCGCCACGGGTCTCGCCGGACCGGGCCTCGCCGCGGGTGACCGTCAGATAGAGCCAGCTGCCCTGCTGGACGTCGCGGGAGGCCGCGCGGGCCGGCCCCGCGCCGAGGAGACCGGCGGCGGCCAGCAGGGCGCCGGCCGCCGCTGTCGCTCTGGTGATGTGGGTCATGCCCGTTCCATCGGCACGCGGACCCGCTTTCCCCAGCGCGCCTCACCCGATCGGGAGAACCCGGACGCGCGACCGGGCACCCGGCCCGCAAGGCCCGTACGCATGACCGGGCACCCGACCGCGAGGCCCCGGACACCCGACCGCGAGGACCCGGACACCCGACCGGGAACACCCGGAGATGACCGGACACCCGAGCCGGAAGACCGGACGCATGACCGGCCGGCCACCCGGCCGCGAGGCCCCGGACACCCGACCGCGAACAGCCGGGCGCGTGACCGGGCGTCTGTTCGAAGCGTGCCGGGGCGCCCGCGTTCCCGGGTGCCGACGGCGTTGCCGTCCTCCGGCGGGCAGACGACGCGCTACCGTCCCGTAGCGAGCCGGAACGCCATGCGGCCGAAGGCGACCTGGTCGCCCTCGCGGACGACGACCGCGCCGGTCACCCGGCGGCCGTTGACGGTGGTGCCGTTGGTGGAGCCCAGATCCCTGAGCACCCACAGGCCGCCCTGTCGGCGGAGTTCGGCGTGCAGCCGGGAGACGGTCTCGTGGTTCAGTCGCAGTCCGTTCGCCGGGTCGCGGCCGATGCGCAGCGGGTGGGCGTGCTCGGGGTGCGGCAGCAGCAGCTTGGGCAGGCGCTCGGCCTGCCAGGCGCGGCGCAGCCGTACGGTGAAGCCGGAGACGGCCTCGACGGAGCCGAGGACCGCGCGGGAGAATCGGTTCTCCCGCGGCAGGTCGGCGACCAGGACGGCCAGTTCGTCGGAGCTGCGCGCGCAGAGCGCCAGCTCCATACGGTGCACGAACGTGTCGTGCGAGAGCCGGCCCATCGCGACGCCGTCGCGCAGCACCCGCAGCGCCTTGTCGCGCTCCGCGTCGGACAGGCGCGCGGGGTAGGTGGAGAACTCGAAGGACGACGTCACGCTGGTGATTGTCGGGCAGTGAACCCCGGGTGTCCAGAAAACGCGGAACCGGTGCCGATGTACGGGTACTTCCGCGACACCAGCCGGCAAAGGGCGGATTCGAAAGCGGATCGATCGTCCGGGACGGCACGATGGTGACGCGGGACATCACGGTGAACAGACGAAGGGGAACCGTCCGTGCAGTTCGAGGTGTGGGCACCGCAGGCAGACCGAGTGACGCTCCATTGCGAGGGCGCCACAAGCGCGTTGGCGCGCGATCCGGAGCGCGAGGGGTGGTGGGCGGGCGAGGCGGAGGCGGGACACGGCGCACGGTACGGGTTCGCGCTGGACGACGGCCCCGTACTGCCCGACCCGCGCTCGCGCCGCCAGCCGGACGGCCCGGACGGGCTGAGCGCCGTCGTGGACCACGGGCGGCACGAGTGGCGCGCCCGCTGGCCGGGACGCGGGCTGCCGGGCGCGGTGCTGTACGAGCTGCACGTGGGCACGTACACCCCCGAGGGCACCCTGGACGCCGCGGCCGACCGACTGGAACACCTGGTGGAACTGGGTGTCACCCACGTGGAGTTGATGCCGCTGTGCCCCTTCCCCGGCCGCCACGGCTGGGGTTACGAGGGCGTGTCGCTGTGGGCGGTGCACGAGCCGTACGGCGGCCCCGAGGCCCTCCAGCGCTTCGTCGACCGGGCGCACGGACTGGGGCTGGGGGTCGTCCTGGACGTGGTGCACAACCACCTGGGTCCGTCGGGCAACCATCTGCCCGCGTTCGGGCCGTACTTCACGGACACCCACCAGACGCCGTGGGGCTCGGCGGTGAACCTGGACGCGCCCGGCTCGGACGAGGTGCGCGCGTTCCTCACCGGCAGTGCGCTGGCGTGGCTGCGCGACTACCGCATCGACGGGCTGCGCCTGGACGCGGTGCACGCCCTGTACGACACGCGCGCGTGCCACTTCCTGGAGGAGCTGTCGGCGGCCGTGGACGCCTTGGCCGGCGAAGTGGGCCGGCCGCTCTTCCTGATCGCCGAGTCGGACATGAACAACCCGCGGTTCATCACCGCGCGCGCGGAGCACGGCCTGGGCCTGCACGCGCAGTGGAACGACGACTTCCACCACGCGCTGCACACCGCCCTGACCGGTGAGGCGCAGGGCTACTACGCCGACTTCGCGCGGGAGCCGTTCGCCGCGCTCACCAAGACGCTCACCGGCGGCTGGTTCCACGACGGCACGTACTCCAGCTTCCGGGGCCGCCGCCACGGCCGGCCGCTGGACCGGGCGCGCGTGGCCGGGCACCGGCTGGTCGGCTACAGCCAGACCCACGACCAGGTCGGCAACCGCGCCCAGGGCGACCGGCTCGCCGCCCGCCTCTCCCCCGGTCTGCTGGCCTGCGCGGCCACGCTGACCCTGACGGCGCCGTTCACGCCGATGCTGTTCATGGGCGAGGAGTGGGCAGCGGGCACACCCTGGCAGTTCTTCACCGACCACACCGATCCCGAGCTGGCCGACGCGGTACGGCGGGGCAGGCGGCGGGAGTTCGCGGCGCACGGCTGGGCCGAGGAGGACGTGCCGGACCCCCAGGACCCGGCGACCAGGGAACGGTCCTGCCTGGACTGGTCGGAGCCGGAGCGCGCACCCCACGCGCGCGTGCTGGCCTGGTACCGGCAGCTGATCGCGCTGCGCCGGGCGCAGCCCGACCTCACCGACCCGGACCTCGCCGACACGAAGGTGGCGTACGACGAGGGGGCCCGCTGGCTCGCCTTCCGGCGCGGGGACGTACGGGTGGCGGTGAACCTCGGCAAGGATCCCGTGAAGATCCCGCTGGGCACCGGCCGGGTGGAGGTCCTCGCGGCCTGGGAGCCGGTGACGGCCCCGGGCCCGGACGGGCTCCTGCAGGTGCCCGGCGAGTCCGCCGTGGTGCTGTTCCAGCCCTGACGGGCTCCCCCGGCGCCTCTCAGGGCTCCGGGTCGTCCTCGGCGAAGTCCGTCACCCGCTCCAGCAGGATCGGCTCCCAGACGCGCCGCAGCCGGGTCCGCAGCAGGGGCAGGGAGCCTTCCGCGCGGCCCTCAGCGCGGCCCTCCGCACGGCCCTCCAGGCGGTCGGTGAGGCGGACGACGGTGTCGCAGCGGGCCAGCCACAGGCCGCGCAGGCAGGGACGGGCGCCGTAGCCGGCCAGGGTGGCGGCGCGGACGGCGGCCGGGGAGCCGACGGCGACGGCGAGCCCGGCGATGTCCTCGGCGGGGTCGCCGACGACCGCCGCGGTCCAGTCCAGGACGCCCCGCACCCGGCCGTCGTCGCCGACCAGCACGTGGGCTCCGGTCAGCCCGTGGTGGGTGAGGACGGCGGTGCCGGGCTGCGCGGCGAGCTGGGCCGCGCCGGGCGGGGTGAGCTGGAGCAGCCGGGCGGCGTCGAACTCGTCGGCGGCGGCGAGCCGTTCGGCGGCGTGCACGGCCATGCGGCGCAGCGCCTCCAGCGAGCGCGGGGCGGTGCGGGGCACACCGAGCGCCTCGGCCTGGCGGACGGGAACCGCCCGCAGCCCGCTGAGCAGGCCGGCGAGGTCGGCCTCCCCGACGGCCGAGACGTCGTGCTCGTCGGCCGTGCCGCCGGGCACCCGGGTGTCGAGGGTGTAGGCGAGACCGGGTGCCCAGTCGCCGTGCGCGACGCTGGCCGGGACGGCGACCGGCACGTGCGGGCGGACCACGTCGCGCAGGCGCAGTTCCCGGCGGCGGCGCGCGGACGCCTCCCGGTCGGGCGCCAGGCGCAGCACATGGCCGCGCCCGATCCACCAGGTGTGCGTGCGGTCCTCCGTCACGGGCCGCACATCGGGCCCCCCGGTGCCGTCGCCGCCCTCGTCGAGCAGCGAGCGGACCAGTCTGCGGACGCCGTCCGCGGTGGGTGTCGGTGCCTGGGTCATGGGTCGAGCGTCGCCGTTCCGGTGTCGTCCGTCGTCGGGATGGGTCTCCCTGGCTCTCTCAGTCCACTATGACCATCTCACGGGTGGTGTTGTTGAGTCGTCGGCCGCCGTCCTGCGTCACCGAGACGATGTCCTCGATGCGCACCCCGAACCGGCCGGGCAGGTAGACGCCGGGCTCCACGGAGAAGCACATGCCGGGCACGAGCGGCTGCTCCTCGCCCTCGATCATGTACGGCGGCTCGTGCGTGGTCACGCCGATACCGTGCCCGGTGCGGTGGATGAAGTACTCGCCGTACCCGGCGTCGGTGATCACCGCGCGGGCGGCGCGGTCGACCTCCTGGCAGGCCACGCCCGGGCGTACGGCCCGGAAGCCGGCCTCCTGGGCAGCGCGCACGACGTCGTGGACCCGGCGTTCCTCCTCGGTGGGCTCGCCTACGTGGACCGTGCGGGTGGTGTCGGAGCCGTAGCCGTCCTTCAGGCCGCCGAAGTCGAGGACGACCATGTCGCCGGGCCGGATGACGCGGTCGCCGACCTCGTGGTGCGGGTTGGCGCCGTTGGGGCCGGAGCCGACGATGGTGAAGTCGACCTGGGAGTGGCCGAAGCGGCGCAGCAGGCCGGCGAGGTCGTGGCCGACGTCGGACTCGCGGCGGCCGGCGAAGGGGACCTGCCGGATCGCCTCGAACGTCGCGTCGGCGGCCGCGCCCGCGGCGGCGAGGAGTTCCAGCTCGGCGGCGTCCTTGACCGCGCGGAGCATGGGCAGGGCGTCGGTGAGGGCGGCGTAGGCGGTGTCCGGCAGGGCCCGCTGGAGGCCCAGCAGGTGCATCGCCCAGGTGTTGTCGCTGATGCCGTACCGGCCGCGGCCGTCGAGGAGGCCGGCGGTGACCGCGTAGGGGTCCTTGCCGTCGGTCCAGTCGCGCAGCGTCAGCGCGGTGGCGCCGGCCGCGTGCTCGGCGTCCGGGGCCTCGAGCGCGGGCACGACGAGCACGGGGTCCCGGCCGGGGGTGAGGACCAGCACGGTCAGCCGTTCGGTGACCGCGGTCGGCGTGTAGCCGGTGAGCCACACCATGTCCGGTCCCGGGGCGACGAGCAGTCCGGCGAGGCCGGCGTCCGCGGCGGAGCGCACGGCGCGCTCCATGCGGGCCCTGTGGTCGGCGGCGGTGAAGGGCGTGGTCGTGGTACCGGTCATCCGGGCCTCCGGGTCGCGGGTCGGCGGACGGGGCGGTGGTGTCCCGGGCAGCATCCTGCCCGCCGGGCCGCGCCCGTGCGAGCCGGTCCCCGGTCCGGACGCCTCCCGGCCCACCGTGCGGGGCCGCGTCCAGGGGCCACCTCCACAGTCCACGGGCCCACGGCCCACGGCCCACGGCCCACGGCCCACGGCACACGGCACACGGCACACGGCACAC
>NZ_WWJT01000773.1 GCF_009865385.1 Streptomyces sp. SID486 | reverse complement strand
TCCCCGCGCCTTCTCCCCGCGCCTTCTCCCCGCGCCTTCTCCCCGGTCCCGTCTACACCGCCCGCAGCACCGTCACCACCGCCGCGCCGCCCAGCCCGATGTTGTGCGCGAGGCCCGTCCGTGCCCCGGGCACCTGCCGTGCGCCCGCCTCGCCGCGCAGCTGCCAGACCAGCTCGGCCGTCTGCGCCAGCCCGGTGGCACCCAGCGGATGGCCCTTGGAGATCAGCCCGCCGGACGGGTTCACCACCCACCGGCCCCCGTAGGTCGTCGCGCCCGACTCGACCAGAGCGCCGGACTCCCCCGGCGCGCACATGCCGAGCGCCTCGTAGGTCAGCAGCTCGTTGACGGAGAAGCAGTCGTGCAGCTCGATCACGTCGACGTCCTCGATGCCGAGGCCGGCCCTCTCGTACGCCTGCCGGGCCGCGGCCCGGGACAGCGGCAGGCCGACGACGTCGACGCAGGAGCCGGAGGCGAAGGACTCCTCGGTGTCCGTGGTCATGGCCTGGCCGGCGATCTCGGCCAGGCCGGTCAGGGAGCGCTGCTGCGCGAACCGTTCCGAGACGACCACGGCGGCGGCGGCCCCGTCGGAGGTGGGCGAGCACTGGAGCTTGGTGAGCGGGCGGTGCACGGTGCGCGCGGCGAGGATGTCCGCGACCTCGTACACGTCGCGGAACTGGGCGTAGGGGTTGTGCGCGGAGTGCCGGTGGTTCTTGGCGGCGACCGCGGCGAGCTGGGCCTCGGTCGTGCCGTACGTCTCCATGTGTTCGCGGGCGGCGGCGGCGAAGATCTGCGCGGTCGGCGGGGCGGCCGCGAAGCCGTGCCGGGCGGCCATGATGCCGTAGTGCCGGGCGACGGGGGAGGTGGCGAGGTCCCCGCCGTCGGACCCGCCGCCGAGCGCCCCCTTCCGCATCTTCTCGAAGCCGAGCGCCAGCACGCAGTCGCAGGCGCCGCCCTCGACGAGCTGGCGGGCCAGCATCAGGGTGGTGGCGCCGGTCGCGCAGTTGTTGTTGACGTTGTAGACGGGGACGCCGGTCAGGCCGAGTTCGTAGGCGGCGCGCTGTCCGGCGGTGGAGGGCTGGAAGCAGTAGCCGACGGGAACCTGTTCCACGTCCGGGTACGCGATCCCGGCGTCGGCGAGCGCCGCGTCACCCGCCTCCCGGGCCATGTCCCAGTACTGCCATTCACGGGTCTCGGGCTTCTCGAACCTGGTCATCCCGACCCCGGCGACATAAGCCTTCATGGCGCGCCAGACTAGAACGTGTTCCATCAGGGCGCCAGACGCATGACGCGGCGTCAGAAACCCATGGACGGGTCAAGGATTCATTAGGGGCCCGAAGCAACGGAATAGTTGCCTGCGCATACGAGGTTTACCCAGGACTTATGACACGCGGAAGGCCTCACTCCATGACAGACACGCCGACCGACCAGCCCACCCGCGCAGCGGGCGGCGCGGTGGTCCCGGTGCTCGCCTTCGCGGGCATCGTCGTCGCGGTGATGCAGACGCTGCTCGTGCCGGTCATCAAGGACCTGCCGCAGTTGCTGGACACCGCCCCGAGCAACGCCACCTGGGTCCTCACCTCGACCCTGCTGTCCGGTGCCGTGGCCACCCCCATCATGGGCCGGCTCGGCGACCTCTACGGAAAGCGGCGCATGCTGATCTTCAGCCTCGCCGTGATGGTGGTCGGCGCCCTGGTCAGCGCGCTCACCAGCCAGCTGCTCACGATGATCGCGGGCCGGACCCTGCAGGGCTTCGCCATGGGCGCGATACCGCTGGGCATCGGCCTGATGCGCGACATGCTGCCGCGCGAGCGGCTCGGCTCGGCCATGGCCCTGATGAGCTCCTCGATCGGCGTCGGCGGCGGCCTCGCCCTGCCCGCCGCGGCACTCGTCGCCCAGCACGCGGACTGGCACGCCCTGTTCTACGGCGCCGCCGGCCTCGGCGTGCTGGCCATCGCGCTCACCCTCCTGGTCGTCCCGGAGTCCCCGATGCGCGCGAAGGGCACCTTCGACGTGTTCGGCGCGCTGGGCCTGTCCACCGGTCTGGTGCTGCTCCTGCTGCCCATCACCAAGGGCAGCGACTGGGGCTGGTCCTCCGGCACGACGCTCGGCCTGTTCGCCGCGTCGGTCGCCGTGCTCCTGCTGTGGGGCCTGTTCGAGCTGCGCACCAAGGCCCCCCTGGTCGACCTGCGCACCACCGCACGCCCGGCCGTCCTCTTCACCAACCTCGCGTCGATCATGGTCGGCGTCGCGTTCTACGTCGTCTCGCTCGTCCTGCCCCAGCTGCTCCAGCTGCCGAAGGCCACCGGCTACGGGCTCGGCCAGTCCATGGTGGTCGCCGGCCTGTGCGTGGCCCCGCTGGGCCTGACGATGATGTTCACCGCGCCGGTCTACGCCCGGCTGTCCGCCCGGTACGGCCCCAAGGTCACCCTCATCATCGGCCTGCTCGTCATCGCGGTCGGCTACGGCGGCGGACTCGGTCTGATGGACGCCGCCTGGCAGACGGTCCTCACCTCGGTGATCCTGGGCGCCGGCATCGGGCTCGCCTACTCCTCGCTGCCCGCGCTGATCGTCGGCGCGGTCCCGGCCTCGGAGACGGGCGCGGCCAACGGCCTGAACACCCTGATGCGGTCCATCGGCACGTCGGTGTCCAGCGCCGTCATCGGCATGGTGCTGGCCAACACCGCGAACGACGTGGGCGGCGTCGCGGTTCCCACCATGCACGGGTTCCGGGTCTCCTTCCTGATCGCCACGGCCGCCGTCGCGGCGGGCCTGCTGCTCGCGCTGTGCCTGCCGAAGGCCGGCCGCCCGGCCCCGCAGCACACGCAGCTGCGGGCGAGCAGCGAGGAGGACGCCGTGCTGGAGCGGGCCGAGGAGATCCTGCGGGGCTTCCGCGGCCGGGTCCTCGGCGCCGACGGCGCCCCGGTGGCCCGGGCCAAGGTCACCCTGATCGACCGGCGGGGCCGTCAGGCGGGCTCCACCGTCTCCGGCGAGGACGGGGCGTACGCCCTCGCCGTTCCGGCGCAGGGTGCGTACGTCCTCGCCGCGCGGGCCGTCGGCCACGGGCCGCTCGCCTCGTCCGCGACGCATCCGGGTGAGGAGCGGGCCGTCGACCTGGATCTCTCGCTGCCCGGCGAGACGGTCAGCGCCTGAGGGTGTCCGGTCGACCGGCGTGAGTCGCCACGCTGCCGCTTCTCAGGCGTGGAGGGGATGTGGACACGACGGCGTTCGCGAACGCCGTCGTGAGGCGGTCGACGGCGTCCTTCCCCGGTGGGAGGAGGCCGTTTTGCCGAACACGGTGTGGCGCCGCCCGCCCCCGCGGTGGTGGCGAAGGCGGCCGGCTTGCCCGCGTCGCGTCCGGTGACGGTCACGCGGTGGCCCTGCTCGAGCAGGGCGCGGGCGGCGGCGCCGATTCCGGTCGAGCCGCCGGTGATCAGCGTGACGGGGTCCATCAGGCGGCCTCCTCGGCGACGGGGTCATCGGGGCGGAGCGCCTGCACTGTACCCAGCGATCTTCGACGCTCTCCCCCGGCTTTCCCCGACGGCTCCGCTCCTGACCGTGGCTCAGGAGCCAGGCGGTGACCCACCCCCCGTCCCCCCGCCGACCGGGGGTGCGGCAGCATGGGGCGCCGGAACCGCCGTACGACCGAAGGGCCCCCATGTCCGTCGCACCCAAGCCCGAGATCCTGGCCGCGTTCGAGGCGGCGAAGGGGTTCATGCCCGTGGACGAGGGGCTGGCGCTGTACGCGGCGGCGGTGACGGCGGGCCGGCTGGGGCTGCCGCTGCTGGAGGTCGGTACGTACTGCGGGCGCTCCACGATCCTGCTCGCCGACGCGGCCCGCACCGCGGGGGTCACGGCGCTGACCGTCGACCACCACCGGGGCAGCGAGGAGCAGCAGCCCGGCTGGGACTACCACGACCCGGAGACGGTCGACCCGGAGGTCGGCCTCATGGACACGCTCCCGGCCTTCCGCCGCACGCTGTTCAGGGCCGGTCTGGAGGAGCACGTCGTCGCCGTCGTCGGGCGTTCCCCGCAGATCGCGCGGATCTGGAACTCCCCGCTCGGGTTCGTCTTCATCGACGGCGGCCACACCGACGAGCACGCCGGCGCCGACTACGAGGGCTGGGCGCCGCACGTGGCCGAGGGCGGCCTCCTGGTCATCCACGACGTCTTCCCGGACCCGGCGGACGAGTTCACGGGCCAGGCGCCGTACCGCGTCTACCTGCGGGCCCTTGAGTCCGGGGAGTTCACGGAGGTCTCGGCGACCGGCTCGCTGCGTGTCCTGCGGCGAACGGGAGCGGGGACCCGGGGCCGAGGTTAGAGTCGCAGACGTGTCGTACACAGGACCGGACCTCGATCCTCCGCAGCCCCGCCGGCCCCGGCGCGGCCCGCTGACCGTGGCGCTCGCCGCCCTGGTGCCCGGCGCGCTGCTCGGCTGGCTGGTCTACGAGGCGGTGGGCGGCGGGTCGGACGGCGAGGACCGTACGGCCTCCCCCGCGCCGGCCACGCACGGCTCCCCCCTGTCCTCCGCCCCGGCCTCCTCCCCGGGCGCCGACGGCAAGGCGTCCGCCCCGGCCTCGGCCGGTCCGCTGAAGGGGACGGTCGTCGTCGTCGACCCGGGCCACAATCCGGGGAACTTCCGGCACACGGCCGAGATCGACCGCCCGGTGGACATCGGGACCAACCGCAAGGAGTGCGACACCACCGGGACGTCGACCGACGACGGTTACAGCGAGGCGCGGTTCACGCTCGACCTGGCGCACCGGCTGCGGGCGGTCCTGGAACGGCAGGGCGCCACGGTGAAGCTGACCCATGACGGCGGCGGCCCGCCCTGGGGGCCGTGCGTGGACGAGCGGGCCCGGATCGGGAACGCGGCGCACGCGGACGCGGCGATCTCCCTGCACGCCGACGGCTCGGCCGCCGGCAACCGCGGCTTCCACGTCATCCTGCCGGGGTCCGTGCACTCCGGTGCGGCGGACACCCGCGGCATCGTCGGCCCCTCGCACGATCTCGGTGTGCGGATCGCGGGCGCCTACCTGCGCGAGACGGGCGAGCCGCCCTCCAACTACCTCGGCGGCGGTACCGGTCTGGTCACGCGGACGGACCTGGGTGGTCTCAATCTGTCAACGGTTCCCAAGGTGTTCATCGAGTGCGGCAACATGCGCGATAGCAAGGACGCGGCACTGCTGACCAGCGGCGCCTGGCGGCAGCGGGCCGCGCAGGGGATCTCTGAGGGAATCGTGAGTTTCCTGCGCGAGTCCTGACCGGTGGGCGGAACCGGCCGGACAGCCGGATCTTGTGGACGATAGTGTCTACCGACGACGAGACGACCTACGAAGGACCTGAAGTGAATATCCGCTCCCTCACTAGAGGCGACGGCGTGGTGATCGGAGCAGCGGTGGTGCTGTTCATCGCGTCGTTCCTCAGCACGTTCGACACCGACGGCAGTGACGTCCCCAACGCCTGGGACAACCTCGGCCTGGTGATGAGCATGTACGTCGGTGGCATCGTCGGCGCGGTCCTCATCGTCCTCGCTCGTGCCCTCCCGCAGCCGCGCAAGGTCATCGGCCTGGACCTCGGCCAGGTCGGCGTGGCCCTGACGCTCTTCGCCGCGTGGACCGCGTTCTGGACGATCATCGACCCGCTGGGCGCCTTCGACCGGTCGGACCTGCTCGACGTCGGCGCCGGCGCCGGTCTCATCCTGGGCCTGATCGCCGCGCTGCTGCTGGCGGCCGCCGCCATCGCCACCCCGCTGCTGCCCGCGCTCCAGGGCCCGCTGGTGCCGGCCGCCAAGCCGGCCGCCCCGCAGCCCTACGGCGCCCAGCCGCCCGGTGGTTACGGCTACCCGGGCGCCCAGCCCCAGCAGCCGTACGGCGCCCAGCCGCAGCCGGGCCAGCCGTTCG
>NZ_WWJT01000772.1 GCF_009865385.1 Streptomyces sp. SID486 | reverse complement strand
GAGGCGGCGGAGGCGCCGGGGGCGGGCGTGCCGCGGCCCGGGCCGCCGCCGGCGGACGAGCCGTCACCGGTGAGAGCGACGCCTGTGGTGAGTACGGCGGCTCCCGTGAGCACGGCGGTTCCGGTGACCGTGAGGACGAACACCGTGCGCCGTGCGCGCGGGGCGGGGCGGTGGTGTCCTCGCCGGGGACCCGGACGCGCGGACGGCGCCCTCACCGCGGGAGCCTCTGGGCGGTGCGGGTGCGGGGGTCCGTGCTCCTGGCCGTGCGCCCCGCTGGACCGCCGGCGGTCATGATCTCCATGTCGGCACTATGCCAGTAAGGTGTGCTTATATAACTGATTGCGCCTTTCGTGGACGTCCGCGCGGGGCCGGATGACGGCCGTCCTCATCGCGCCGATCTGCCGAGGCGTCATTGCGGGGTGGCCCGTCTCCCCCGTAGAACACGGGCCATGAGAAGACGGTTAGTCATGTCCATGCTCGCCGGGGCGGCCCTTCTGGTGAGCACGCTCTTCGGCCCGGGTGCCCGGGCCGCCCAGGCCGCGGCCGTGCCCGCCGAGTTCGGCACCGACTGGCACGACCCGGTGACCGCGGCTCCGCCCGTCGACCGGCCGCACACCCGCTCGTGCCGGGTCACCCTCGCCGACGTGCAGTTCCGCGACTTCACGCCCTACCGCGGCAGCTACACGCCTCCCCGGGGCTGCGGCGACCGCTGGAGCAGGGTCGTGCTGCGCCTGGACGGCAAGGTGAAGGGCCGTCAGTACGACCGAATCGGCTACCTCCACGTCGGCGGTGTCGAGATCCTGCGCACCTCCACGCCGGAGCCCTCGCCCGACGGCATCGAGTGGCACGTCGAGAAGGACGTCACCCGCTACAGCGACACCTTTCGCGGCGCGCGGGACGTCGAGATGCTGATCGGCAACGTGGTGGACGACACCTACACCGGTGTCATCGACGTGCACGTCACCCTGACCTTCTACGCGGGCCGTCCCGCGACGCCCGCACCCGACCGGGTGCTCACCCTCGCCGACACCTCGGCGGGTACGACGCTCACCACCCCGCGCAACAGCGAACGGATCGTCGCCGAGGTGTACGCGACCGGCTCGGGCGGCGGCTGCGAGGAGTTCTGGTACCTGACCGTGGCCGACCCGGCGCCGTACTCGTGCAAGGCCGACCGCGGGCCGTACCGCGAGGTGCAGATCAGCGTCGACGGCAAGCTCGCCGGCATCGCGGCGCCCTTCCCCAACGTCTGGACCGGCGGCTGGTCCAACCCCTTCCTCTGGTACGTCGTCCCGGCCCCGCGCGCCTTCGACGTGCGGCCCCTCGAATACGACCTCACGCCCTTCGCCGGCCTGCTCAACGACGGCCGGCCGCACCGCGTCGAGGTGTCCGTCGTGGGCGTCCCCGCGGGACAGTCGGGCTGGAGCCTTCCGGTGAACGTACTGGTCTGGCGGGACGCCCACCGGGCCCATGTCCCCGGCGCGCTCACCGGCGGCACGGCGACCGGCCTCGCCAACTCCTCGGCCTTCACGCCCGGCACGGAGAACCGGGTGCGGACCGACGCCGGGCACCGGCTCACCGTCTCCGGCTATCTCGACACCTCGCACGGGCGCGTGACCACCACCGTCACCCGGACGCTCGCCAACACCTCCGTCCACCGCTGGACCGAGGGTGAGAACACGGACGGACTCGACGCGACCTGGACCGACGACGAGACCGTCACCGTGGGCAGTGCGGGTGCGGGTGCGGGAGCGAAGGGGAGTACGGATACGCGTGCAGGTGCGGGAGCCGAGAGGGGAGCCGGCCTCGAAGGTGGAGGCGGAGGCGCAGGCGAAGACGCAGGCGGAGAGGGTGTCGGGCACGGCCCGGCGCGGACGACGCACACGCACCGGACGTACACCGTGAACGGTGCCACCACCGTCGGCCCGGACAACCGGCTGCGCACCGTGCTCACCCTCGGCGACCGGGCGTCGGCCGTCGCGAGCGCCGGCGGCCGCCGCACCAGCTGGTCGCGGCTGGACGACACCTACCGCGGCGACGCCGCGTACACCCTCGACGTCCCGCGCGACCAGCGGCACGCTGTCGGTACGTCGGCAGAGCGCTACCGGCTCATCGGCCCGGACGGTTGCCACGACCGGACGCTGGCCACGGTCCAGGGCGTGCTGACGGAGGACCGCAGCCGCTGCTGATCCCCGGTGGCACGGGCCGCCGCCTCGTGCGCGGGACACCCGGCCGGCCGCACACGGCCCCGCTCCCTCGACGGCGGCGGGGCCGTCGCCGCTCGCCGGCGCCAGGGGATGTCGTGTCGTTCGACGACGGCCGGGCGGCACCCCCGCCGATCAGCAGGGCTGGACGGCATCCCCGTCGATAAGCAGCACTGCACGGCATCCCCGCCGATCAGCAGCGCCGGGCGGCGTCCCCGTAGATCAGCAGCGCTGGCCGGCGTCCCCCATGGATCAGCAGCGCTGGCCGGCGTCCCCCATGGATCAGCAGCGCTGGACGGCATCCCCGTCGATCAGTGTGTCCAGCAGCACGCCGAGCACCTGGCGCTCCTTCTCCGTCAGCGGCGCCAGTATCTCCTCGGCCGCCGAGTGCCGGGCGCCGCGCAGTTCGCGCAGGGCCGACCGCCCCTCGTCCGTCAGCTCGATCCGGGTCACGCGCCGGTTCGTCGGATCCGGTGCCCGCCGTACCTTGCCGCTCGCCTCCAGCCCGTCCACCAGCGTGGTCACCGCGCGCGGCACCACCTCCAGGCGCTCGGCGAGGTCGGCCATGCGCGGAGGGGAGGCGTAGTGCGCGAGGGTGCGCAGCAGCCGGGACTGGGCCGGGGTCACGCCCAGGTCGCGCTCTTCCAGATGGCGCTTCTGGATGCGGTGCACCCGGCGGGTGAGCCGTAGCAACTGCTCGGCGAGCAGTCCGTCGGGATCGGGGGTGGTCATGCGGGAACAATATCAGGATGCCGTTCATTGTGAGTATAGGTAACAATGAGCTACGATCCGTCAGTCCCCGCCGGTCCGCCCCGGGCCGGCGCCCGTTCCCTCCGTAGGAGCCCATGCGTCCCGATCGTGAAATCTCCTGGACCCCACCTGCCGACGCCGGCGAACAGCCCCGGCAGGTGCGCCGCATCCTGCGGCTCTTCCGCCCCTATCGCGGGCGGCTCGCCGTCGTCGGCCTCCTCGTCGGAGCCTCGTCGCTGGTCTCGGTGGCCACCCCGTTCCTGCTGCGGGAGACGCTCGACGTCGCCATCCCCCAGGGCCGTACCGGCCTGCTGGGCCTGCTCGCGCTCGGCATGATCCTCAGCGCCGTCCTGGCGGGCGTCTTCGGCGTGCTCCAGACGCTGATCTCCACCACCGTCGGCCAGCGGGTCATGCACGACCTGCGCACGGCGGTCTACGGCCGCCTCCAGCGCATGTCGCTCGCCTTCTACACCCGCACCCGGACCGGCGAGGTGCAGTCCCGCATCGCCAACGACATCGGCGGCATGCAGGCGACCGTCACCTCCACCGCCACCTCCCTGGTCTCCAACGTCACCGGCGTGGTCGCGACGATCGTCGCGATGGTCGCGCTGGACTGGCGGCTGACGGTCGTCTCCCTGCTCCTGCTGCCGGTGTTCGTGTGGATCAGCCGCCGCGTCGGCAACGAGCGCAAGAAGATCACCACCCAGCGGCAGAAGCAGATGGCCGCGATGGCGGCCACGGTCACCGAGTCCTTGTCGGTCAGCGGCATCCTGCTGGGCCGCACCATGGGCCGCTCCGACTCGCTGACCTCGTCCTTCGCCGCGGAGTCCGAGCGACTGGTGGACCTCGAAGTCAGGTCGAACATGGCCGGGCGCTGGCGCATGGCCGTGATCACGATCGTCATGGCCGCGATGCCCGCGGTCATCTACTGGACGGCCGGTCTCGCCCTCCGGTACGGCGGTCCCGAGGTCTCCCTCGGCACCATCGTCGCCTTCGTCTCGCTCCAGCAGGGCCTGTTCCGTCCGGCCGTGAGCCTGCTCGCGACCGGAGTCCAGATCCAGACCTCGCTGGCGCTCTTCCAGCGCATCTTCGAGTACCTGGACCTGCCGGTCGACATCACCGAGCCCGAGCGGGCGGTCCGGCTGGACCAGGTCAAGGGTGAAGTCCGCTTCGAGGGCGTCGACTTCCGGTACGACGGCAAGGGCGGCCCGGTCCTCGACGGCGTCGACGTCACCGTGCCGGCCGGCGGCAGCCTAGCCGTCGTCGGCCCGACCGGGGCCGGCAAGTCCACGCTGGGCGCCCTCGTGCCCCGCCTGTACGACGTCACCGGTGGGCGGGTCACGCTGGACGGGGTGGACGTCCGCGACCTGGACTTCGACACCCTCGCCCGCGCGGTCGGCGTCGTCTCGCAGGAGACGTACCTCTTCCACGCCTCGGTGGCCGACAACCTGCGCTTCGCCAAACCGGACGCCACCGACACGGAACTGCGCGCGGCGGCCGAGGCGGCGCAGATCCACGACCACATAGCCGCACTGCCCGACGGTTACGACACGATCGTGGGCGAACGCGGCCACCGCTTCTCCGGCGGCGAGAAGCAGCGTCTGGCGATAGCCCGCACCATCCTGCGCGACCCGCCGGTCCTCATCCTGGACGAGGCGACCAGTGCGCTCGACACCCGCACGGAAGCGGCCGTCCAGAAGGCCATCGACGCCCTGTCGGCCGACCGCACGACGATCACCATCGCCCACCGGCTCTCCACGATCCGCAGCGCCGACCAGATCGTGGTGCTGGACTCCGGACGCGTCGCCGAACGTGGCACGCACGACGAACTCCTGGAGCAGGACGGCCGGTACGCGGCCCTGGTGCGCCGGGACGCGCAACTGCAGCCGACAAACTGAATATATGCCGGGTTTGTGACTGTATGCGTATTACCGTGCCCGCATGCAGACGAACACTCCGTCACGGAGCAGGATCCGACTGACACGCCGGGGCAGGCTCGCCGTCGTCGTGGCCGGCGCCGTCGTCGCCGGCACGGCCGTGGCGGTGCCGCTGCTGACGCTCGCGGGCGGCCACGAACAGGGCAAGCCCGTCGCCCTGGTCATCCCGGAGGGCTGGCGCGCGAGCCAGGTCTACGACGCGATCGACAAGACCCTCAAGCTGCCCGCGGGCACCACGCGCAAGTCCCTCGACAAGGCCGCACTGCGGCTGCCGAGCGAAGCCGGGGGCAATCCGGAGGGCTATCTCTACCCGGCCACGTACCAGGTCCGGGAGGGTGCGAGCCCGGAGTCGCTGCTGCGGACCATGGTCGAGACCGCCAGCCGGAAGCACAACGGCGCACCGGTCGCCGCCGGGGCACAGCGCAACGCGATGAACGTCTACCAGACGGTCACCATCGCCAGCATCGTCCAGGCCGAAGCCGCCACGAAGGTGGACATGGGCAAGGTCGCCCGGGTCGTCCTCAACCGGCTGGAGCGCGGCATGCCGCTGCAGATGGACTCGACCATCAACTACGCGCTGAACCGCAACACTCTGCGCACCACCCAGGACGACACGCAGATCGCGAGCCCGTACAACTCCTACCAGCGCATGGGCCTGCCGCCGACGCCGATCGACAACCCCGGTGAGGAGGCGATGCGTGCCGCCCTCAACCCGACGCCGGGCGACTGGCTGTACTTCGTCGCGGTACGGCCGGGGGACACGCGGTTCACCGCGGACTACTCCGAGCACCTGCGCAACGTCGCCGACTTCAACGCCCTCCACCAGAGTGCGGCGGCTCAGCCCTCGGGCGGCAGCCCGACGGACCCGACAGGTTCGACCGTCCCGGCCGCCCCGTGGACCGCGGGCAGTTGAGCCCGCCGGACATCACGCCGCGAGCGGTTCCTCGGCCAGCAGCCGCCTGATGTCCCGTACGGCCGAGCGGCCGGCCCGGTTGGCCCCGACGGTGCTGGCCGAAGGGCCGTAGCCGACCAGGTGGACCCGCGGATCGGCGACCGCCCGGGTGCCCTCCACCCGGATGCCGCCACCCGGCTCGCGCAGCCGCAGCGGGGCGAGGTGGCGCAGCACGGCACGGAAGCCCGTCGCCCACAGGATCACGTCGGCGGCCACCTTCCGCCCGTCCCGCCACTCCACGCCGTCCGGGGTGATCCGGTCGAACATCGGCCGCCGCTCCAGCACCCCGTCCGCGAGGCCCTGACGGACGGCGTCGTCGAGCGGCAGCCCGGTGACCGAGACCACGCTGCGCGGCGGCAGCCCCTCGCGTACCCGCTCCTCCACCAGTGCGACGGCCGCGCGGCCCGCCTCCTGATCGAACGGCCCCTCGTGGAAGACCGGGGGCCGCCGGGTGACCCACGTGGTCGCGGCGGCGTACGGGGCGAGTTCCAGCAGATGCTGGGTGCCGGAGGCGCCACCGCCCACGACGACGACCCGCTGCCCGGCGAACTCCTCGGGGCCGGTGTACTGCGCGGTGTGCAACTGCCGCCCGCGGAAGGTCTCCTGACCGGGGCTGCGGGGCCAGAACGGCCGGCCCCACGTGCCGGTCGCGTTGATCAGCGCCCGCGTCGACCAGTCGCCGTCCGACGTCTCCACCAGCAGCCTCCCCCCGACGCCCGCACGCACCGCGCGTACCGCCACAGGGCGCCGTACCCGCAGGCCGAAGGTGCGCTCGTAGCGGTCGAAGTACTCCCCGACGACCTCGGCCGACGGCCGCGCCGGGTCGGCGTCCGTGAGCTCCATGCCGGGCAGCGCGTGCATCCCGTGCACCTTCCCGAACGTCAGTGAAGGCCACCGGAACTGCCAGGCACCGCCGGGCCGGGGGGAGTGGTCGAGGACCACGAAGTCACGGCCCGGCCGAAAACCGGTCCGACGCAGGTGATAGGCGGCGGCCAGGCCGGCCTGCCCCGCGCCGATGACGACGACCTCGGTCTCGCGTGCAGCGTTCACGCCGGTGCCAACAGGACCCGGTCCGCGGATCTTCCCCGGTGGCCGGGACCAGGTCACGTGCGGTGGGGTCCGCGACACACGCCCGCGCCGCCGGGTGTGAGACGCGGCGTGTGGGTGAGGATGAGGACATGTCCGATGCCTTCACCACGCGCATGCTGCACGTCTCCACCGGTTCCCGGGAGCGTGTCGTCGACCTGACCGCCGACTGCGAGGAGTTCCTGCGGGAGGCGGCGGCCGGCCGGGACGGTCTGCTCAACGTCTTCGTCCCGCACGCCACCGCCGGGATCGCGGTCATCGAGACGGGCTCCGGCAGCGACGACGACCTCCTCGCCGCCCTGCACACCCTGCTGCCCGCCGACGACCGCTGGCAGCACCGGCACGGCAGTCCCGGCCACGGCCGCGACCACGTCATGCCCGCCATCGTCCCGCCGCACGCCACCCTCCCGGTGATCGGAGGACGCCTGGAACTGGGCACCTGGCAGTCGGTGTGCCTGGTGGACACCAACAAGGACAATCCCGACCGCCGGGTGCGGCTGAGCTTCCTGGGCTGAGCCCCGCGGCCGGGCGGGAGGATCAGCCGCGGTCCGCGCCGCCGGCCTCCTTCTCCTTCTTCAGGTTCTTCAGCCGCACGGTCTCCTTGCGGACCTCGGCCTGGGTGGCGCGCTCCTTCTCCAGCCACTCGGGCCGCTCCTGCTTGAGCGCCTCGATCTGCTCGGTCGTCAGCGCCTCGGTGACACCGCCCCGCGCCAGACCGGCGATGGACACGCCCAGCTTGGCGGCCACCACCGGACGCGGGTGAGGGCCGTTGTCCCGCAGCTCGCGCAGCCACTCCGGCGGATCGGCCTGCAGCTCGGCGAGCTCGGCGCGCGACACCACACCCTCCTGGAACGAGGCGGGGGTGGCGGGGAGGTACACACCCAGCTTCTTCGCCGCGGTCGCGGGCTTCATCGTCTGGGTGCTCTGCTGCGACTTCATGACTCCAAGGGTATCGGCCGAGTGCGGCGGCGCCGACCACGGCCGGTGCGGGCGTCCTGCCGACTGCCGGTAATCTGGCCTGGTGACAGGCTCGCAGGAACCACAGTCGTTCCGGCTCGCGTACGTTCCCGGAGTGACGCCCGCCAAGTGGGCGAAGATCTGGAACGAGCGCCTGCCCGACATCCCGCTCACCCTCGTCCAGGTCCCGGACGCCGAGGCGCCCGGGCTGCTGCGCGCGGGCGAGGCCGACGCGGGCTTCGTCCGGCTGCCGGTGGACCGTACGTTCTTCAGCGCCATCCCGCTCTACACCGAGACCACCGTGGTCGTGGCCCCCAAGGACCACCTGATCACGGCCGCGGACGAGGTCACCCTTGCCGACCTCGCCGACGAGGTGCTCTTCCACCCGCTGGACGACGTCTTCGACTGGGACGCCCCGCCGGGAGAAGCGGCCTTCGAGCGCCCCGCGACGACGGCGGACGCCATCGAGCTGGTGGCCGCCGACGTCGGCCTGCTGATCGTGCCGCAGTCGCTGGCCCGGCTGCACCACCGCCGGGACCTCACCTACCGGCCGGTCGTCGACGCGCCCCAGTCGAGCGTCGCCCTGTCCTGGCCGGAGGAGGCCACCACCGACCTGGTGGAGGACTTCATCGGCATCGTCCGCGGACGCACCGTCAACAGCACCAGGGGCCGTACGGCGGCGAAGAACGACGACCAGGGCAGACGCGCGGACGGGGGCGGCGGCCGGCCGACAGCGGCGGGGAAGTCGCAGGCCAGGTCGTCAGGGTCGTCGTCCGGGAAGCCGGCCGGCCGCACGGCACGCGCCCGCACGGGCGGCGGCAAGCAGGCCAAGCCTGCCAAGCGGGGCAAGCCGCGCCGGAGATCGTGACGGCGCCGCCCCACCCGACTAGGGCGTCGTGGCAGGGCGTCCGCGTCGCTTCGGGGATCGTGACGAGGCCGTCCGCGTCGCTTCGGGGATGGTGATGAGGGCGTCCGCGTCGCTTCGGGGATGGTGATGAGGGCGTCCGCCCCGCTCCGGGGATCGTGACCGTGGCGTCCGCCCCGCTCCGGGGATCGTGACCGCGGCGTCCGCCTCGCGCCGGACATCGGCACGGAGGCCGGCCGTTCGGCGCCTGAGATCTCCGTGAGGCGGGGCCGGGCCGCCGCCCACCGCTCAGGAGCGGGGTCGCACGCCCTCTTCGAGGCCGTCCTCTTCCCAGCCCGGACCGGCCGTCTCCCCGGCCCTCTCCCGCTCCGGCCGCACCTGGCGCTCCCGCAGGTCGGCGACCGCCAGTGCCAGCGCGACCAGGATGATCCCCACCGAGGACAGCAGCCCGAGCTGCATCGCCGTCTCCGCGCGGCCGTGGTTGGCGAGGTGGGCGAAGTACACCGAGCCCACCACCGCGATCCCGGCCGCCGAGCCGACCCGCTGGCCCGTCTGGAGGACACCCCCGGCCGCGCCCGCACGGTTCACGGGCACCCGGGTGAGGGTGAGCGTGGTGTTCGGGGAGACCGTCATCCCCGACCCGATGCCTCCGACGAGCAGCGGCAGCGCCGACGCCCAGCCCAGGTTCGGCCCGGGCACCAGCTGCACCGCCGCGACGACGCCGAGCAGTCCCACGGCCACGCCCGCCAGTCCGATGACGACGAGCCTGCGGCCGAAGCGCAACACCAGCCGGCCTCCGAGGGCGGCGCCGATCGCGGAGGCCACCGCGAAGGGCAGGACCGTGAGCCCCGACGCCAGCGCGCTGTACCCCAGCCCGTTCTGCAGATACAGGGCGTACAGGAAGAAGACGGTGGTGAAGCCCGCGAAATAGGTGAGGCTGATCAGAGCGCCGAGGGTGAACGAGCGCAGCGAGAACAGGGCCAGGTCCACCAGAGGGGCCCGTCCGAGCGTGCCCTGCCGTTTCTCCCACACCCAGAACGCGCCCAGCAGCACCAGGGCCACCGGTAGCAGCGCCCACTTCTCGCGGCCGGTCCACTGCTGCTCCTGCACGAGGGGCAGCATGAGAGCGAGGACGCCGGAGCCGAGGAGCAGCACCCCGAACAGGTCGAACTCCTCGTGCTTGCCGGGCGCCGGCAGCCTGGGCAGCAGCCGGAGCCCCGCGGCGAAGGCGGCCACTCCGATCGGCAGATTGACGAAGAACACCCAGCGCCAGCCGTCGTCGGTGCCGGCGGCATCGATCAGCAGGCCGCCGACCAGGGGGCCCGCCGCCGTCGACACCCCGATGACCGTGCCGAGCACCCCGAACGCCTTGGCCCGTTCGGAGCCGTGGAACATCTGCTGGATCAGCCCGGAGGTCTGTGGGGCGACCAGGCCCGCCGCCGTGCCCTGGATCAGCCGGAAGAACACCAGCCAGGTGGGGCTGGCCGCCAGCCCGCAGGCCAGCGAGGCCACCGTGAACAGGGCGAGCCCGATCAGGAAGGCCTGCCGCCGGCCGCGCATGTCGCCCAGCCGGCCGGCCGGGACCAACGCGAGGCCGAAGGTGAGGGCGTACCCGGAGACCACCCATGACTGCACCGCCTCCGAGGCCCCGAGACCGCGTTCCAGCGAAGGCAGTGCCACGTTCACGATCGAGGTGTCGAGGAGCGAGATGAAGCCCGCTGCCAGACAGACCCCGAGCGCCTTCCACCGCCGCTCGTCGGGGGCGGGCCGGGTCTGTTCTGTGCTCATGGGGTCACGCTATGCAGTCGGGGGCGATCGCGCATGCCGAGGCGCGGCCGGCCACCGCGGACCGGGACCCGGACCTCCCCCGTGCTCAGCGGGCGGTGTCCCGCAGCCAGGCGTAGGCCGCCCGCGCCGTGAACTCCCGCTGGCCGCCCCGCAGCAGCAGGGACGCCGCGGCGAACCCGTCGGCCTCCGCCTGGGCGTGTACGTACGGGATCGCGATGCAGCGCATCCCGGCCGCGTGGGCCGCACGGGCACCGGGGTCCGCGTCCTCCAGCACCACGCAGTCGGCCGGGTCCGCGCCGAGCCGGCGGGCCGCCTCCAGGAAGACGTCGGGGGCGGGCTTGCCGTGGGCCACCTCGTCGGACGAGACCACGGTGCGCAGGTGGGCGGCCAGACCGGTGCCCGCCAGGATCGTGTCGATGGCCTCCGGCGAGGAGCCCGACGCCACCGCCATCGGCACGTTCGCGGCGGCCAGCAGCTCCACGAACGTGCGCATCTCCGGGTAGACGGGGGTGTGGGCGCGGGCCAGGTCCAGATAGCGGCGGTTCATCGCGGTCAGCAGCTCGGCCACCGGGGCGCGCAGCCCGTGTCGGTCCCGCCAGATCTGCACCGTCTCGCGGGTGCTGACCCCGACGTAGCTCTCGTGCTCCGCCCAGGTGAAACCGGGGACGCCGTACTCGGCCAGGGTCTGCCGGCTCGCCTCGTAGTAGTTCGGCTCGCTGTCCACCAGCGTTCCGTCCAGATCGAATACGACCGACAGGGCGCCAAGATCGCTCATGGCGTCCAGGATGCCCCACGGTCAGGCGCGGGACGCCCGGCCGACCGACTCCACCAGGGGCAGCAGCCGGTACGGGACGCGCTCGCGGAGCGCCACCTCGGTACGGGTGCGGACCACGCCCGGGAGGCTGATCAGCTTCTGGATCACGTCCTCCAGATGGGCGTTGTCCCGGCCCACCACCCGGGCGAGCAGGTCCCCGCCGCCGGTGATCGAGAACGCCTCCACGATCTCCGGTACGGCGGCCAGGGCATCTCCGACGTCGTCCAGGTGACCCTGGGTGACCTCGATGTGCACGAAGGCCAGGACGGGGTGTTCCAGCGCGGCCGGGGACAGGGAGGGCCCCGTCCCGGTGATCACGCCGTCCCGCTCCATGCGGTCCAGCCGTGCCTGGAGCGTGCCGCGGGCCACGCCGAGGATGCGGGCGTACTCGCGCACGCTGGTGCGCGGCTGCTCCAGAAGCAGCCGCAGGATGCGGGTGTCGAGTTCGTCCACGGCCATGATGCCCGACTGTACCAATGGCCCATCGTCGGCGCCTGCCCGCACCTCCTCCCACCTGGGCCGTTGGCACCACGATGGGGCAGCGGCGGCCGATTGGTGCTGGGCCAATGGCTCAGTGAATCAGGCAACACTTGAGCCAGTGACCTCGGGGATGCTCTCATGGGCCTGTCGATGGCGCTGCGGATCCCGCGGCGCCTTTTCTGTGCCGGTGTCTCCCGGGGAGGGCAGCAGTGCTGAAGAGGGTGTTCGTGGCTCCGGATCCGGGCCGGGCGCGGTTGCGCTTCGCCGCGCGGGCGGTCCTCGGCATCGGACTGGCGGTCGCGGTCTGCGCAGCGGCCGGGCACTCCCTCGCCGGCGCGGTCACCGGCGGTCTCGCCGCGCTGCTGGCGCTGTTCACCGTCACCGACCCCACCGTGCGCGGCCAGGCGGTCACCACCGCCCTGCTGCCCGCCGTGGGCCTGCCGGTGCTCGCCGTCGCGGCCGGGCTGCACGCCCTCCCCGTCGCCCGCGACCTGGCCTTCCTGGCCGTCGTGGGCGCCGGCGTCTACGCCCGCCGCTGGGGCCCGCGCGGGCACAGCCTCGGCGTGTTCGCCTTCATGAACTTCTTCGTGGCCCAGTTCCTCCACGCCACGCCCGAACGGCTGCCGGAGCTGTACGCCGCCGTCCTGCTGTCCGTGCTCACCGCGGCCGTCGTGCGGTTCGGCCTGTGGTGCTACGAACGCCGGCTGCCCCCGGCCGCCGTACCCGCGCCGCCCGCCGGGACCGGCCTGGCCCGGGTGACCACACGGCAGGCCGTCCAGGCGACGGCCGGCGCCGGGTTCGCGCTCGTCGTGGGTCAGCTGGTGTCGGGACAGCGCTGGTACTGGGCCGTCGGCGCCACCTGGTGGATCTTCGTCAACACCGCCTCGCGCGGCGAGACGCTGGTCCGCGGCTTCCGCCGGGTCCTCGGCACGGTGATCGGGATCTGCCTGGGCTTCCTCGTCGCCGTGCCCGTCGACGGCGCGCCGGTCCCGACGGCCGTCCTCGTGGCGGTCGCCGTCTTCGGGATCTTCTACACGGCCGCCGTCTCCTACACCTGGATGATGCTCTGGGTGACCGTGCTCGCCGAATCTCTCTACGGCCTCCTCGGCGTCCTCAGCCCCGGCCTGCTGGCGCTGCGGCTCGCCGAGACCGGCGTCGGCGCGCTCGGTGCCGCCCTCGCCGTCGCGTGCGTACTGCCCGTCACCACGCACGCCACCACCGACGCCTGGATCCAGCGGGCCCTGCGCTGCGTACACGCCTGCACGGCCGAGGCCGCGGCCCGCCTCGCCGGCTCCGCCACGGCCGACCCGGCGCCCCGCGTCGCGGAACTGGAGCAGCTGCTCGGCCGGGTCCGGCTGTCGGTGGCACCGCTGGTGCACCCGCTGAACCCCATGCCGGAGCGCAAGGCCCGGGCCCGCCGGGTCCTGGCGCTCCTCGACGACTGCGCCCGCGAGGTCCGGGGCCTGGTGGCGATCGCCGCCGACCCGGTGGCCTCGCACGACGCCCGCCTCGCCGCCGCCTGCTGGCGCGTGGAGACCGCCGTCGAATCCCTCACCGCGGGCCGTACCGAGCCCCTCGAGCACGCCGCCGAACCGCCCGCCGAACCCGCCCTGGCACACCTGCACGGCCTGGAGCGCGCCCTCGCCGACCTCGCCGAGCCCCTGCGCACACCGTCCGGTTCGCGGCTCGTCGGGGCCTGAGCGGCCGGGCGGAACGCGGGCCGTCCCACGCCGACCGCCCCGCCGTACCCCTCTTGGTCTAGACCGCGACTGATCGGCTGCTACCGTCAGCCCGGACTGGCTCGACTGGCTCGACCGAGAGGGGACAGTGGTGGCACAGGACGGCAGGGCGGGCAGGCGCCGGGCGTTCATCGGATCGTTCACGGCGGCGGGCGGCCCCGGACTGGTGACCGCCGAGGTCGCGCCCGACAGCGGGGCGCTCACCCTCGTGGACGCCGTCAACGACGTCCCCGACCCCTCCTACCTGGCCCTCTCCCCGGACGGGCGGATGCTCTACGCGGTCAGTGAGACGGCCGAGGGTGCCGTCGCCGCCTACCGTGTCGGCGACGGCAGGCCGGAGCCCGCCGGCGCACCCGTACCGGTGGGCGGCAGCGGACCCACCCACCTCAGCCTGTACGCCGGACACGTGCTGACCGCCAACTACGGCTCCGGCAGCGTCACCGCCGTGCCCCTGCGCCCGGACGGCACGCTCACCCGGGCGCCCTCCGGGCGGCTGCAGCACACCGGCTCCGGTCCGCACGACCGCCGCCAGCGCGGCCCGCACGCCCACCAGGTGCAACCCGACCCCAGCGGCCGATGGGCCGTCAGCGTCGATCTCGGGACCGACTCGGTCCGGGTGTGCACCCTCGTCGGCGGCAGCCCCGCCGTGCACCGCGAGATCGCCCTGCGTCCGGGCTCCGGCCCGCGCCACCTGGCCTTCCACCCGGACGGCGAGCACGCCTACGTGGTCAACGAACTGACTCCCACGGTGACGGTGTGCCGCTGGGACGCCGCGGGCGGCTCGCTGAAGCCGCTGACCGAGGTGCCCGTGCTGCGGGACGCCCCGGCCGGCGACGCCTACCCCTCGGGGATCGTCGTCTCGCCCGACGGCCGCTTCGTGTGGACGGCCACCCGCGGCGAGGACGTCCTGTCGGTCCTCGCCGTCGTCGCCGACGGGCTCCGGCTGACCGGGACGGTGCCGTGCGGCGGACGCTGGCCCCGCGCACTGGCCGGGTACGGCGGTCACCTCTACGCGGCCAACGAGCGCTCCGGCGACGTGTCCTGGTTCGCCGTGGACGAGGCGACGGGCATCCCCCGCTACGACGGCTCCGTGCGGGTCACCGCGGCCTCCTGCGTCGTCCTCGGCTGACCACCGGCCCCGGACGCGGGCAGGGCCCGCTCCGGGACGGGAGCGGGCCCTCGTGGCGTGCGGGGACGCCGGAGGCCGGCGGCCGGGTGTGTCAGCGGACCGGGGTGCCCTGCGGCTGCTGCGGGGCGATGCCCAGCGCCGTCGTGTACTTGGCGAGAGCGAGCTTGCCGATCGCGGGGTACGCGCCCAGCGCCTCGGCCGTCGCGCAGCCCGCCTCCTCGGCCGCGGCGGCCAGCAGCCCCAGGTCGATCTCCGGACCGATCAGGTACGGCGCCAGGGCCAGCTGCTGCGAGCCGGAGGAGCGCAGCTGCTCGGCCACGGAGGAGATGGAACCTTCCTGGTCCAGGGCCGCCGCGATCACCGGCACGGCAAGCCGCGCGGCGAGCAGCATGCCGGTGATCCCGGCCGCCTGCACGGCCTCGTCACCGCCCACGGAGGCCAGGACGATGCCGTCGGCGGCGGTGGCCACCGTGAAGAGCCTGGCCCGGTCGGCGCGGGCCAGGCCGGCCTCCGACAGCCGCACGTGCAGCGCCTCGGCGAGCAGCGGGTGCGGGCCGAGGACATCGGTCAGGTCGGCGGCGACCCGGCTGTCCATCACGGCCTGACGGATGCGGCGCAGCAGCGCGCTGTCCGGGCCGGCCAGCAGCGGGACGACGACCGCGACCGGGCCGTCGGGCTCCTTGATGCCCTCGACCCCGGCGGCGACGGCCTGCTCGTAGCGGGCGGTGCGCTCCTCGGCGGCACGCGCCAGCACGGAGCGGAGCGTGGGGAACTCGGACTCGTCCCCGTCCAGGTAACCGATCCGGGCGTCCAGGCCGGGCAGCTCGGAGCGGGCGATGCTCACGACCTCCTCGGCGAGGCTGCGCGTGGCGGTGGTGGGCACACCGGGCACCGCGAGGACGAGCGCGGGCGCGCCCTCGGGAGCCACCAGCGGTTCCGGACGGCGGTGGCGTCCGGGCTGGCGGGGTCGCGGCATTCGTACGGGCAGGCCGGACGCGGGTCCAGTGGGGGAGCTCATGGCGCCGCATGTTACTGGTTTCGTGAGCTCCTCCGTTCGGGGAGGGTGCAGGTGAGCGGTATCCGTCCGGTTTTGTCTGATGAGTTACGCGCACATGACGCCCGTTTTAGGCACATGCCGGACGCATACCCCGACAACCGGGCAGAAGCGTCGGCGTGATGGCTCCGCCCCGACAGCGGGACGGGACCGTCGGCGTGATGGCTCTGCCCCGACAACGGGACGGAACCGTCGGCGTGATGGCTCTGCCCCGACAACCGCACGGGACTCTCGGCGCGATGCCTCCGCCCCGGCAACCGGACGGAACCGTCGGCGTGATGCCTCAGCCGCCGGGACCGCGGCTCACGCACAGCATCGCCGGCTCTCTCGGCAGGGTGAGCCGGTCCGCCGCCAGGTCCGTCGCGATCCGCACCGAGCCGTGCAGCGGATCCCCCTCGGCCTCCACCCGCCGGGCGTGCGGAAGCCTGCGCGCCAGCTCCGCCCGCAGCGGTCCGAGGAGCGGCTCACCCATCTTGAACAGGCCACCGGTGAGTGCCACTTGCGGTGAGCCGTCCGCCGGGCACACGGCCGCGGTGGAGGCCGCCATGTCCCGGGCCGCCGCGCACAGGATGTCCGTGGCGACCGGGTCGTGCCCCGCGCACACGGCCACCCGGGGCGCGAACGAGGCCAGCACGGCGGCCCGGTCGGCACGCGGATAGAGCAGGCCGGGCAGGCCGCTCACCGGTCCGAACTGCTCCTCCGCGCAGGCCAGCAGGGGTGCGGAGCCGCCGTCCCGGCCGTCGTGGGCCCGCAGCGCGGCCTCCAGTCCGGCCCGCCCGATCCAGGCACCACTGCCGCAGTCGCCCAGCAGATGACCCCAGCCGTCGGCCCGCCGCCAGGCCGTCAGGTCCGTGCCGATCGCGATCAGTCCGGTGCCCGCGGCGAGGACGGCACCGGGTCGCGGCCCGAGGGCGCCTGCGTACGCGGTGACGGCGTCGGCGGCGAGCGCGACCGTGCGCACGCCCAGCTCCCGGGCGAGGGCGCCGGGCAGTTCGGCGCGCAGGGCATCGCCCAGGCTGGCGAACCCGGCGGCGCCGACGACGGCCGTACCCAGACCGTCCAGTCCCGCCTCGGCGGTCAGGGCGCGGGCCACCGGGACGAGTTGCGTCATCAGATGGCCGGGGTCGATGCCCCGCGCACCCGTGCGGACCGGTTCCCCGGTCTCGCGCCGGGCCGAGGGCTCCCGCCCGGGGACACCGACGGCCACCCGGAGGCCGGAACCGCCGGAGTCCACGGCGAGATACCCCGACGTGGTCATGGCAGGCGCCAGTCCACCGGCTGCCCGCCCTGCTGGATCAGCAGGTCGTTGGCCCGGCTGAAGGGGCGCGAGCCGAAGAAACCGTTGTCTGCCGACCTGGGCGAGGGATGGGTCGACTCCACCGCCGGCAGACGGCCCAGCAGCGGACGCAGGTTGCGGGCGTCACGCCCCCACAGAAGGGAGACCAGCGGCTTGCCACGCGCCGCCAGCGCCCGGATCGCCTGCTCGGTGACCTCTTCCCAACCCTTGTCCCGATGCGCGCCCGGACGGCGCGGCGCGGTGGTGAGCGCCCTGTTCAGCAGCAGAACGCCCTGCTGCGTCCACGGTGTGAGATCCCCGGTGGACGGCTGCGGCAACCCGAGGTCGCTGTTCAGCTCGCGGAAGATGTTGATCAGGCTGGGCGGCAGCGGACGCACCTCCGGCGCCACGGAGAACGACAGGCCCACCGCGTGACCCGGCGTGGGATACGGGTCCTGACCGACGATCAGGACCCGTACCTCGTCGAAGGGCTGCTGGAAGGCCCGCAGGACGTTCGGCCCGGCCGGCAGGTAGGTGCGTCCCGCGGAGATCTCCGCGCGCAGGAAGTCGCCCATCTCGGCGATCCGTCCCGCGACGGGCTCCAGGGCCTTCGCCCAGCCCGGTTCGACGATTTCATGCAGAGGTCGTGGTGCCACGGGCGCCACCCTACTGCCGTGCGCCCGTCGGCGATCAACCGATGGCCTGAGCCCACCGGAGCACGCGGAAGCCCGGTTGTGCCCGTCGGAGGCCGCGGGAACGTGATTGTGTCCGCCGGAGCCCGCGGGAACCTGGTTGTGTCCGTCGGAGGCCGCGGCAGCCTGGGGGAGCCTGGGGGCGCGGGGGAGGAGCCCACCGGGCCGTGCCCGTCGCCCCGTGCCCGTCGCCCCCATGCCCGGCGGGCGCCTCTGCGCCCCCGGGAGCGGGCCGGGAAGCCTCGTCGCGACGCCGCCCGGTGCCCGTCGCCCCCGCGCCCGTCGGCCGCCCCTGCGCCCCCTCCTGCTCGCTCCGCCCCCTCCTGCTCGCTCCGCCCCGTCCTGCTCGCTCCGCCTCTCCTCCGTCCGTCCCCCGGCCCCGCCGGCGCCCGCGGTCAGCCGACCACCGCCGCCCGCACGCACAGGACGTCCGGGAGGTGAGTCGCCAGCGTCTGCCAGCTGTCACCGTCGTCGGCCGAGGCGAACACCTCGCCGTTGCGGTTGCCGAAGTACACCCCTGCGGGGTCGCAGTCGTCCGTGCACAGCGCGTCCCGCAGCACAGTGCCGTAGTGATCCTCCGCGGGCAGGCCCTTGGCCAGCGGCTCCCAGGTCACGCCCGCGTCCGCGGTGCGGAAGACCCGGCAGCGACGCTCGGCGGGCACACGGTCGGCGTCGGCGTTGATCGGGAAGACGTACGCCGTGCCGCCCCGGTGGGGGTGCGCGGCCACCGCGAACCCGAACGTGGTCGGCAGATCCGCGCCGATGTCGGTCCAGCGCCCGCCCGCGTCGTCGCTGCGGTACACCCCCCAGTGGTTCTGCAGGTACAGCCGGTCCGGGTCGCCGGCGTCCCGGGCCACCTTGTGCACGCACTGGCCGAACTCCGGGGACGGGTCCGGCAGGAAGACCGCGGAGATCCCGGAGTTGGCCGGCGACCAGCTCGCCCCGCCGTCGCGCGTGCGGAACACCCCCGCCGTGGAGACGGCCACCGTCACGGCCCGCGGATCGCGCGCGTCCGTGAGCACCGTGTGCAGGCCCTCACCACCACCGCCCGGCACCCACTGCCCGCGGGTCGGGTGCTCCCACAGCGGCCGGACCAGCTCGAAGCTCTCGCCGCGGTCCTCCGAGCGGTACAGCGCGGCCGGTTCCGTGCCCGCGTACACCACGTCGGGCTCGGCGGCGGCCGGGTGCAGCTGCCAGACGCGCTCCAGGGAGGCTCCGGTGTCCTTCGGGAACTTCACGGCGGGCCGGGCCGGTTCGGTCCAGGTGCGGCCGAGGTCGTCGGAGTGGAACACCGACGGCCCCCAGTGCGCGCTGTCGCCCGCCGCCAGCAGCCGGGGCCCAGGGCCCCGGGTGTCGATCGCCAGCGAGTAGACCGCCTGCGCGTTGAAGTACGGGCTCTCGTCGAACTCCCAAGGGGCACCACCCCGCCGTCGCCCGATGAACAGGCCCTTGCGGGTGCCCACCGCGAGCAGTACCTCGGCCATGCCGATCACCTCCGGGACACCGTTGTCCAGGTAGTCGTCAGATACCGGTCAGTCTGCACCCGACCACTGACACTCTCCTGCGGATTGCGCGTCCGTGCAGGTCAGGGCCTGTGTCGTCGCCCCGTGGGGGACATCGGGCCGGTGCGTTGCGGCATGCGCCTGCGCGAGAGGGGTGTCTCGTGCGACCGTCGGGGTGACGGCTCGTCGTGAGCAACGGAGCGAACTCTCCCGTATGGGAGGGCGGTCCGGCCGGTCGGTGCGCTCGTGAGGAGGATGCCTTTGAAGGCGTTCCGTGGTCCGAAGGTGTGGCTGTGGCGCTGGCGGCGCAACCCGCTCAAGCGCCGGGCCGACGTGGTGGAGGCATGGGTGGTGCTCGGTGCCTGCCTGCTGACCGTCCTGGCCGGTGTGCTCGCGGGTCTCACCGCGACCGGCTCCGTGGAGCACGGACTCGCCCGGGAGCGGGCGGAGCGGCGGCCGACCGTGGCCCGGGTCGTCGCGCGGGCTCCGAAGACGTCCCCCGGGAGGAGCGGCGCTCCTGCCACCGGTGAACGCGCCTGGACCAAGGTCCGCTGGACGGCGCCCGACGGCTCCGCCTGCAGCGGCGAGGTGCGGGTGGCGGCCGGGAGCAGATCCGGCACACCGGTCACCGTGTGGACCGACCCGCGGGGCCGGCTCGTCTCCCAGCCCGTCACGGCCTCCGAGGCCGCGCTACGGGCCACTCTGACAGGCATCCTGGTCGGAGCGAGCGCGGCCGCCGTCCCGTTCGTCGGTGGCCTGGCCGTACGGTTCCGCTTGGAACGCCGGCGGATGGACGCCTGGGACACGGAGTGGTCCCGCCTCGGCCCGCAGTGGGGACGCATGGTCTGACGCATGGTCTGACACCGCGTCCGCCTCGGCGTCCCGGCCGCTCGCCGAGCCGCAGCCGCCTTCACGCGCCCTGCCCCCAGTCCGCGTCACGGCGCACGTCCAGTCCCTCCCACACCCCGTCCCGCCCACTCGACCCGCACTACCTCCCCGTCACGTCCAGTCCGCGACGGCGCCCCCTCCCACACCCCGTCCCGCCCACTCGCCCCGCCAGCCCCAGAGCCCCTCTCGGCACGCTCACGTCCGCGGTACGGCACGTCCCCGTCCGCCTGGTCCCGCCGCGCTCGCCCCGCCTACAGTCCGGCCAGCACCCCCCGGCACGTTCGCAGCAGTTCCTCGTCGTCGGGGATGTCGTGGTGGCCGAACGAGCCGTCACGCGCCGTGTGGCGGCGGGGGTGGGTCAGTTCGGCGGTGACCAGGTCGCGCAGCGGCGCCGCGGCCGGTCCCATCACGGTCAGGCAGCGGGCTATCGGGACGCGGGTGCGCGGGTCCGCCGTCCACGCGGCCCGCAGCAGGGACCGGACCGGATCCGGGTCCCCGGTGACGCGCCACAGCGCGCACGCGGCCGGTACGCGCTCGCGCGCCGGTCCTGACCGGGCGAGCCGGCCCAGCTCGGGCAGCGCGCCGCGAGCGGCCGGGCCCAGCCTGCCGAGCTGCCGTACTGCGCTGCCGCGAAGGCCCGCGTCGGCCTGCGTCAACTCGCGTCGCAGGACGGGGAGTACGGCCGGGGTGTCCCCGTCCGCCGACCACAGCGCACCCGCCGCGACGGCCGCGTGGCGGGTGCGCAGCAGCGGGCGCAGGAGCGGTGCCGCCTGCCCGGCGGCGCCCAGCTCCGTCAGTGTCTCGATCACCTGTCCCACGGCTTCGTCCCACACTCCCGAGCCGTCCGGCACCGCCGAGAGCAGCCGCAGCAGTTCGGGCACGGCCGCCCGGTCACCGACGGCCCTGATCGCGGTCAGCAGCGGGACGGCGAGCGGGGCGGCGGTGGGGGAGGCGAGCGGGATCCGGCCGAGGCGGTGACGCAGCGCGGGGGCCAGCGGAGCCGCGGCCCGGCCGAGGTGGCCGACTTCGAAGCCCAGTCCGGCGGGTGCCGCCGGGCCGGCCAGGAGCTGGGCCAGGGCGGGGACCGCGCGGGGATCACCGCTTCTGGCCAGCGCCTTGAGCGGACCGCCGAGTGTGGGAGAGGAACGCTCCCAGCGGTGCGTCCACAGGTCGGGCCGGGCGGCCACGAGCGCGTACAGGTCGTCCGCGGCCGGCGCGGCCAGCGCGTACAGCTCCGCCAGCACCGAGACGGCCGCGTCCCGTAACCGGTCCTGGTCGGCCCCCAACTGGGCGCCGAGCAACCGCACGGGCCGGCGGTACGCGCCGCGCCAGCCCCGGAACAGCCCTGCCGACATCCAGACGGCATTGCACCGGTCCACCGGATCCGGACTGGTCAGCTGCCCGGTGAGCAGGGCGATCCGGTCGTCCACCCGGTCACCGAGCGCGCCGTGCAGAGTGCGCAGCAGGGCGGCGCCCTGTTCGTCGGATGGCCGCAGCCGTCGTATCCGGCGCACCAGGGTGTCCGTGCCGGCGGGTTCCCCGGGCGGGAGGCGTCGCGCGGACCGCTCGCGCAGCAGCCGCACCGCCACCGGTATCAGGTCGGAGGGGAGCCGGCCGGGCGCGCGGAGCGCCAGCTGGCCGAGCGCCGCGAGCCGCTGCCCCGGCGGGTACGGCGGCGCGCTCTGTTCGGCCAGGAGGTCCAGAGCGCCGTCCGCGTACGCGGGATACCGCTGCGCGAACAGCCCGAGTGCCTCCGTGAGGGCGGGTAGGACACAGTCGTCCCGCTCGGCCGACAGCCGCCGCCGCAGCAGCTCCAGCACCCGCGGGGGATCGTCCAGGAAGCGGACCAGCGCCCCGGCCGCCGCCCGGCGCACCGCCGGGTCCGGG
>NZ_WWJT01000771.1 GCF_009865385.1 Streptomyces sp. SID486 | reverse complement strand
GAAGTTCTGCGTGCCGGAGTTGGTGGTGTTGTTGTCGCCGTTCACGAAGCTGTTGTTGTGTCCGTAGTTGTTGAGGATGTTCGTCTGACGGGCCTCGTGCTCCGCCAGGTCGACGTTGTGCTCGTACAGGAAGTCACGCAGGACGTTGAGGAGTTGGCGCTCCACGATCTGCGTGTACTTGATCGTGTCCGTCTCCTGGAAGAAGACGTGGAAGCGGGTGCTGGTCGCCATCTCTCGGACACTGGTGACCGCGCCGCGGTTCAGGAGGGCGTCGGCGTAGCGGCCGAGCCCGAACTCACTGGTGTCGGCCGGCTGCGGCACCCGGATCCGGTTCCTGGACCACGGCAGCTCCGGGAGCAGCCGGGCGCCGGCCGCCTTGGCCGCGGCCGAGCGCAGGGCGGAGTGGGGCGTGCCGCGCAGGGTGTGCCAGGCCACCTTGAGCAGCACCCGCTCGTCCAGGGTGGCGGGGAGCCGGTCCACCAGGTGGAAGCTCCTCTCGATCGGCGCCAGCACGTACGAGTAGAACTCGGTGTGCAGGGTGTTGCCCTTGAGGTCGAAGCCCACGAAAGCCGTGGTGACCAGCTCCTGGTTCCAGGACCCCACCCGGATGCACAGGTAGTCGCGCCCCGCGTCGTAGACGTCGTCCCAGTGACCGTCGAGCTGGTCGGGGGTCGGTTCGGCCACACCGCGGAGGGTCGTGACGGCCGTGCTGAAGGTGCTGCGCTCCACGGCGAGGCCCTCGATCCGCTGGGCCGGGCGTGCCTGGGCCCGCAGCCGGGCGGTCATGCGGTCCGCGACGTAGGCGGTCAGCTCCTCGACGGTGAAGGGCACGACCTCCTTGCGCTTGGGCTCCTGGCCGGACGCCGTGGGTGCCGCGGTGTGCCCCGCGCCGGGCCGGTCGTCGAACGCCCCGACCGGAGCGCCGATCATCAGTTCCGCGTTGGACCAGCGGCGCACCTGTTTGCCCGCGCCGACGAACGGCTTGTAGCCGCCGTAGCGGATCACCGTGCCGTCCGAGGTCTGCTCCCGCTTGATCTTGTCGACCAGTTCGGGGGTCAGTTCGGGGTGGTCGGGGTACGACCCGTCGAAGCCCCTCCCCCGGCGCCCGCCGCCGGCCGGGGCGGTCAGCCGGCGCGACAGCGTCTGCAGGGTGACCACCCGGCGCAGGAACGCGGTGAACCAGAGCAGCCACAGCACTGCCAGCGCCGCGGTGAAGCCGTTCAGGGCGCCGACCGCCATGAGGAGGATCGTGACGGCGACGCCCGCGCCGAGCACGGCCAGCCGGAGGCGCTGGAGCCGGCGCGCCGCCAGGGCGTGCGCGAGCACGGGAACCGCGTCGTAGCCGTACGACGGCGCCACCACCCGGTACTGGTGGGTCAGCAGCTCGCGGATCACTCCGGCCCGGTAGACGGGGTCGAGGTAGGTACCCGCGCACAGCAGCCGGGTGGCGTTGCTCGTCGCGTCGGCGCCCGGCCGGCCCGCGGCCGGGCCGTCCGGGTCCGGCGCCGGAGCGGGCACGGTGAGGAAATCACTCGCCATTGTCTTCTCGCTCCGCTCTGTTCAGCCGGTGGGGGTCATGGAGGCGCCGGTGATGACCCCGTCGACCACGGTGTACCGGCCGCTGTACGACTTCTGCGTGCCGTCGGTCTGCCGGGCGAGGAGGTGCACCCACACCGTCTCGCCGTCCACGGAGTCGACGGTGACCTCGTCCCGTTCGGTGGTCGCGTAGCCGGACACGAAGGAGGAGTAGGACACGTCGAGGTTCCTGCCGCCCAGGTCCCAGGCGGTCTGGTAGTCGCGCTCGTTGATGGCGTCGAAGAAGCGGTCGACCGTGCCGTCGGGGCCGGTCGTCGTGCCGTCGGACGGCTCGGTGCCCGCGGTGTCGGTCGGGACCGGGGCCGTGTCCGTGGCGTCGGTGCCGTAGGCGGGCTCCGAGGGCTCGGTGGTGTAGTAGGCCGTGGAGGCGTCGGGGGTCGGCACGTCCGGGGTCGACAGGTCGTATCCGCCGGAGTAGCCGCCCGAGTAGCCGCCGCGGCCGTCGTAGGAGGGGACACCGGAGCCGCCGCCGTCGTCCGGGGCCAGGTGGGGCACGATGCCCATGAGCAGGATCAGCAGAAAGGGGACACCACCGATGAGCAGCGCGTATGTCCGCTCTCTGCCGCCGGCCGGTAACAGGCTGGGCGGCTCGTAGGTGTGGTTCATGGGTCCTCGAAACTCCCGGCAGAGCGCCGGGATGTGGCTTGTTCCGTCGGTGGGACGACAGCCACTCTGCCCGACATCCGCCGGCCGGGAGCCGGTTTCGCGCTTCCGATGCGCTTCCGATCCGGTCGTGGGCCGTGGCGGCCCGCCGGGGGCTCAGACCGCCGTGCAGGGGACCGGCCACCGCCGGATCCGCGGCGGCAGGGACACGGCCCACCCTCCGGCGGCCAGCACCAGCCGCTCGGCGGCGAGCAGTCCGAGGGCCTCGCGCCCGGCGGGGTCCAGGGCGTCGACCGGTGTGGGCTCCAGGAGCCGCAGGAAGGTGTCGTGCAGCGCGGGATGGTCCAGGGTGAGCCGCGCCGCCGTGCCCCGCTCCCGGCGGTCCAGGACGGCGACGAAGTCCGGGCCGCGCCGGTGGTGGAGGACGCCGTACGCGTACGCCGCCCGCCAGGCCGTCAACTCGTCCGGTGATGACAGGTGTCGGGCGGGCGGGGGGAGGTGGTGCAACAGGGCCGGGTCGTACGACGGTGTCCCCGTCGCGCGCCAGTCCACCCGCAGGCCGAGACCCTGGCACTCGCGCAGGAACGCCACCGCCTCCGCCGTCCCGCGTCCCGTCCCGCCGAGGTCCAGGGGCCCGGCCGTCTCCACCAGGCGGCCGGTGAGCCGGTGCGGCACGGCGCCGGGCAGCCCGCTCATCCGGCCCTCTCCGGCAGCCGGACCGGCTCGCCCCAGGTGGGCAGCGCGACATAGGTGGCACCGTCGCGGAACACCAGGCCGAGCTGCCACACCTGTCCGGTCCAGGCGTGCAGGTCCGGCGCCGCCACCTCGTGCCCGTCGGCGGTCAGCAGGCGGTGCAGGGCGGGGACGGTCCGGCCGTCCTCCAGATGGCGCAGGGCCGCGGCGCGCCAGCCGGTGAAGCAGTGGGTGGCGGGCGGCCGGCCGTACCGCCCCTCGTGCACGAGGAGTTGCTCGCCGTCCTCCTCGAACAGCAGGCGGGACCGGGCGTGTCCGGCCCGCCACGCGGCCACCCCCTCCTTCAGCCGCCGCTCGGCAGATCCGCCGATTCCCGCCGGCTCGCTGTCGAACAGGTAGACGAGTTCGGCGAGTTCGCTCTCGGGCAGGTCGTAGACGTGCTGGTACATCTCGGCCGGGCGGCGCTTGCCGAAGCCGAGACCGGGGTCGGTGAAGTGCGGGCTGAACCGCTCCAGCTGGATGCGGTGGGCGCCGCTCGGCGGCTGGAGGTGGACCAGCGCGGGAAGCTGGTCGATGACGGGCGTGTAGTCCTCGGCGGTCTCGCCGGGGAAGCCGTACAGCAGGTTCCAGGAGCAGGTCAGGGCGTGGTTCTCGCACTCGCGCAGGGTGCGGACGTTGCGGGCGCCGGTGACGCCCTTGTCCATGAGGTCCAGCACGCGGCTGCCGAGGCTCTCGATGCCGGGCTGGATGTGCACCGTGCCGGAGTCGCCGAGCAGCCGGAGCTGGGCGGCGGTGAGGTTCGACTTGACCTCGTAGTGCAGCCGCAGGTCCCAGCCGCTGTCGACGACACGGGGCAGGAAGTCGCGGAAGTAGGCCATGTCGATGATGTTGTCGACGGTGACCACGTCGAGCAGCCGGTGGCGGCGCACCAGCCGGTCGATCTCCTCCCACAGCCGCTCCCCCGGCTTGGCGCGGAAGGCCATGGCGGTGCCGTTGAGCCCGCAGAAGGTGCAGTGGTGCTTCTCGCCCCACCAGCAGCCGCGGGCGCCTTCCACCACCAGCTTGGGGTGGATGTGCTCCTGCACCGGGGAGGCGTCCAGGGCGGCCTGCCACTGGTCGTAGTCGGGCGAGGGTATGTCGGCCGGTGCCACGGTCCGCCGACTTTCGGTGTTGGCCCGCGACACCGTGCCGTCCCACCAGCACAGGCCGGGTACGTCCACCGGGTCGGTCCCCGCGGCCAGGTGGTCCAGCAGGGCCGGGAAGGCGTACTCGGCCTCGCCTCTGACCACGTGGTCGACGAACGGATGGTTGCGGTGCAGCGCGTGACCCATCGGGCCGTCGCAGTTGCTGCCGCCGACGACGACCGCCAGCCCGGGACACCGCCGCTTCAGCTCCCGGGCCAGCGCGAGCGACGGGACGTTCTGCATGAAGGTGCTGGTGAACCCGACGACGTCCGGGGCGCCCGCCAGCACCTCGGTCGCCAAGGCGTCGACGAAGGCGGCCGCGTACGGCCGCATCGCCATGGCCGTGTCGGTGAAGACGCCCCGGCCGGCCGCGTAGTCCCGCAGCCGGGCCACGCCCCAGCCGGGGTCGTCGTACAGGACGCCGGAGAAGACCCAGTCACCGAGGCCGTGGAAGATCGCGTCGCTGCCGACCTCGACGTAGTCCGCCGGCCGCAGCAGGCCGCCGGAGTGCTCCAGCAGGAACTCCGCCCAGCGCAGGGAGCCGTGGAACTCGGTGACCGCGTCACCGGGGCGGCCCCGGCGCACGATCCGGTTCAGCAGGCCCAGTTGCAGTGACGGCAGGTCGAGCGGATGCCACGGCATCGTGACCAGGTGGACACGCATGTTCAGCGGGTCGGCCGCTTCTCCAGGATCGCCGGCCGGCGCGTGGTGCTCCGCTCGTCCTCACGGACCACGATCTTCTTGATCTCCACGCCCGTCTCTCCCCTCGCGGACGGCGAACACCCTTGTGCCGCACGGCGGTCCACCATATGGACAACGCGTGTGCGACACAAGGGTGCCGTGTGGCGGCTTCGTGCGCCGGGGAGCGTCACAGGCGCGGGTCGACCGGTTCCGACTCCAGTGCCAGCACCCCGAACACCGCCTCGTGCACGCGCCACAGCGGCTCCCCGTCGGCGAGCCGGTCCAGGGCCTCCAGGCCGAGGGCGTACTCGCGCAGGGCGAGCGACCGCTTGTGGTTCAGGAACCGCTGCCGCAGCCGGGCGAGGTGGTCCGGCCGGGTGTACTCCGGACCGTAGACGATCCGCAGGTACTCGCGGCCCCGGCACTTGATGCCGGGCTGCACCAGCCGGCCGTCGGCGCCGCGGACCAGCGCGCCGAGCGGCTTGACGACCATGCCCTCGCCGCCCCTGCCGGTCATCTCCAGCCACCAGTCGACGCCCGCGCGCACCGACTCCGGGTCGCCGGTGTCGACGTACAGCCGCCGGGTGGTCTGCAGCAGTCCACTGCCGTCGTGTTCCACCATCCGGTCGATCAGGGCGAGTTGTCCGTCGTGCGGCAGCACGGCGAGGTTGCGGCCCTGGGCGGCGAGCAGCTGGAAGGGGGCCAGCCGGACCCCTTCCAGACCGTCGGTGGGCCGGCAGTAGCGGCGGTAGGCGGCCGTGAACGCGGCGGCGTCGGCGGCGCGTTCCCGTTGCCGGTCGAGCAGGCTCCCCACGTCCGCACCGCGTCCGGCCGCCGCCTCCAGGGCGGCGAGCGCGTCCGGGAACACCGCGCCGGCGGCGGCGCCCACGGCCGCGTACTGGCGGCGCAGCAGCCCCGCTGCCTTCAGCGACCACGGCATCAGCTCGGCGTCCAGCAGCAGCCAGTCCGTGCCGAGTTCGTCCCACAGGCCCGCGTCCGTGACGGCCGAGCGCAGCCGGGCGAGGATCTCCTCGGTCATCCGCTCGTCGTCGAAGAACGGCCGCCCGGTACGGGTGTACAGCGAGCCCGTCGGACCGTCCACGCCGAAGCGCTCGCGGGCCGCCCCGGCGTCCCGGCACACCAGGGCCACGGCCCGCGAGCCCATGTGCTTCTCCTCGCACACGACCCGCGCGACCCCGTCCCGGGCGTACGCGGCGAAGGCTTCGAGCGGGTGCTCCAGGTAGCCCTCGGTCCGCGAGGTGGCCGTGGGCGCCATGGTCGGCGGCAGGTACGGCAGCAGACGCGGGTCGGCCGCGAAGCGGCTCATGACCTCCAGTGCCGCCGCCGCGTTCTCCTCCCGGACGGCGACCATGCCGGCGTGCCGGGTCTCCACGGCCCGGCGGCCCCGCACGTCCGCCAGGTCCAGCGGCCGGCCCTCGTGCCCGCCGGGCGCCTCGGTGCGCAGCGGCCTGGCCGGCTCGTACCAGACCCGCTCGGCCGGCACGTCGACCAGCTCGCGCTCCGGCCAGCGCAGCGCGGTCAGCTTGCCGCCGAAGACGGCCCCCGTGTCCAGACAGATGGTGTTGTTCAGCCATGTGGCTTCCGGGACGGGTGTGTGGCCGTAGACCACAGCGGCCCGGCCGCGGTAGTCCTCCGCCCACGGGTACCGCACCGGCAGCCCGAACTCGTCGGTCTCGCCGGTGGTGTCGCCGTACAGGGCGTGCGCCCGGACCCGGCCGGAGGTGCGGCCGTGGTACTTCTCCGGCAGCCCGGCGTGGCAGACCACGAGCCGGCCGCCGTCCAGGACGTAGTGGCTGACCAGTCCCTCCAGGAACTGCCGGACCTCGGCGCGGAACTCCTCGCTCTCGCCGTCCATCTGCGCCACGGTCTCGGCGAGCCCGTGGGTGTGCTGGACCTTGCGGCCCTTGAGGTACCGGCCGTACTTGTTCTCGTGGTTGCCGGGCACGCACAGGGCGCTGCCCGACTTCACCATCGACATCACGCGGCGCAGCACGCCGGGGCTGTCCGGGCCGCGGTCGACCAGGTCGCCCACGAAGACGGCGGTACGGCCGTCCGGGTGCACCCCCTCGGCGTAGCCCAGCTTCGCCAACAGCGCCTCCAGCTCGGCGGAGCAGCCGTGGATGTCGCCGACGATGTCGAAGGGGCCGGTGAGGTGGGTCAGGTCGTTGAAGCGCTTCTCGGTGACCACGGTGGCGTGTTCGGCCTCCTCCACCCCGCGCAGGACGTGCACCTTGCGGAAGCCCTCGCGCTCCAGGTGCCGCAGCGAGCGGCGCAGTTCGCGGATGTGGCGCTGGATGACCCGGCGGGGCATGTCGGCGCGGTCGGTGCGGGCCGCGTTCCGCTGGGCGCAGACCTCCTCCGGGGTGTCCAGCACGATGGCGATGGGCAGCACGTCGTGCTCCCTGGCCAGCTCGACGAGCCGGCGCCTGCTGTCCTGCTGCACGCTGGTGGCGTCCACGACGGTACGGCGGCCGGCGGCCAGCCGCTTGCCGGCGATGTAGTGCAGGACGTCGAAGGCGTCCCGGGTCGCGCCCTGGTCGTTCTCGTCGTCGGCCACCAGGCCGCGGCAGAAGTCGGAGGAGATCACCTCGGTGGGCTTGAAGTGCCTGCGGGCGAAGGTGGACTTGCCGGAGCCGGAGGCGCCGACGAGGACGACGAGGGAGAGATCGGTGACGGGCAGGACCCGTCCCCCACGCTGTGTCCCGGTCATGCCGGCCTCGCCTCCTTCTCGGTGCTCGTACGGGTGGTGCTCAGGGTGAGAACGGCCATCTGCGTGGGGGGTCCGACCTCCGGGTCGTCCGGCCCGACGGGGGTGAACTCCACGGTGTAGCCGTGCCGTTCGGCCACCGTGTGGGCCCACGTCCGGAACTGCGCACGGGTCCATTCGAAGCGGTGGTCGCCGTGCCGGACGTGTCCGGCGGGCAGGCTGTCCCAGCGGACGTTGTACTCGACGTTCGGTGTGGTCACGAGGACCGTGGCCGGCCGGGCCGCGCCGAACACCGCGTACTCCAGGGCGGGCAGCCGGGGCGGGTCCAGGTGCTCGATGACCTCGCTGAGCACCGCGGCGTCGTACCCCTTGAGCCGGCTGTCGGTGTAGGCGAGCGAGCCCTGGAAGAGCTTGACGCGTGCGGCCTGCCGCTCGCTCATGCGGTCCAGCTTCAGCCGCCGAGCGGCGACGGCCAGGGCCCGCATCGACACGTCGACACCGACGATCTCGGTGAACCGGGGGTCCTTGAGCAGTTCCTGCACCAGCCGGCCCTGCCCGCAGCCGAGGTCGAGGACCCGGCCGGCGCCGTGGTCCCGCAGCGCCTGGAGGATGGCGTCCCGGCGCCGCACGGCCAGCGGGGTGGGCTTCTCCTCGGCCTCGGTCTCGGCCCCGACGGCGTTGTCGATGTCCTCGACCGCGCTGTCGTCGGCCTCCGCGAGCCGCACCAGCTCCAGCCTGTCCATCGCCTCGCGGGTCAGTGACCAGCGGCGGGAGAGATAGCGGCTGGTGATCAGCTGCTGCTCCGGATGCCCGGCCAGCCAGCCCTCACCGGCCCGCAGCAGCTTGTCGACCTCGTCGGCGGAGACCCAGTAGTGCTTGGCGTCGTCGAGCACCGGCAGCAGGACGTACAGGTGGCGCAGCGCCTCGGCGAGGGTCAGCCCCTGCGACTCCAGGACGAGCCGGACGTACCGCGAGTCGCCCCACTCGGGGAACGCGGTGTCGAGCGGCACCGGGTCCGCGGTCACGGTCCAGCCGAGCGGCGCGAACAGCTGCCGTACGAGGTCCGGGCCGCCCCTGGCGGGCAGTGCGGGGACCTCGACGCGCAGGGGCAGCGGGGCCGCGGCCCGTTCCGGGCGGGTTTGGCACACCCCGCGCAGGGCGCTGGAGAACACGTTGCCGAGCGCGACCGCGAGCAGTGAGGAAGCCGCGTACGGCCGGTCGTTGACGTACTGCGCGAGGGCCGCGTCGGGCGCGCCGCCGCGGCCCTTGCCCTTGCCCCTGCGGACCAGGGCGACCGGATCGATCTCCAGCAGCAGGGCGGCCGTGCAGCGCTCGGCCCGCGCCTCGGGGTAGAAGACGTGCGCCGTGCCGTACGAGGTGGAGAACGCCTGCGCCTTGCCGGGGTGCTTGTGCAGCAGGTACCCCAGGTCGGTGGCCGGGCTCCCGGCCGTACCGGTGGTGGAGATCGTCACGAACATGCCACCGAGTCTCTCCGCCCGCCCCTCTCACCGACCACCGGTTTTCCGGGCGAGGACGGGGCGACAGACTCCGGGGGGGAGCGGGGTTCGGGCGCGGAGCCCGGG
>NZ_WWJT01000770.1 GCF_009865385.1 Streptomyces sp. SID486 | reverse complement strand
GCCGCCCTGCGCGAGGCCGCCGCCCGCCGCCTCGCCCGCCTCGCCGCACTCGCCGACGAGGACGGCCGCCCGCTGGTGCCGGCCGCGCACCCCTACCGCTGGTGGGGCATGTTCGAGCCGACCGAGAGCAAGGTGCCGCTGCGCGACCGCGACCAGCCCGTCGTGCTCTCCGGCAGCGCCCTCGACCAGCTCGCCAACACCTGCGCGCTGCAGTGGTTCCTGGGCCGCGAGGTGAAGGCCGACGCCCCCGCCACCACCGCGCAGGGCTTCGGCAACGTCGTGCACGTCCTGGCCGACGAGGTCGCCTCCGGCCGCACCCCCGCCGACCTGGACGTCCTCATGGAGCGGCTGGACTCGGTGTGGAACGCGCTCGCCTTCGACGCCCCCTGGAAGTCGCAGCAGGAGAAGGACAACGCGCGCGTGGCGCTCGAACGCTTCCTGAACTGGCATGTGCTGGCCCAGGCCGGCCGCACCCCGGTGGCCAGCGAGCAGGACTTCGACGTCACTCTCGAAGCGGGCGACTACGAGGTCCGCATCCGCGGCCAGATGGACCGCGTGGAGACGGACGCCGAGGGCCGGGCCTACGTGGTCGACTTCAAGACCGGCAAGCAGGCGCCCACCGCCCGTGAGGTGGAACGGCACCCGCAGCTCGCCGTCTACCAGCTCGCCGTCCGCGAGGGCGCCGTCGACACGGCCTTCGACGGCGTGCGCCCCGAGCCGGGCGGCGCCGAACTGGTCCACCTCAGGCAGGGCGCCGCCAAGCGCGACGGGGGCGAGAGCCTGCCCAAGGTGCAGACCCAGGAGCCGCCGGCCGGGGAATGGGTCGGCGAGCTGCTGGCCACCGCCGCCGGAAAGGTCCTCGACGAGCGGTTCACGCCGAGCGCCGGCCAGCACTGCACGCACTGTGCGTTCCGTGCCGCGTGCAGCGCGCGTCCTGAGGGCCGGCACGTGGTCGAGTGACGTACGGCACCACCCCTGCTGACCTGCACGTCTTCCACACCGGAAGGGCACTGTGGCCCCGGTTGTCAGTCCCCGCCGCTAGCCTCTTTCGACATGCCCGCCCGTATCACCGACCCCGAGCAGCTCAAGGAGCTCCTCGGCATCCCGTTCACCCCGGAGCAGACGGCCTGCATCACCGCGCCGCCCGCCCCGCAGGTGATCGTGGCCGGCGCCGGGTCGGGCAAGACCACCGTGATGGCGGCCCGCGTGGTCTGGCTGGTCGGCACCGGACAGGTCGCCCCCGAACAGGTCCTCGGCCTGACCTTCACCAACAAGGCCGCCGGTGAGCTGGCGGAACGCGTCCGCAAGGCGCTGATCAAGGCCGGCGTCACCGACCCGGACGCCATCGACCCCGACAACCCGCCGGGCGAGCCCGTCATCTCGACGTACCACGCCTTCGCCGGCCGTCTGCTCACCGACCACGGCCTGCGCCTCGGTCTGGAACCCAGCTCACGCCTGCTGGCCGACGCCACCCGCTACCAGCTCGCCGCGCGGGTGCTGCGCGAGGCGCCCGGCCCCTACCCCGCGCTGACCCGCTCCTTCGCCGACCTCGTCAGCGATCTGCTGGCCCTGGACGCCGAACTCGCCGAACACCTCGTCGACCCCGAGGAGCTGCGCGCCTGGGACGCCGACCTGCTGCGCACCCTGGAGAGCGCCAAGCTCACCAACGCCGACCTGCGCAAGGTCCCCGAGGCGGCGGCGGCCCGCCGGGAGCTGGCCGGCCTCGTCCGGCGCTACCGGGCCGCCAAGCGCGAGCGCGCCCTGCTCGACTTCGGCGACCAGATCGCCCTGTCGGCCCGCCTCGGCCGCATCCCCGAAGTGGGCCGCCTGCTGCGCGAGGAGTTCCGGGTGGTGCTCCTGGACGAGTACCAGGACACCTCGGTCGCTCAGCGGGTCCTGCTGGCGGGCCTCTTCGGCGACGGCACCGGTCACCCGGTGACCGCCGTCGGTGACCCCTGCCAGGCCATCTACGGCTGGCGCGGCGCCTCCGTCGCCAACCTGGACGACTTCCCCGACCACTTCGCCCGCTCCGACGGCCGGCCCGCCACCCGGCAGGCGCTCAGCGAGAACCGCCGCAGCGGCGGGCGCCTGCTCGACCTCGCCAACGGTCTCGCCGCACCCCTGCGCGCCATGCACGCGGGCGTGGAGGCGCTGCGCCCGGCGCCCGGCGCCGAGCACGACGGCAGGGTCCGCTGCGCGCTGCTGCCCACCCACGCCGAGGAGATCGAGTGGATCGCCGACTCCCTCGCGCACCTCGTGCGCACCGGCACGCCGCCCGGCGAGATCGCCGTCCTGTGCCGCACCGCGACCGACTTCGCCGAGATCCAGGGCGCCCTGGTCGCCCGTGACGTCCCCGTCGAGGTGGTCGGCCTCTCGGGGCTGCTGCACCTGCCCGAGATCGCCGACCTCGTCGCCGTCTGCGAGGTCCTCCAGGACCCCGGTGCCAACGCCGCCCTGGTGCGCCTGCTGACCGGACCGCGCTGGCGCATCGGGCCCCGCGACCTCGCGCTGCTCGGCCGCCGAGCCCGCCTGCTCGTCGCCCACGCGCGCGCGGGCGGCGCCGACGACCCCGACCACCGGCTCGCCGCGGCCGTGGAGGGGGTCGACCCGGCCGAGGTGACGTCCCTCGCCGACGCCCTGGACACGTTCCTGGAATCACCGACGGACGCCGGCTACGCGGGCGACGCCGACGACGGGCTGCCGTTCTCCCCGGACGCGCGCGTGCGCTTCGCCCGGCTGGCCGCCGAGCTGCGCGACCTGCGCCGCTCGCTGGCCGACCCGCTCATGGACGTCCTGCACCGTGTGCTCGCCGTCACCGGTCTGGAGGTGGAGCTGTCGGCGTCGCCGAACGCGCTCGCCGCCCGCCGCCGCGAGACCCTGTCCAACTTCCTGGATGTCGCCGCGTCCTTCGCCGCGAGCGACGCCCAGGCGTCCCTGCTGGCCTTCCTCGGCTTCCTGCGCACCGCCGCCCAGTACGAGAAGGGGCTGGACAACGCCCTGCCCGGCGGTGAGAACACCGTGAAGGTGCTCACCGCGCACAAGTCCAAGGGCCTGGAATGGGACGTCGTGGCCGTGCCCGGACTCGTGACCGGCACCTTTCCCAGTGCCCAGGGCCGCGAGAAGTGGACCGCGCAGGCCAGGGTGGTGCCGCACGCCCTGCGCGGAGACACCGACACCCTGCCCGACGTCGGCGACTGGGACTCGCGCGGTATGAGGGCCTTCCACGAGGCCATGAAGGAGCACCAGCACACCGAGGAACTGCGGCTCGGCTACGTCACCTTCACCCGCCCGCGCTCGCTGCTGCTCGGCTCCGGCCACTGGTGGGGCCCCAGCCAGAAGAAGCCGCGCGGCCCCTCCGACTTCCTCAAGGCCCTGTACGACCACTGCGCCGCCGGACACGGCGAGATCGAGGCATGGGCGGACGAGCCCGCCGAGGACGCGGAGAACCCGGCGCTGCACGCGGCCGTCGCCGACCAGGTGTGGCCGCTTCCCCTGGACGCCGCGGCCCTGGCCCGCCGCCGTACCGCCGCCGAGACCGTCCTCGCCCACCTGGACGCACTCGCCACCGCGGCCGACGCCCCCGGCCCCGTCCCGCACGACCCCGCCGGCGACGACCACCCGGACTGGCCCGCACCACCGGAGGACGACCCGTTCGGCGACGAGCCGTACGACGACCTGTACGACGAGCCGCACGAGCCGTACGACGAGCCGCACGAGCACCCGTCCGGCCACGAACCGGGCGGCGGGCAGCCGTACGCCCGCGAACCGGGCCGGCAGCCGTACACCGTCCCGCACCAGGCCCCGGCCCCGCACCAGGTGCCCGTCCCGCACCAGGCGCCCGCTCCGCAGACCCGCCCCGGGCCCGCCGGCCCGTCGGCCCCCGCCTCCCTCACCCCCGAGGAAGCGCGGACCGTCGCATCCTGGGACCGCGACCTCGACGCGCTCACCGGGGAGCTGCTGCGCGCGCGGCAGGCCGTCACCGACGTCCCGCTGCCCAGCACGCTCACCGCGTCCCAGCTGCTGCGCCTGGCCGAGGACCCGGACGGGCTCGCGCAGGAACTCGCGCGCCCCATGCCACGCCCCCCGCAACCGGCCGCGCGCCGGGGTACCCGTTTCCACGCCTGGGTCGAGAGCCGCTTCGAGGAGCTGACGCTGCCCCTGCTGGAACCGGACGAGCTGCCCGGCAGTGACGCCGAGATCGCCGACGAACGCGACCTGGAAGCCCTGAAGGAGGCGTTCGAACGCACCGAGTACGCGCGACGCACCCCGTACCGGGTCGAGACGCCCTTCCAGCTCACCCTCGCCGGCCGCGTCGTCCGGGGCCGCATCGACGCCGTCTACCGGTACGGCGACGGCGACGCGGCCACGTACGAGATCGTCGACTGGAAGACCGGCCGCACCGGCACCGCCGACCCGCTCCAGCTCGCCGTCTACCGGCTGGCCTGGGCCGAGCAGCAGGGCGTGCCGCCCGAGTCGGTCACCGCCGGCTTCCTGTACGTGCGCAGCGGCGAGGTCGTGCGGCCCACCGGCCTGCCGGGCAGGGACGCGCTGGAGCGCCTGCTCACGGGCGGGACGGAGCGGTCATCGGGGGCGACCTGAGTGTGACGAACCGCCCTCCGAGGATGTCGGTGCGGGCGGATAGGCTCGGGAGCATGAGCCAGACCCCGGACAGCGCCGTCCGCATGTACATCGAGCAGCACCGCGCCGCCTTCCTCGAGGACCTCACCGCATGGCTGCGCATCCCCTCCGTGTCGGCCCAGCCCGACCACGCGCCCGACGTACGGCGCAGCGCGGACTGGCTCGCCGCCAAGCTTCTGGAGACCGGCTTCCCCACGGCCGAGGTCTGGCAGACCCCGGGGGCCCCGGCCGTCTTCGCGGAGTGGCCCTCGGGTGACCCGGAGGCGCCCACGGTCCTCGTCTACGGGCACCACGACGTGCAGCCCGCCGCCCGCGAGGACGGCTGGAACAGCGACCCCTTCGAGCCGGTCGTCCGCGGCAACCGCCTCTACGCGCGCGGGGCGGCCGACGACAAGGGCCAGGTGTTCTTCCACACACTCGGCGTCCGTGCGCACCTCGCCGCCACCGGCCGCACCGCGCCGGCCGTCAACCTCAAGCTGCTCGTCGAGGGCGAGGAGGAGTCCGGCTCCCCGCACTTCCGGGCCCTGGTCGAGGAGCGGGCCGGGCGGCTCGCCGCCGACGCCGTGATCGTCTCCGACACCGGCATGTGGTCCGAGGACACCCCGACGGTGTGCACCGGCATGCGGGGCCTGGCCGAGTGCGAGATCCGGCTGTACGGCCCCGGCCAGGACATCCACTCCGGCTCCTTCGGCGGCGCCGTGCCCAACCCCGCCACCGCCGCCGCCCGCCTCGTCGCGGCCCTGCACGACGACGACGCGCGCGTGGCGGTCCCCGGCTTCTACGACGGCATCGTCGAGCTGACCGACCGCGAGCGCGAACTCTTCGCCGAGCTGCCCTTCGACGAGGACCGCTGGCTGCACACCGCCAAATCCACCGCCCTGCACGGCGAGGCCGGCTACTCGACCCTGGAGCGCATCTGGGCCCGGCCCACCGCCGAGGTCAACGGCATCGGCGGTGGCTACCAGGGCCCGGGCAGCAAGACGATCATCCCGTCCGCGGCCATGGTGAAACTCTCCTTCCGGCTGGTCGCCGGCCAGGACCCCGACCACATCGAGAAGGCCGTGCGCGCCTGGGCCGCCGAGCAGGTCCCCGCCGGGATCCGGTACGAGATCGACTTCGGCTCGGCCACGCGCCCGTGCCTGACCCCGCTGGACCACCCCGCGCTGCGGTCCGTGGTGCACGCCATGGGCCGTGCCTTCGAGGGGCCGGTCCGCTTCACCCGCGAGGGCGGCTCGGGACCCGCCGCCGACCTGCAGGAGGTCCTCGGCGCCCCCGTGCTCTTCCTGGGCATCTCCGTGCCGTCGGACGGCTGGCACGCTCCCGACGAGAAGGTCGAGCTCGACCTCCTCCTCAAGGGAGTCGAGACCAGCGCCTACCTGTGGGGTGACCTGGCCGGGAACTGGCGTCCCGCATCCTGACCGGCCGGCGCCGTACGGGAGGGCACCGCGCGCGGGGCACACTGGAAAGACCGCCCGCCCGCGCCCGACCCGGTGCCCTCCCGCCCTGTGTCCCGCCGAACCGCCCGCCGCAAGAACCGCTGTACTGGGGGAGTTGGAAGCACCCGTGACCACCTGGACCGACCACACAGCCGACCGACCGATCTCGCTGACCGCCCCGAGCGGCATCGACCGCGCCGCCCACCACCGGCTGGACGAGGCCTGGCTCGCGGCGGCGTGGAGCCATCCCACGACCCGCTGCTTCGTGGTCTCCGGCGGCCAGGTCCTCATCGACGAGACCCCGGACGGCCGGACCGAACTCGTGATGACGCCGTCCTTCGAGGCACCGCTCACCGAGGCGCACCGTTACTTTCTGGGCACCGACGAGGACGGCGTCAGCTACTTCGCCCTCCAGAAGGACTCGCTGCCGGGGCGCATCGACCAGTCCGCGCGCCCGGCCGGCCTGCGGGAGGCCGGCCTGCTGCTGTCGGCCCGTGACGCCGGGCTCATGGTGCACGCGGTGGGCCTGGAGAACTGGCAGCGCACCCACCGCTTCTGCTCCCGGTGCGGTGAGCGCACGGTCATCGCGGCGGCCGGACACATCCGCCGCTGCCAGGCCTGCGGTGCCGAGCACTACCCGCGCACCGACCCGGCCGTGATCATGGCGGTCACGGACGAGGAGGACCGCATCCTGCTCGGCCGCCAGGTCCACTGGCCCGAAGGCCGCTTCTCCACGCTCGCCGGATTCGTCGAGCCCGGCGAGTCCATCGAGCAGGCGGTGCGCCGCGAGGTGTCCGAGGAGGTCGGCGTCGCCGTCGGTCCCGTGGAGTACGTCGCCAGCCAGCCCTGGCCGTTCCCGTCCAGCCTGATGCTCGGCTTCATGGCCCGTGCCGTCTCCACCGAGATCGACGTCGACGGGGACGAGATCCACGAGGCCCGCTGGTTCTCCCGCGAGGAGCTGCACGCGGCCTTCGAGTCCGGCGAGGTCCTGCCGCCCTACGGCATCTCCATCGCGGCCCGCCTGATCGAGATGTGGTACGGCAAGCCCCTGCCGACCCGCGGCTTCGTCTGACCCACCCCGCACACCGGGGACACAGCACAGCCGCCCCTTCCCGGAGGAAGGGGCGGCTGGGATGCCAGGCCGGGCGGGGCCGTAGCGCAGAGGCCGTCGCGCGCGCTCTCCACCACTGCGAGGACGCCGGTTCGAATCCGGCCGGCTCCGCCCTCCGCCCGGGGCGCCCCCGAGCGGCCTCAGACCGCCAGGGCCTGCTTCACCTGGGCCAGGCTCGGGTTCGTCATGACGACCTCCGTACCACCGTCGGCGGGCACGACCCGAACGGTCGGGACCGTCTGGTTGCCCCCGTTCGCCTTCTCCACGAAAGCGGCGGACTCGGGGTCCTGCTCGATGTTGATCTCGCTGTAGGCGATGCCCTCCCGGTCCAGCTGGCTCTTCAGCCGCCGGCAGTAGCCGCACCAGGTGGTGCTGTACATCGTCACAGTGCCCTGCATCTGTCTCGCTCTCCTCAGGCCGCTCGGAAAAAGTCGTGCAGGGTCAGAACGTAGGCGATCGGCGCGTCATTCCCGGCCGGGATGCCACCGCCCGGCCCCCTCCCGCTGTGACACCCGCCGCATTGGTACGACTGCGAGCCCTTGCCTGTGGACAACCGGCACAGCCGTCCCGGGCGACCTGGCAGCATGGCGGTGTGACAGCAGCAACGCACTCCCCCCTTTTCCCGCAGGTACCGGAGACGGCCGACGCGGTGCTCGAAGGGCTCGACCCCGAGCAGCGCGAGGTGGCCACCGCCCTGCACGGCCCGGTGTGCGTGCTGGCCGGAGCGGGCACCGGCAAGACCCGTGCGATCACCCACCGCATCGCCTACGGCGTCCGCGCCGGGATCCTGCAGCCGTCCAGCGTGCTCGCCGTCACCTTCACCAACCGCGCCGCCGGAGAGATGCGCGGCCGGCTGCGCCAGCTGGGTGCCCAGGGGGTGCAGGCCCGGACCTTCCACTCCGCCGCCCTCCGCCAGCTCCAGTACTTCTGGCCGAAAGCGATCGGCGGTTCCCTTCCCCGGCTCGTCGACCGCAAGATCCAGCTCGTCGCCGACGCCGCCGCCGCCCTCGGTACCCGCCTCGACCGCAACGAGCTGCGGGACGTGACCGGTGAGATCGAATGGGCCAAGGTCACCCAGACCGTCCCCACCGACTATCCGTACGCGGCAGCGAAGGCCGGCCGTGAGGCCCCCCGCGACCCGGCCGAGATCGCCCACCTCTACGCGGCCTACGAGGACCTCAAGCGCGACCGCGCCGTCATCGACTTCGAGGACGTCCTGCTGCTGACGGTCGCCGTCCTCCAGGACCGGCACGACATCGCCGAACAGGTCCGCGCGCAGTACCAGCACTTCGTCGTGGACGAGTACCAGGACGTCAGCCCCCTGCAGCAGCGCCTGCTGGACCTGTGGCTGGGCGACCGGGACGCCCTGTGCGTCGTCGGTGACGCCAGCCAGACCATCTATTCGTTCACAGGCGCAACGCCCGACCATCTGCTCGACTTCCGGGCCCGGCACCCCGGGGCGACCGTCGTGAAGCTGGTCCGGGACTACCGCTCGACACCCCAGGTGGTCCGCCTCGCCAACGGTCTGCTCGCCCAGGCCCGGGGCCGCGCCGCCGGCCACCGGCTGGAACTCGTCTCCCAGCGCCCCCCGGGCCCCGAACCCGTCTACACCGAGTACACCGACGAGCCCGCCGAGGCCGAGGGCGCCGCCCGGCGCATCCGCGAGCTGATCGACGCGGGCGTCCCGGCCGCCGAGATCGCCGTGCTGTTCCGGACGAACTCCCAGTCCGAGACCTACGAGCAGGCGCTCGCCGACGCCGGCGTGCCCTACCAGCTGCGCGGAGCCGAGCGCTTCTTCGACCGGCCCGAGATCCGCAAGGCCGGCATCGCCCTGCGCGGCGCGGCCCGCTTCGGCGGCAACGACTCCCTCCTGGACGACGTCGTGGACCTGCCCTCACAGGTGCGTGCCGTCCTCTCCGGCGAGGGCTGGACCAGTCAGCCCCCGGCCGGCTCCGGCGCGGTCAGGGAGCGCTGGGAATCGCTGGCCGCGCTGGTGGGCCTCGCCCACGACCTGGCCGCCGCCCGGCCGGGAGTCACCCTCGCCGACTTCGTCACGGAGCTGGACGAGCGGGCGAACGCCCAGCACGCCCCCACCGTCCAGGGCGTCACCCTCGCCTCCCTGCACGCCGCCAAGGGCCTGGAGTGGGACGTCGTGTTCCTGGTCGGCGTGGCCGAGGGCATGCTGCCCATCACCTACGCCCGCACCGACGAGCAGATCGAGGAGGAGCGGCGCCTGCTGTACGTCGGGGTGACCCGCGCCCGGCAGCGCCTCCATGTCTCCTGGGCCCTGTCCCGCTCACCCGGCGGCCGTGCCCACCGCAGACCGAGCCGCTTCCTGGACGGCCTGCGTCCCGGCACCACCCCCACCGTCGGCCACGCCGGCTCCGCCGCCGGCGCGGGCGTCGAGCGCGGGTTCACCGCCGGACCCGCCGCCGTGCCCCGGCGCGCCCAGCGCACCCCGGCCCGCTGCCGGGTCTGCGGCCGCACGCTCACCGACGCGGGCGAGATGAAGCTGATGCGCTGCGCGGACTGCCCCTCGGACATGGACGAGGGGCTCTACGAGCGGCTCCGGGAGTGGCGGGCGGCCCAGGCCGAGCGCAGCGGCCAGCCGGACTTCTGCGTCTTCACCGACCGGACGCTGATGGCCATCGCCGAGACCTGCCCGGAGAGTTCCGCCGACCTCGCCCGCATCCCTGGCGTCCTCAGCCGCAAGCTGCGCAGCTACGGAGCCGATGTTCTGGCCATCTGTGCAGGTCAGGAGCCTGAGGGGGCGGCCGGGGGCAACTGATCGCAACTCGTCGGAAAAATAGTTTGCACATGCCCCGGCAATCCCCATAGGTTCTAGGCACGGAAGCAGCGGCCTTCTCCGAGGCCCCGGTTCCGTGTTGTACTTGCATATCCGACGGGCCGGTTCACCCCGGTCCCCAAGACGCCGAGAGGAGGCGAGTCCAGTGATCAGCATCAACATCAGCACCACCAGCGCGGCCAAAATGACCGATCGCTCGACCGTCTCCCTGTGCATGCTCGGCGCCTCGAACAAGGGCACCGGTCTGTCCGGCATCCGTGCCGCGCGTCCGGCGTCCTCCGTTGCCCTCGCGGGTCTTCCCATCCGTGAGCGCAATGAGCGACCGACCAAGGCACTGGAAGCGGTAGTGGCACAGGCACATGCCTATGCCTTTGCGGCGGCCGGTGCCGGATTCCGGAAGCAGACGACGCAGCACCACCTGATGTGGGCCTTCCGTGGGCCAGAACCCTGGAGTGATCCAGCCTGATCGCCGATCAGGCCGGCGCCTTCAGGGCCGCGGAACCCCACCCGGGATCCGCGGCCCTTCTGTTTGCCCCGAACGGGGCGGACGGAGCGAAGGGGCCTCGGGACAGGAAACGAACCCGGTACCAAGCCGCCACCCGGTCAACCGGCCGGAACGACCAGACGAGGAAAACCAATCGTGCAACTCGAAGCGCACGCCCCGTCCGTACCGCCTTCACAAACGATCCCCCCGCCCGGCCTCACGGAGGACTCCGCCTTGATCCCCCTCACCGCGCTCACCGCGCTCGACGACGCCATCGAGAACCTCGGCGTACCCGTCCCCTGCCGCTCCTACGACCCGGAGGTCTTCTTCGCCGAGTCGCCCGCGGACGTGGAGTACGCCAAGTCCCTCTGCCGCACTTGCCCGCTGATCGAGGCATGCCTCGCCGGTGCCAAGGAGCGGCGTGAGCCCTGGGGCGTCTGGGGTGGCGAGCTGTTCGTCCAGGGTGTCGTCGTCGCCCGCAAGCGGCCCCGTGGCCGCCCGCGCAAGAACCCGGTCACAGCATGAACACCGCAGGAACGATCGACCGCCCCCTCACGCACGACCCCAAGAAGCAGGCCCCGATGAAGCCGTCCACCACCGAGCCCGCCGGCTCCGCGACCCCAGACTTCACCACCACCGGCGCGACCGAAGTGCGCCAGGACAGGAACCGAGAGATGCAACTCATGCAAGAAGCCCTGGCTCGTGCGCATATGCACGACCGACTCCATGACGCCGTGCGCGAGCGCCGGGCGATGCGCCTGGCGGTGGCCCAGCGGATGCAGCGCCGGGCCGAGCGCGCCTCGCTGCGTGCGCGCCGTGCGCTCGCCATGGCCGTCATGCAGTAATGACACCCACCTGAGCAGCGGTGGCCTCCCGGACCAGGGAGGCGAAGCTTCCCCGCGGGGGCCGGTCCGGCCGAACGGACCGGCCCCCGCGGTGCGTTGCGCACGGTGATCCGCCACCTGCGGGGTTATCGTCGCCGGGTGACGAGTCTTCCCGGAGGAAGTGATCAGGGCGGCTCCACCGCGGAGCGCCGCCGCCTCGTGTGTGCCCGCTGCGGCACCCCGGCCGGCGTCCCGCAGCCGGTCACCTGGACCTGCTCCGTGGAGAACGGCGTCCGGGAGTACTTCTGCGACGCCTGTTCCCGCGAGAATCTCCGGGCGATCGAGGGGCGGCTCGACTCGGCCTGGTGGTGACGGGCCCGGTGCCGGGCGGGACGGAGGCGAGAGCCGGGCCGCACGGCGTCCTCGGCCCGTTCTCCCCCGGCCGCACGGTGCCCTCCGCCCAGCCCCCGCCCGGCCGCACGGTGCCCTCCGCCTAGCCCCCCGCCCGGCCGCCCGGCGCCCCCCGCCGGGTCAGGCGCCCGCCGCCGGCTCCTCCACACCCGTGTCGCCGTCGCCCGTGCCGCTCTCGGCCGCGTCGGCCGTGAACCCCGGCAGCCAGGTCTCCAGCTCCTCCCGCATCCGTACCGTGGCGCCCAGCTGGCACAGGACCCCGATCGTGCTCAGGGTCACCCGGTGTATCAGCAGATAGGCCGGGGGAAGGTTGAGCCGCTTGCCGAGCTGGTAGGCGGGGGAGCGGGGGTCGGCGACACGAGCGGCCTGGCTGCGCATCCAGGAGCGGGTGAAGGTGAACTCCTCCGCCCGGGCCGGCTCGATGATCGGCAGCAGGTAGTCCAGGACCGCGTCCGGGTCCAGCTCGATGGTCTCCTTCACGAACCCTTCCGCGCAGAGCAGCTCGTAGACCGCCTCCGCCTCGCCGTCCAGGGTCATCCGCAGGGAGTCGCCGATCGGGGCGGGCAGGCCGCCGGGCAGCCGGTCGACCGTGCCGAAGTCCAGGACCCCGAGACGCCAGTCGTCCTCGCCGTCCGGGCCGCCGGGCAGCAGACGGAAATTGCCCGGGTGCGGGTCGGCGTGCAGCAGGCCGGTGCGGGCCGGGCCGGAGAAGAGGAAGCGGGTCAGGAGCTGGCCGGCGCGGTCGCGCTGTTCCCGGGTGCCGTCCGCGATGATCTCGGACAGCGGGATGCCGTCGATCCACTCGGTCACCAGGACCTGCTCGCACTGGTGCACCACCGCAGGCACGACCACGTCCGGATCGTCCGCGAACTCCTCCGCGTGCGCGGCCTGAGCCTGGGCCTCGAGACCGTAGTCCAGCTCCTCGGAGACGCGGTCCCGCAGTTCGGTGATCAGCGGCTTGATGTCCATGCCCGGGATGAGCGGGCCCAGCAGCCGGGCAAACCGGCTGAGTTGGCCGAGATCGGAGAGCAGGGCCTCGCCGGCGCCCGGGTACTGCACCTTGACCGCCACCTCACGGCCGTCGTGCCACACCGCCCGGTGCACCTGGCCGATCGAGGCGGCGGCGGCCGGCTTGTCCTCGAATTCCTCGAACAGCTCCCGCCAGTCCGCTCCGAGCCGCTCCGTGAGCACCGCGTGCACGGTGCGGGTCGGCATCGGCGTGGCCGCCTCCTGGAGTTTGGTCAGGGCGGCGCGGTAGGGGCCGGCGACCTCCTCCGGCAGCGCCGACTCGAAGACGGACAGGGCCTGTCCGAACTTCATCGCGCCGCCCTTCAGCTCACCGAGCACCTTGAACAGCTGCTCCGCCGTGCGCTGTTGCAGCTCGCGGCCGACGATCTCCGCGGACTCGCCCACGATCCGCTTGCCCAGCCCCCAGGTGGCCCGGCCGGCGATGCCGAGCGGGAGCGCGGCGAGCTTCGCGGTACGGGTGACCGCCTTCCGGGGAAGATCAGACATGCGCCCTCCAAGTCCCAGCCGGCCGTGTCGCGCCCGCTTCGCGTCGCCGCTCCGTCGACGGCCGTTGCACCGCCATTGTCCCGCGTGGCTCCCCGCCCGTTGAGGAGTGCTCCGGTCTGTCCCTGCCCGCCGCCCCGCAGCCACAGGCCGGATGCGGCCGGACCGGGCGGGAGTGCCAGGTCAGGCCGGGCAGCGACACCTCCCAGCGGGCGCCGGTGCCGGACGGCGACTGCCCGTCGAGGAAGGCCAGGGCGTGTGCCGCGGCGAGACCGGCGACGGCCGTGGCCAGGGCCAGGTCGCAGGCCCCGACGCGGCGGGACCGGCCGGAACGCCACTGGGTGACCAGCCGGGGCCAGACCGGGTCCCGGTCCGTGCGGTTCCGGTCCAGGCATCCGGCACAGCCCGTCTCGCCGGGCAGCACCAGCGGACCGACGACGCCCGTGCCCTCCACGACACCGGCGTACAGGTGGGGAGTGCCGGAGGCCAGGAGGGGTTCGGCGGCGCGCGGGTCCGGGGCGTGCACGGCGACGTCGTCCCGGGGCGCGAAGATCACCAGGGAGAGGCCCGGCTCCGCGGCGCCGGGCGCCGGGGCACGGGTGCGGCGGGGCGGACGGCCGGGCGCCGCGCGGCGGACCGC